>CAYRVP010000031.1:0-21952 GCA_964427845.1 uncultured Caldilineaceae bacterium
CTCACCCCTGCCCCGAGTCCATGGTGACAGGGCGGCACAACTCAGTCGAAGACTTCCCCTCTCCGCATGGAGAGGGGCCGGGGGTGAGGTGCTGTTCGCGGCCGCACACATGCCGAATGCAGGTCAATTACGGAAACATCCATCATCCGCCGCTGCGAATCTTCTTTGTGTCATAGTTTTGCGGCTTCGACCGTTAGCTCGGCCAGCGCGGCGCGCAGCGGGTTTGCATCGGCCGCACAGTAGCCCTGCGGCAGGTGGCGCGTCCACCCTTCGGCATAGGTAAACGCACCGGAGTGCGCGCCGGCGGCGCGGCCCATCTCTTCCATATGCGTCAGATACGCATCAATGCCCTGGCTGACGTCGAGCCACTCTTTCTGGCTGCGGTGACAGGCGAGCATGGCGCGCTTCTCTGCCAGCACGCTGCCTGTGTTCACGTAGAAGTCGCATGGCGCCGGCCGGCCCAGCGGATCGCGCAGGCCGTAGGGCTGCGCATGGTAGACCGTGACGGGCTGCTCAACAGGCGCTGCGGGAGGCTCGGTGACGAAATTGGGCATGCCACGTGCAAAGGCCGCGGTTAGCACGAGCCGGCAGGTGTTCATGTGGTCTTCCATGTAGTCGGCGGGTGGATGCGTCAGGATGATCTCCGGCGCCACTGCGCGCATGACGGCCGCCAGCCGCCGCAACAGCCCCACGTCGTAGACAATCTCCAGGTCAGGGCAAAGGCTCTCGTGGTAGATCGCGCCCACAGAGGCAGCAGCCGCCATCGCCTCTTCGCGGCGCACCCGCGCCGTGGTCGTGGCGTCCATGGTCAAGCTGCCGCAGGCGCCGTCGGCCAGTGTCATGTAGTGGATGGCAAAGCCCGCGTTGCGCAGCAGCAGCAGCGTGCCCGCCATCATGAACTCGATATCATCCGGGTGTGCACAAACGGCGAAGGCGGTGTGGGGCATGGGAATATGGATGGTGTTTTAATCATCAATCATCAATTATCAATAGCTATTAATGATTGATGATTGATGATTGATGATTGGCAATCAGTCGTTAGCGACTTGCTTCGTGCCAGTGCGCGCCCTTGCTGCTCTCCATAAACTCGTAGACGGCGCCGTCGCGCAGCACAAAGACGACGCGCACGTTTTCATTGGCGCTGAAGGGCCCCAGCAGAATCGGCAGACCCTCCATCTCCGGCTCCAGTGCGGGCACGCGGAAGGCGATATGCGGCAACGTGCGCACCTCGTTGGTTACGGGCGAATCCGGCTCGTAGCGCAGGTGCTCAATCTTGTAGGGATGCGTGCTGGGGTCCGTGACCCAGACGCGCGTCGCCTCCACCCACATCTCGCCGGGCTGCTTCTCATCTGTGATAATACCGACATGGTCAAACTCGCGCATGGCAACCTCCTGATGAACATCTCAGCGCAAAGCCGCAAATCAACGCAAAGGAAAACCACCAACACGTTGGTGCCTCGATTTTCCTTTGCGTTGCTTTGCGCTCCTTTGCGGCTTTGCGTTGAGCTGTTGTCGTTTAGTCTGTGCGGCTTTGCGTTGAGATTTTGTCGTTCAGTTTACACGGCAACTTTGCGTTGAGATTTTGTCGTTCAGTTTACACGGCAACTTTGCGTTGAGATTTTGTCGTTCAGTTTACACGGCAACTAGGGCGCCGGTTTCGATTGAGCGGCGCGCTGCCAATGCGGTGGCAACGGCGAGGCGCCCTTGCGCGGGCGTGCCGTGGGCGGGGGCAACGCCGCTTTGCGCCGCCCGCACGAAGGCGGCAATTTCGAGCGCATAGGGGTCGCCGGGGGTGCAGGCAAGGGGCTGCGGCGGCTGGCCCGGCCTGTAGACGAGCAGGCTGTTCTGCCCGGTGTCGGCCGAATCCACCTGCTCGCCCCCGGCGCGCAGCACATACTCCACAACGCCCCCTTCACAGCGCACGGTGAGCAACATGCTGAAGGGGTAGCCCGCCGGCATGAGCGAGGTCCCCTCGGCAATTGCATTGACGCCGTTATAGGCCAGCAGTGAAACGGCGTGATCGAAGCCGCCGCTGGGGCCGCGCGTGCCGCGTGCATAGATTGAGGCGGGCGCGCCGAAGAGCCAGTTCAGCGCGTCCAGATCGTGAATATGCAGGTCCAGCACCTCACCGCCCGAGAGCGACGCGTCATTGAACCAGTCGGCCCAGGCCGGGTGCGTCAGGTGTCGCCACGCCATGGCCGACTGCGGCTTGCCCAGCGCGCCGCTCTGCACCAAATCAGCCACAGCAATGTACTCGGGCCAGAAGCGCAGCACGTGCGCGAGCATGAGGATGCCCCCGCTCTGCGCCGCTGCGGCGCTGATGGCGTCGCATTCCTCCAGCGTCAGCGCCATGGGCTTCTCCAGCAGCACGTGCTTGCCCGCTTTGAGCGCCGCGACGGCGTATTCCGCGTGCAGATAGGTGGGCAGCGTGATGCTCACGGCGTCCACGTCGGGGTGGGTGGCCAGCGCACGGGCGTCGTCAAAGGGCTGCGCGCCCACGGCGGCGGCCAGCGCACCCGCTTTTTCAGCGCTGCGCGATGAGACACCCACCACCTGTACATCGGGCAGCGCCGCAAACGCGCGCGCGTGCGTGCCTCCCATAAAGCCGGAACCCAGGACGGCAACTCGCAGCATAATTGCCTCTCTCCTCTGTTTGCGCACGTCGGTTACGGCATTGGCGCCGCGCGACGCGCCGAACGCTGGCCTAGGCCACGCCCAGCGCGTGCAGGGTTTGGTACGAAACCGCCATCGAACGATTCACTTCGTCCAGCGAAGGGAAGGGGTCGCCCTGGAACTCGATCTCAACACTCAGCGGGCCCGTGTAGCCGATCTCCTCGAGCACGGCGAAGATGGCGGCAAAGTCCACCTCGCCCTCACCCACGGCCGGGAAGTCCCACACCTTCAAGCCGCCAACCTTGTCCTTGAGGTGAACGCTGACGAGGTGGGGTGCGGCCGTGCGCAGGTCATCCACCGCCTGCACGCCGCCATAGAAGATGCAGTTGGCCGTGTCATAGTTGATGCCCACATTGCCGCGTCCAATCTCCTGCATAATCGGCACGGAGAGCGCCGCCGTGGCCATGATGTCGCCGTGCACTTCCAGCCCCACGTTAATGTGGCGCAGCGCGGCGTAGTCGGCCAATTCATGAATATTGCTCATGAAGGCCTCCTTGTTCTCGTCCTCGCTGTAGTGGCCGCCAATTGCCGTGTTCAGGAGCGAAACCCCCAGGCGTACGCACAGGTCAACCGCCTTGCGGGCGACTTCCAGCCCGTGTGCCGTCGTCAGGTCGGAGTGGCCCGAGAGCGAGAGCGGCGTGAGCCCCAGGCGCGCCAGCTTGGCCTTGAGGTCGGCGAGATCGCCATCGCTAGGCTCGAGTGGGACGTGTTCGGTCCACCCTTCCACCGCCGAGAGTTCCACAAACTTGAAGCCGGCTGCGGCAATGCCTTCCAGCGCTTCATCCAGCGTGTGAGTGTGATAGCTGTTTGTGTGTCCACCAATGTTGAACTTCATGCGCAATGCTCCTTGCATGGTGCATCGTTGTGAGTCAATAGGCGCTGGCAGCATTGGCCTGCGGGGGGCAGTATGCGCGCCCGCCCCCCGCAGGTAAAGCCAGGTGCTATTCGCTCCAGGGAGAATCGGCGGGCAGCGCGGCCCAGTCGTCGTTCAGTTCATAGGCGGCGGCATCGGCGGCCACGCGCTCGGCGTCGAAGGTGTTGGCGGCTTCGATCAGTTCGTTGGTGACAACCTGATCGGCCGTGTAGTTTGTGGTAATCTGTCCCAGCCCGTAGACGGCATCGATGTACGCCTGCCAGTTGGCCACATCATTGTAGCCATAGCCTTCGCCATTCTTCCATGACTGGAGATAGAGGTCGGTCAACTCAACCATGGAATCATAGGCAAGCTGTGGTGTCATCTGCTCCTGAATGGCGGGGAACTTCTCGTAGACAATTTGCGCAGCCGCGCGGGGATTGAGGCGTGTGAACTCAAAGCCCATGGCGTTGCCGCGGAAGAACCTCTCCCACATGTCGCGCATGGCCGGATCCTCCAGGTCGGCGGCGCGAATCACGTAGCCGTTCGACGGGTGCTTGGAGAAGTCGGTGCCGAAAATGTAGTCAAAATCCAGCCCCACGGCGGTCCACTGCGGCGTCAGGCCACGCCAGCCCAGCGCAGCATCGGCCTCGCCTGCGGCCACAGCCTGCGCCCACTGATTGCCCGCGTTGACGTACTCCACGGAGGCCGGATCAACACCCGCCTCCACCAGAATCGGGTCAACGATTACTCTCCAGCCTTCGGAGCCGAGCGATATCTTCTTGCCCGCCAGGTCCTGCACGGTCTTGATGTCGCTGCCCTTCTGGACGGCGAAGTTGAAGGTCTGCCCCAGCATCATTTCCCAGGGCTGAACCAGGGGCATGCCCGCATCCAGGCTGGCAAGAAGCACGCCGGGCGATGGGTAGCCCACGTCGGCCTGTCCCTCAGCCACCAGTTTGGTCACAGCCAGTGCTTCAAGCGGGCCCGGCTCGAGCGAAACATCCAGCCCCAGTTCTGCAAAGTAGCCCAACTCCTGCGCCACCCAGAGGTTGACGTCGTCCATCACCTCGAGGGAGCCACGCGGCGACACCCACACAATCTTCTGCAATTCGGCGGGGGCCGCGGCTGCAGCCTCACCGGCCGCCGCCGGCGCCGCCTCACTCGCGGGCGCCACCGGTGCGACACATGCAGCCAGCAGCAGGGTAAAGATCAACATTCCAACCAGTACGATCCGCTTCATGGTTCGTCTCCTTAGATACACGCTGAACCTCCTCGGACCTGCATTTGCATCCTTCACGCCCGCCACAGCGTTGTGGCGAACGGCAAAACCACCTGTACGCAGAAAAGGCGGAAACAAAAGGAGACAACAGGAAAGGCTTCGCATGGTTGTGTCGTGTTGCTTTTCCTTGCGTCCTGCCTTGCGTTTCCTGGCGTCTTTGCGTCCTTGCGTCAAATCACGGGTTTGCGCAGCGGCTACGCCTCCCAACTGGCCCACTTCTTGCCCACAAAATAGAAGAGTACGTACGCCAGAATGCCGATGGTGGCGATGATGATGATCACCGCAAAGAAGGGAGCCATGCGCGCCAGCGACGAGTAGTAGGTAAGGCGTGTGCCAAGCCCCATGCCACCGCCCACCATTTCGGCGCCCACCGCCGTCACCAGCCCAAAGATGGCCCCCACCATGAGGCCCACAATGATCATGGGCAGCGCCAGCGGGAAACGCACCTTTGTGAAAATCTGCAGCGTGCTGGCGCCATACGAGCGCGCGAGCGCGATCTTGGCGTTGTCGGTGCGGCGAAAGCCGGTGGAGGCGTTGATCATCACCATGGGCCCCACGGCCAGCGCAATCGCAATGATGCGTGGCGTCATCCCAAAGCCAAAGCGCAGAATCAGCAGCGGCACCAGCGCCACGGCCGGCGTCATCACCAGCACGAGGATATAGGGGGTGATCACCTTCTCCACAAAGGGAAACTGTGTGATGACGGCCGCCAGCACAATACCGATGCTCGCACCAATCGCATAGCCCATGCCCAGTTCCTGCAGCGTGACCAGCAGGTGGGGCCAGATGGTGGGGAAGTTCTGCACCAGCGAAGCCCCAATCGCGCTGGGCGCGGGAAAGACATACTGGGGAATCTCAAACGCGCGCACGGCCAGTTCCAGCCCCAGGATCACCGCCACGGCCACGGCCGCAATAATGCCCGCCTGCGCCCGCCCCACGGAGACCGAGGTGAGCGCCGACCAGTCCATGAAGCCTTCATCCTTGAGCGAAATCTTGTCACCGTCGGAACTCTTGGTTGTTGTCATCTCTGCCATGCGTAGCCTCCTGCCTTGGCTGATCCGTGCGTCCTGGCGCGCAGCGCGCGCTTGCGTCACAAACGATGTGCACGCGCTGCGATCGGTTTAGTGTGCAAAGCGATCAATCTCGTACTCGCCACCTTCTTCGGCGCGCGCCACATTGCCGTAGATTGTGCCGCGGATTTCAGCCACAATCTCGAAGAAGTGGGGCTCATTCGTAATCGATAGGGGGCGCGGGCGGGGCAGATCGATCTTGAAGACGCGTGAGTTGCGCCCTGGCCGCGGCGTCATCACATAGATGCGGTCCGAAAGGTAGACCGCCTCGGGAATCTGGTGCGTCACAAAGACAATCGTCTTGTGCGACGCCTCCCAGATGTCGAGCAGCATGACGTTCATCTCGTCGCGCGTAAACGCATCCAGCGCGCCGAAGGGCTCGTCATCAGGCGGAACGTCGGGGTCATACGAGAGTGAACGCACATGCGGGGCGCGCTGCGGCATCCCGCCCGAAGGTTCCTGGGGAAAGTGGCGCTCGAAACCCGTAAGCGAGGTGAGGCGGATCAGTTCGTCGATGCGCGCCTGCGCCTTGGCGGGTTGCTCATGCATGATCTCGAAGGGGAACTTGATGTTCTCCTCCAGGTTGCGCCACGGCAGCAGATTGGCGCTCTGGAAGACCATGCCCACGTCGCGCCGCGTGCCGGTGACTTCGCGCCCGCCAATCGAGATGCTTCCCCCGGTCAGCGGCCACAGTGCCGCCATGGCCCAAAGCAGCGTGCTCTTGCCGCAGCCGCTGGGGCCCACAATGCTCACAAATTCTCCCTTGTCCACCGTCATGGAGAAGTTGTCCAGAGCATGCACCGGGCCGCGGGCGCTCTCGAAGACCTTGGAGGCATCCTCCACGACAATTACGGGCGAAGTTGAGTTTTTCTGGGCGGGTTGCGCCGCTTCAGGCTGGGTTAAAGACTCTCTGTCCATGGCAATGTCCTTGCAGCGGAGCGAGCACTCGCGTGCGAGTGCAGCGGAATGGGCTAGGCCCGGGAGAACATCACTTCGACGGCGCCCGATGTCTCGCGCAGCGCCGTGATCACCGCGCCCAGAATCGGCGCATCGAGTTGCATTTCCGAGAGCACCACCTCGGGGAGAACAGGCAGCAATCCCTCCAGCCGACGGCGAATTGGCTCCAGGAAGAGATCGCCGTGGGCAGCCAGTTCGCCGCTGATGATGACGCGCTGCGGGTCAATCACGCAGGCCAGATTGGCCAGCGCAATCGTCAAATAGTCCACGGTCTCGTCGATGACCGCACAGGCCAGCGCATCACCGGCGCGTGCGGCGGCAAGGACGTCATCCACCGCCAGGGTGCGCCCGGCCAGTACGGAATGCTGCGCACCATTCTGAGCGCTGGCCAGACGCAGCCGCGCCCGCTGCACAATGCCCTCATAGCCTGCGAGCCCTTCCAGGCAACCGTAGACATCGTAGATGCGGCCCAGAAAACGTTCGCCGGGAATCACATAGCCCACCTCGCCGGCGGCATGATGCGCCCCGCGGTAGAGCCGGCCGTTGAGCACAATCCCCGCACCAATGCCTGCCCCCAGCGAGAGGCAGACGAGCGCATCAATGCCCTGCCCGGCCCCGCGCCATGCCTCGCCCAGCGCAATCAGGTTGACCTCGTTTTCCACAATCACCGGCAGGCCAATGGCTTCCTGCAGCAACTTCTGCAAGGGGAGGTCGCGCCAGCCCAGGCTGGGTGCAAGCGCCACCACGCCGTCGGGATAGTGCACCACCGAAGGCGCGCCCACGCCCACGCCGCGCACAGGCACGCCCAACGCCTGCGCCTGGACGACAAGTGCGCGGACCACCGCAATCACCTGCGCAACGCCCGCATCGCCGGGCAGCGTGGGCAGCGCATGGCGGCGCAGAATTGCCCCGTTGAGATCCGCCAGAGCGCCTGCCACGGTCTGTCCGCCCACATAGACTCCGATGATGAGGCTGGCGCGCGCATTCAGTTCCACAAGGGTGGGGCGGCGGCCCCCTGTTGAATCGCCCGCGCTGTGCTCGACCACCACGCCGCTCTCAATCAGCCCGGCCACAATCCGCGTGATTGTCGCCGGCGAGAGTTGCAGGCGGCGCGCCATTTCGGCGCGCGCAATCGGCCCCTCGGCGTGCAGCAGTTCGAGCACGGCGGAGGCGTTTACGCGTCGCAATAGGGTTGTATCACCGGTGTGGCTCATGGCAGGAGGCCTGCAGCGTGTACGCACCGTGTACACGAACGTAGAATGCAGCGTTACTGAGGCCGAAGGTCCAGCCGCGCACACAAACGCGGCAGCGCCCAGGTGCAGCTATGCGTTGTGCAGTCCGGCAGAGGACATCAATTGTGGCGGGTGGCTGTGTGGCGGAACAAAGTGGCCTTGCTGTCAGGCCATGCGCAAGTGGGGTATCTTGCTTTCTGCAAGAAAGTATACGCACCCGAGAGGTGGTTGTCAATCCCCAATTTCGCGCGCAGAACAGCCAATGTTCGACACAGAGGAGGCGACCAGCGATACCGCGCCGGGCATGGGCGGCTGCACGCCCAACACGTCGACGACCCGCACTGCGGCCGCGTGCCGGCGAGTTGGCAAGCGGCCTCGCCCCGGTTACAATCGCTGAACTGCGCGCCCCGTGCCTGCGCACACGTTCACGTCGAGTTGCATGACCTTGACACTATTCCGTCAGCGCCTGAACGCGAGTCTCGTGCGTCTCCCGAATTTCACCTTTTGGGCAGCGTTCGTGGCGCTCAACCTGCTCCTCTTCCTGCCCCTCTACCTGCTGGGTCGCGACATGCAAGCACCGGCCGCACCCCTCCTCGGCGACGGCTGGCGCATGGCCTTTAGTCGCTTCCTTGTCTGGCGCGATGGGGTGGACCCTCTCCGGCTCTCAATTGAGTTCACGCTGCTGGCCGCGGCGTGGGTGTGGGCGCCACGGCTGCGCGGCCGGTCCCTGCGCACGCTCATCACGCTTGTCTACCTGCTGGCGCTGGTCTATGCCATCTATGAAGCGGTCATGCTCTCCGTCTGGCTGCTTGAACCCAACTTCTATAGCCAATGGCAGCTTGCGCGCGACAATTTGCCTTTTCTGCTCCAGAACCTGGGCAATAGCTGGCTGCTTGGCGCCACCGGCCTGCTTGCGCTGGCTGCGGGGCTGGCCGTTATTCTCATTCTGCTCAGTGCGCTTTTTGCGGCCGGGGCGGCGCTACGGCGCGGGCGCGCAAGCAGCGCATTCATTGCCGCAGCCGCGCTGCTCTGCGTTGTGGCGCTCGTCCGCTTCCAGTTCTACACCGCTCGCGCCGAGATGGTGACGAGCAGCCTGGGCTACAAGATCGAGCGCAATTTCGCCGCATCACGGGCGCTGCGCAACGACGTCCTCTCGTTTGATGACGCCCAGGTGCAGGCGGTATACGCCTATCCGCCAGCCGTCCTCACCAATCCGCCCGACGTCTACCTCATCTTCGTGGAGTCCTACGGCAGCGTCCTCTACAAGCGCCCCGATTACCGCGCCGGCTATATGGTGCTCCTGCGCCGGCTCGAGGGCGACCTGGCTGCGAATGGCTGGCACAGCGTCTCATCACTCAGCATTTCGCCCATGTGGGGCGGCGGCTCGTGGCTGGCCTACACAAGCACCCTGTTAGGGGTGCACATCGACAACCAGCCCCAATATCTCTCGTTGCTCAACAAATACCAGGTGGATACCTATCCAAGCCTGGGGCGGACCTTGAATAACCAGGGCTATCGCTTTGCCTGGCTTTCGGCGCTGGATGACAACTTTGGCGAGGTGGCCTGGCAGCGCATTAGCCGCTTCTATGGCGCCGACATCCTCTTCCGCCACGATGACCTCGACTACGACGGCGTCGGCTATGGCTGGGGCCCAGCGCCCGCCGACCAGTACACGCTCAACCGCGCCATCGAGAGCCTCAAGGCGCAGAGTAACCAACCCCTCTTCCTCTTCACCATCACCCAGAATTCGCATTATCCGTGGACGCCCTTACCAAGCCTGGTTGACGACTGGCGCACACTCGCCAACCCCGTCGCCGCCGAAGATGTGGCTGTCGATCCCGACGCCATCGAGCACAGCCAACGCCGCCAGCACTACATGCGCGCCATCACGTACGAACTTGAAATGCTCACGCGCCTGATCGAGACGCAGGGCGATGAGAACAGTCTTTTCATCCTCGTGGGCGACCACCAGCCGCCCGCCGTTTCGCGCCGCGACGATGGTTGGGAGACGCCCATCCACGTCATCAGCCGCAACCCCGCGCTTGTCGACGCCTTCGGGCCATACGGCTTTACGCCCGGCCTGGGCGTGAAGAGTATGGAGACGGCCCTCCACCACGAAGGCATCTACTCGCTGCTTATGCGCGTGCTTACCGCGCAATTCGGCGATGGGCAAATTGCGCTGCCCCCCTGGCTGCCCGACGGCGCACTCCCTGCCCAGCAGGCGCGGGCCACGCAGGACGATTGAAGCATCTTGCGACGCGCCTTACTGACCACACGGCTCTGCCTGTATAGAATTGCGGCCAGCGCGCCACCACGCTTGCGCGTAACCTTGTCCGCGCTCCCGACACCGCTCCGAGGAGAGATGCCATGCAGTCCAGCCAACCCATGCACCGACCGTTCCTGCTCTACCCGCTCTTTGCGCTTGTCATTGCCGCGCTCATCAGCGCATGCGGTGCGCCCGCAGCGCCCGCCGAGCCTGCCGCCACAGCACCGCCTGCAGCCACAAGCGCGCCTGCCGAAGCCGCACCTGCCGTTGACGCCGCACCCGCAGGCAACCCAATTGCCGGCCAGCGCGTCTTCGTCATCATCCCCGAGGAATCACGCGCCGTCTATGAGGTGAAGGAAGAGTTCTTCGCCGGTGCGCTCGCCAAACTGGGCGTTGATGCGGGCAAGTACGATGTCGAAGGCGGCACGCAGCAAATCAGTGGCCAACTTGAGCTGAACCTCGACGATCTGTCCGCAGCCCTGGGCAGCAACAGCTTCACCGTACAGATGAATACGCTTGAGACCGATCGCAGGAACCGCGACAACTGGATTCGCACGGATGGCCCGCGCTTTGACGAGTTTCCCGAGGCCACCTTCGTTGCCACGGCCATTGAGGGCGCGCCCGCCACCTACACCGAGGGCGAGGAAGTCAGCTTCAAGTTGACGGGCGATCTCACCGTGCGCGAGGTCACAAAGACCGTTACGTTTGATGTGACGGCGAAGCTGGTTGGCGACACCCTCACCGGCGTGGCGCACACGAATGCGCTCATCAGTGACTTCGGCATCGACCCGCCCTCCTTTGCCAACACGCTCACCGTAGCCGATGACCTGGGCATTCGCGTCGAATTCACCGCGCGCGCGCAGTAGTTCACCGCGCGCGCAGTAGGAAATCGAAACGCTGTACGCAGAAAAGGCGGGAACGACGGAGGGAGATTGCCTCTTCCGTAGTTCCCGCCCCTTCATGTCGACGGGCTAAATGCTGCATCCTGCAAGTGAGACGGTCTTTCGTAGCGGCTGCTTTAGCTGCCGTACTGACCAATCGCACCGTGACAAAGACGAACGGCGGCTTAAGCCGCCGCTACGAATCCGCGACGTACTTGCAGGATGCAGCATTTAGCTACGCCTCATTGGGTGCAACGGGCGCTGGCACGACGCTATGCTCCGGCTTGCGGCGGCGCAGCAGCCGCGCGGCAAGCCACATGCCGCTGCTGCCCAGAAGCAGATCGCGCGTGCGAATCAGCAGCGCCATGCTCAAGCCGGCGGCCGCGTCCAGTCCCAACGCTTGCATCGCGAAGATCAGGCTGGCCTCGAGCGCGCCCAGCCCGGCGGGGAGGGGCAGCAGCGCCGCCCAGCGCATAGCCAGCAGGGCAATCAATGCCTGGTCAAAGCGCAATCCCAGCCCCAGAATACTCGCCATCAGCCAGAACTCGGCCATCAGCGCCACCCAGGCGAGCAGCGTGGCCCCGCCCGCCGCGGCCCACCACGCCGGATGGCTGCGGCAAAGCGCGGTGCTCTGCGCCTCGGTGGAGCGCACCGCCTGATAGGCGCGCCCCAGCATGTAGGTGGCGGTGGCGCGTCGCCCCCGCAGTCGCGCCCACAGTGTCGCTGCGGCGTCCCAGGCCCCCGAAATGGGGCTCCTGCCCGCAGCCAGCGCCGCAACCAGTGCGCCCGGCAGCAGCAACAGAGCGACGCCCGAAGCCAGCAGCGGCCCGCGCATCCCACCTGGCAACAGCCCTGGCTCCACCACCAGCAGCAGCCCGCCCACCAGAAAGATGAAACTGGCAATCAGTTCGAACGCCTTGTCAAGCAGCACGGCCGCCGCCGACACGGGTGCGGGCACAGCATGGCGCGACGTGACTGCGTAGCCCTGCAGCGGCTCGCCGCCGAACTGCGGGCCGGGTGTTAAGTAGCTCACGGCAAAGGCAGCCAGCCGGTACGATATCAGTTTATGATAGGGCAGCGTATAGCCCTGCGCGCGCAGCAGAATCCACCAGCGTGCACTGAATGTGGCCAGTACGGCGAGGTTGGCAAGCGCCAGGATCGCCAGATCCGCGCCATCGAGCGTGCGCAGTTGCGCCCATACATCGGCGCGGTTGACACTGCGCAGGCTGAACCAGAGCAGCGCCAGCGCCGCGACAAGCGCAGGCCAGCGCAGGCCGCGCAGCCTCTCTTGCCACGTGCGCGTCATTCTGCGCCTCGCGACAAGGCAGCAACTGCGTCCGCGGCGGGCATGCCGGCAGGGGGCGGCGCACCCAACGGTGTGCGAAAGAGCCGCTCCTCAGGCTGCCAGATCCCCACGCGCCCCGAGCCTGCATGCAGCACCAGTGCGGCGCATGCCAGCAGCAGCGCCGTGACGGCATTTATGCCGGCCGTGCTTGCCTCCACCATCACATAGGCCAACAGCAGCAACGCCGCCACACGCCCGGCCGCGCCCAGCACAAGAAGCAGCGCCGCGCCACCCGCCACGACGACAACGGCACGCTCCCACGGTGCGCCCGGCGCGCGCTGCCACAGCAGCCAGATCGCCGCTGCGCCGCCAATCAGGCGCGCGGCCACGGGCAGCCACCCCTCCGCCAACCAGGCGGCGCGTGTGCGCCATAGCTGATAGCCGCTGTTTGCCACATCCAGCCGTCCGCTGACCACCAGCCAATCGCGCACAAAGGATGCCGTCAGCGGCAGTGCGAAGAGCAGCGCGGCCAGGTGTGTCAAGTCGGTGGGCAGCGGTGGCCAGAGCATGACGCTGACAAAGGCCGTTTGCACGCCCGCCACGAGGCGGCGCTGGCTGCTTGATGGCAGGTCATGCGCGGGCAAGCCCCAGCGTTGCCTCAGCCAGAGCCCCAGCACAAAGAACGGCCGCGCCATCCCCAGCAGCAGGTACCACGGCGGCAGCTTGCCCATTTGCACCGCCACCGCCGCCGCAATCAGGATGCCCAGCCCGTCAAACTCCATATCGAGAATGGAGCCCAGCCGGCTCTCGCGCCCTGTCACTCGGGCCACATAGCCATCCATGAAATCGAGCAGCCGCTCGCTGCTGTAGAGGATTGCCGGCAGCCATGCCCATGCGCCGGTGGGGAGCGGCATCAGCACGAAGCCTGCCAGCAGCCCCACCAGCAGCCCGCGTGTCAGAGTCATCCAGTTGGCCACACCCAGCGTCGGCCAGCGCGCGTCGCTTGCTGCGGTCAGGCTTTCAGGGGGGTGGTTCTGTGGCAACGCCCACCAAAAGACCCCCAACTGCAGCGCCAACAGTCCGGCTGCGGGCAGCAGCCACCGCCATGCGGACGCCCCCAGGGCGCGCAAGAGCGCCCACCCCAGCAGCAGCCCGGCGGCGTAGGCGAGCGCGACCAGCAGCCACTGGCGACGCAGCGCGCGCGCCATATCTTCGTTGTCTGCATTGGGCGCGGTTCCGGACAGGGGAAGGCGCGTTTGCACGTTGCTCACAATGGGGTGCGTCTTTGGTTGGATACAGCGCCTAATCGAGTGATGCCGCGGCGACTGGGGCGCCGTGGTGAGACATGCTGCAATCGTGCCACAGATACAACAGTGCGCCCATTTGCGCAAAGTGTCTGTAAGCGAAAGCGGGTCAGGGCAAGGTCGCTCTGGGTGACTGGGTGACTGGTTGACTGGTTGACTGGTTGATTGGCCGACTGGTTGATTGGTTGACTGGTTCATTGGCAGCCACCCAATCAACCAATCACCCAGTCAACCAGTCAACCAGTCAACCAGTCAACCAGCCACCCAGTCAACCAGTCACCCAGTCATCCAGTCAACCAGTCAACCAGTTATGTC
Source organism: uncultured Caldilineaceae bacterium (assembly GCA_964427845.1). Lineage (GTDB taxonomy): Bacteria > Chloroflexota > Anaerolineae > Caldilineales > Caldilineaceae > UBA5069. Next base: position 14,116 of record CAYRVP010000031.1, read on the forward strand.
TACCCACCCCCTTTCCCCCTTGCTTGACACAGCGCGCGGCAGGTGCTACACTCACGCTGCAAGAGTGTGCAAAGGGCGCACTTCTGTGCAACTTCCCGTACAGTCCTTCCACATCCCCAACCAGGAGTTCCGCCGTGGCACTTTCCGCACCGCGCCCCGTCGATGGTTTTGTCTTTGACCTTGACGGCACCGTCTATCTTGGCAATGCCGCGCTGCCGGGGGCCGTGGAGGCCATCGCCACGCTGCGCGCACGTGGCAAGCGTATCCTCTTTGTCAGCAACAAGCCGCTCGAGCCGCGCGAGGCCTACGCCGCCAAACTCACCCGCCTGGGCATTCCCACCCCGCCCGATGATGTCATCACCTCGGGCTTTGTGCTGGGCCATCACCTGGCACACAACGAGCCGCATCTGCACCTCTATGTGATTGGCGAGGAAGCGCTGCGCGAAGAATTGCGCGGCCACGGCCTCACCGTCCTCCCCGAGTATGCCGACCAGGATCCCCTCGAGGTCATCAACCCTGTGGGCGTGGACGCCGTGGTGGTGGCCTTTGACCGCACCCTCGACTACCGCAAGTTGAACACCGCGTATCAGGCGTTGGTGCAGGGCGCGCGCTTCTTTGCCACCAATGCCGACAAGATGTGCCCCATGCCCGGCGGCGGCATCCCCGACGCCGGCGGCACCATTGCCGCGCTCGAGCACATGACGGGGCGCAAACTGGAGTTGCTCGCGGGCAAGCCCTCACCGCTGATCATGCAGACGGCGCTCGCGCGCCTGGGCGTCACCGCCGACCGCTGCATGATGACCGGCGACCGTCTCGAAACGGATATTCTCATGGGGCAGCAGGCGGGCATGGTAACGACCGTCACGCTCACCGGCGCGGCCACCCGCGCCGACGTGCAGGCCATGGCCGCCCCGCCCGATTTTGTCGTCAACAATTTGGGAGAAATCCCTGCCCTGATCATCTGACGGCTGGCCAACGCGATGGCGCAATGGACGCAAAGAAGCGCAGACATCCAGTGAGACAAACAACAACAGCTCGACACAGAGAACACAGAGTGAACAGAGAAACACAGAGAACCGCAACAGCCACGCCCTGCTTTCTCTGCTGTTGCAGTTCTCTGTATTTCTCTGTTCACTCTGTGTTCTCTGTGTCAGGCTGTTGCTGTTCACTTGCGCATGGAAGCACGGCTACACCATGAGCGCGCCGCTGCTGTTGGGGTTGGATTTGGGCACCACGGGCGCCAAGGTCGTGCTTGTGGACGGCGGCGACGGCACAATACTCGCCCAGGCTGCGCAGGAGTACGCCACTCTCTATCCCCACCCCGGCTGGGCCGAGCAGGATCCTGAAGTGTGGTGGCAGGCTGCCGCCGCGATCATTGCCCAGGTGCTGCGCGCACCGGCCCTTGCGCCCAACGCCGCGCAGCATGTTGCTGCCATCTGCATCAGCAGCCAGGCCCCCACACTCGTGCTCGTGGATGCGCAGGGCCGCCCCCTTGCCAACGCCATGCTCTGGATGGACCGGCGCGCGCAGCCCGAATGTGCGTGGCTGCACACGCACGTGGGCGAGGAGACGATTGCGCGCATCAACGGCGGGCGCATCGATTCCTACTTCCTCGCACCCAAGCTGCTCTGGATGCAGCGCAACCGTGCAGAACTCGTAGCACAGGCTGCGCACGCGCTGACCACAAACGGCTACATCGTCCACAAACTTACGGGCGCGTTCTCTTTCGATGCATCGCACGGCCCGCTCACCCTCTGCTTCGACGGCGCGCGCGGCTGCTGGTCGGCGGCACTCATCGAGCAGATGGGCATCGACGCGCGCCTGCTGCCCCCACCCACACCCTGCGGCGCGATTGCGGGCACAGTGACCGCCGCCGCTGCAGAAGTGACGGGGCTGCGCGTGGGCACGCCTGTGCTCGCGGGCATGGTGGACGGCACCGCGGCGGCGCTGGAGGCGGGGGTCATCGAGCCCGGCGACGCCGTGGAGATGACCGGCCACTCGTCTGTGCTCCTCATATGCAGCGATACGCCCTATTTGGCGTCTGCGCTCTACCCGCTGGGCCACGCGCGGCCGGGCCGACACCTGGTGGTGGGCGCGCTGGTGACGAGCGGCGGTGCGCTGCGCTGGTTTCGCGACAACCTCGCGCAGGCCGAGCGCGACGCGGCCGCCGCGCGCGGCGACGACCCCTTTGACGCGCTCGCGCGTGAGGCCGCTGCTGCGCCGCCGGGCGCGCACAACCTGCTCTTTCTGCCGTATCTCTACGGCGAACGCTCGCCCATTTGGGACCCGTTGGCGCGCGGCGTCTTCTGTGGCTTGTCACTCTCCAGCACCCGCGGCGACATGGTGCGCGCGATCCTCGAAGGCGCCGCCTTTGGCCTGCGCCACAATGTGGAGAGCGCCGCTGACGCGGGCTTTGCGGCGCGCCGTCTGGCCTGCGTGGGTGGTGCGGCGCGCAGTCAACTGTGGAACCAGATCAAAGCCGATGTGCTCCAGCGCGAGGTCACCGTGCCCCGCGCCGCCACGGGCGCGCCCGTGGGTGACGCCATCCTCGCCGCCGTGGGTGCGGGCATCTATCCCGACATTGCCGCCGCCGTAGCCGCGCTGGTGCAGCCGGGCGCGTCGCTTCAGCCCAACCCGGCGCTTGCGCCCACCTACGATGCACTCTACGCCATCTACCGCGCATTGTATCCGGCGCTGCGGGCGTCATTTGCAGCGCTCGCGTCTGTGCCATCTCTTGCGGATGGCTGATACAATGGGGGGTGAGGTCGCCGTTTGCGTTCACCCAGACCAGCCGTAAGGATTCCCCACAATGCCCGACTCTGCCCCACCCTATGTCATCGGCATCGACGCCGGAACCGAAGCACTCAAGGCCGGCCTCTTTACGCTCCAGGGCCAACTTGTTGCCTCGGGGCAGGCAAGCTACGCCACCCGCTTCCCCCGCTCGGGCTGGGCCGAACAGGAGCCCGACGACTGGTGGAATGCACTCGTACTCGCCGTGCGCGCCTGCCTGGCTGCCGCGCCGCAGGTGCAGCCCGCAGAGATTATCGGCATCAGCGCCGACGCCACCTGCTGCACCATGCTCCCCATGCGCCGCGATGGCACGCATCTGCGCCCTGCCCTGCTGTGGATGGATGTGCGCGCCGCCGACCAGGCGCGTCGCATCTTTGCGACTGGCCACCCCGCGCTGCGTTACTGCCTCGCCGGCGTTAACGCCGAGTGGATGCCCCCCAAGATGCTCTGGCTCAAGGAGAACGAGCCGCAGACGTGGGACGCCGCCGAGGTGCTCGTCGAATTCACCGACTGGATCGCCTACAAACTCACAGGCCGCTTCGCACTCAGCATCAGCACCACCGCGCACCGCTGGTTCTATCATCTGCCCAGCGGCGGCTGGCAGCCTGATTTCTTCGCCGCCATCGGCCTGGAGGGCATCGAGCACAAATTCCCCGCCGACGTGCTGCGTATTGGCGAGGTCGTCGGCCCGCTCAGCGCCGACGCGGCAGCAACGCTGGGGTTGCCTGCGGGCATCCCCGTGGCCGCTAACGGGGCCGACGCCTTTATCGGCATGCTGGGCCAGGGGGTAACCTCCCCCGGCGACCTGGGCCTCATCACCGGCTCGTCCAACGTGCTCACTACCCTCTCGGCCACCGAGGTCCACTTCCCCGGCATCTTCGGCGCATTTCCCGAATCGCTCATCCCCGGGCTGAACCCGGTCGAGGGTGGGCAGGTCTCCACCGGCTCCATCCTCAACTGGTTCAAGCGCAACTTCGCGCGCGACGTCGAAGCCGAAGCGGCCGCGCGCGGCCTCAGCGCCTACCAGTTGCTCGACAATGAGGCCGCCCAGGCGCCCCCCGGTTCCGAGGGACTGATTGTGCTCGATTCCTTCCAGGGCAACCGCACGCCCCATACCGACTCGAGCGCGCGCGGCATGGTCTGGGGCCTGTCGCTGCAAACCAGCCGCGGCCACCTCTTCCGTGCGCTCATGGAGGGCATCGCCTACGGCACGCAGGACATCCTGGAGGCCTTCGACCGCAACAATGTGCCTGTGGCGCGGGTGATTGCCAGCGGTGGCGCGACGCGCAGCCCTCTCTTCATGCAGATTTACGCCGATGTGCTTGGCAAGCCCGTCTATACCACGCGCCAGCCCGAAGCCTGCATGCTCGGCTCAGCGGTCGTGGCTGCCATGGGAGCGGGCGCATACCCTACGCTCGTCGAGGCGTCGCGACACATGGTGGAGGAAGCCACCGTCACCCAGCCCGACCCCGAACGCCACGCCGCCTACCGCTTCTACACACAAAAGTTCCAGGAAACCTACCCGCGCATGAAGGATCTCATGCGCGAGATGACGGCGCATGTGGCAAAGACGTAACTGGTGGACTGGTGGATAAGTGGACTGGTGGACTGGTGGACTGGTTAAGTTGCAGCACACCAGTCCATCAGTCCACTAGTCCACCAGTAACCAAACGTCAATCATCAGAACATTCGAGGTAACTATGTCCCACAATGAAGGTGTCATCAAGTTCAAAATGGAGTACCAGGTTGCCCCGCCTTTGGCCGCGGATGACCTGCGCGAACTCAACGCGTGGCGGCGCATCCTTGTGCTGCTCGAGATGATCGGCCAAACGCCCGCCCGCTACGCCGGCTACGGCTTCGGCAACATCTCCTGCCGCGTCCCCCCCTGGAACGCCCCTGCCGAGCAGCGCCGCTTCGTCATCACCGGCACCCAAACCGGCAATGTGTCCGACCTCGCGCCCGAGCACTTTGTCCTCGTCACGGCCTGCCACCCTGTGCAGAACCTCACCGTCGCCGAGGGACCCATCCAGCCTTCCTCCGAATCCATGACCCACGGCGCCGTCTACGCGCTTGACAGCCGCATTCGCTGGGTAATGCATGGCCATTCGCCCGCCATCTGGCGCAACGCCGAACGGCTGGCCATCCCCACCACCCGTACCGAGGTGCCCTACGGCACGCCCGAGATGTCGGCCGAGGTCGCGCGCCTCTACAGCGAGAGCGACCTGCGCCGCCGCCGCCTCTTCGCCATGGGCGGCCACGAGGATGGCGTGATCAGCTTTGGGCGCAGCGCGGCGCAGGCGGGCGCTGTGCTGTTGGCAGCGTTGGCCGACTCGATCTATGTTCCATGAACTGCTGTTCACCGAAAAGTGATGACATAGTTGGATAGACTACCGCGTGTCGTATTTCACACTTTAAAGAATGGAGGCACTCATGGCCGATGGATTGGATACCGCCCACGCGCGCAAACCCTGGGAAGTGACGATTGACGACCACGCAGTCGAAAACCTGGTTGCATTCTGCCGGAACGAGGAGCGTACTCACCTGCTCGTTATCGCCGACAGGAACACCTGGCGCGTGCAGGGCGAGGCTGTCTACAACGCATTGGTGGGCGCAGGCTTCGACGTCAAGAAGGTCATCTTCCCCGGCCCCGACGTGGTGGCCGACGGCGAGCATGTCTACCAGGTGCTGAATGTGTTGGGTAATGAGGTGCGCACACTTGTTTCCGTCGGCTCGGGCACCGTCACCGATATTACTCGCTATGTGGCGCACAGGGCGCGCCTCGAGTTCATCTCAATCCCCACGGCCCCCTCGGTGGACGCCTACGTCTCCGTGGGCGCCCCCATGATCGTCAGCGGCGTCAAGGTCACCTTCAATTGCCAGGCGCCCATCGCCGTCTTCGCCGACATCAACACGCTCGTCGCCGCACCTCGCCCCATGATTGCTGCCGGCTTTGGCGACATGCTCGCCAAATTCACCTCCGTGGCCGACTTCCGCATGGCACACATTCTGCGCAACGAGTTATTTGATGCGGACATTGCCACGCGCATGCTTGAGACCGCGCAGCGCTGTGCCGCCAGTGCCGGTGAAATCGCCGCGGGCACGCCCGAGGGGATTTCCACCCTCCTCCAGGCGCTCTTCGACTCGGGCTGGTGCATGGTTGACTTCAACAACTCGCGCCCCGCCTCAGGCACCGAGCACCACTACTCGCACTACTGGGAGATGATGCTGCTGCGCGAGGGACGGCCCGCGATTCTGCACGGGGCCAAGACGGGCGTGGGCACGGTGCTCGCCGCTGCGCTTTATGCCCAGGTGCGTGCACTCTCGCGCGCCGACGTCGCCGACCTGCTCGAAGCCTCCAGCCTGCCCGACGCCGAGGCCGACATCGCCACCATCCGCCGCGTCTTCGGCCCGCTCAGCGACGAGGTGGTGGAGACCATGCGCCCCTTCCTCGACATGAGCCCCGCCGACTACGACGCGCTCAAACGGCGCGCGCTGGACAACTGGGATGCCATCCAGACCGCCGCCGCCGATGTGCCCCCGCCCGACGAAATTGCGCACTGGTTGCGCACCGCCGGCGGTCCCACCACCGTGGCCGAACTGGGCCTCAGCCGCCAAGAGCAATTCATGGCCGAGCAGTACTCGCACTTCCTGCGCGACCGCTTTACCGTGCGCAAACTCATGCGCGTCCTCGGCCTCAACCAGGCCACCGCGCCAGCGTAGATTCTCGTACGCAGAAGAGGCGGAAACAACGGAAAAGGCATGAAACAACAACCACACGTTGTTGTTTCATGCCTTTTCTGTTGTTTCCGCCTCTTCTGCGTACGGAAATCTACTGGCTTAGCGTCACGGGGATGCTCACTGCGTCGCCCGCGGGGCGGCCGCCTGCGCTGATGGCCTGGCGCGCGCCTGTCGTGGGGTCGTACATGCCCACGAGCAGCGTATAGGGGCCGGGCGGCAGCGGCTTGGGCAGCGGCAGAACGAAGTTGTCGGCGAAGGCCAGGCCGGGTTTCCACGCGCGCGTCGGGTAGAAGCCGTCGAGCGGCGGTTTGTCATGCTGGGCAATGGGCGCGCCCGAGCCGTCGAGCAGTTGCACAAAGACAGTGTAATCCCCAGCCGCGGGGCCATCGCCGCGCCAGAAGAGGCGCAGGTTCAGCGCACCGTCTGCGTTCTCGGTCAGCGTGTAGCCCTGAAGCTGGGCAAAGTCGCCAATGCGCGTGGCAGGGCGCAGCGGCGTGGCGGGCGCACCCGGCCATGCGCCCACGATCAGATACTCGCCATAGGCTGAGCCGGTGGCATAGCGCCCCGTGCCCAGCGCCAGCGGCAACAGTGCATCAGCGTCGGCGTCGTAGAGTTCCACCTCCAGGCGATAGAGGCCGGGTGCGGCGTCGGTGGGCACGGCAAGCTGAACGCCATCAAACCAAACGTCGCCCGCCTTCCACGTGGAAGTGGGCTGGCCCCAGGGCCACCCATCAGCCTGCGCGTCCACGCTGCCCGCAGGTGTGCCGTCGGCGCTGCGCAGCCGCACAATCCGGTTCAGGTTATTGGCGGTGGCCGCTTGCGCCTGCAGGTAGTTGAGGATTTCCAACGTGTCGCCGGGCACGGGCGTATTTGGCTTCACCGTGACTGATGCCAGGCGGATATTCTCGTCCCACGTCGCCAACGGATTCACGTAGAGGGTGCTGCGGTCGCGCAGGGGAAGCGGCACAAAGCCCGGCGCGGCCACATAATCGGCCAGCGCCTTCTCGTCGGCATAGTCGTTGCGGTCCACGCGCAGCAGCGATGCGCGCGGCGGCCGATCCACCAGCCAGCCGTCGAGCGCGCCCACCGGTGGCAAATGATTGGCAATCTGCTGCTCGCGCGTAGCCATCGTGGCGGCACGCAGCGAGAAGGGACCCGTCGCCAGTTCGGGGTAAATCAGCAGTCTCCCCTCGAGGAGCAGCGTGGGGGCCAGGGTGAGAACCCCGATCTCTGGTCCCCGCGAGTCGGCCACTTCCACGGCCGCGTTTGGAAAGGACGAAGGGGAAACGCGCCGCCACGCGGGGTCCCC
>CAYRVP010000031.1:21962-34618 GCA_964427845.1 uncultured Caldilineaceae bacterium
TCCACGCCGGCGTTGTGATAGATGACAGGGTAAAAACGCCCGCGCACGGTGTCCCACAGGTCGCGCCGGTTTGTAATCCCCCAGGGCACAAGCAGCACAAGCAAAATGAGCACCAGGCCGCGGCGCGCGCGCTGCCCACCCCACCAGGCCGGCGGCTGCGCCGTGAAACCGTCCAGCGTCGCCAGCCAGAGAAAGGGCATGAGCACATAGAAGTATTGCGGCCAGGCGGGCGTGGGCGCAAAGGCGCCAGCCAGTATAAAGGGAAGCATGATCAGGATGAGCGGGCGCAACTGCGTGGACCAGGTGCGCCATGCCGCGCGCCGCGGCAGACCATAAGCAAGATACCCCACCGCAATCAGCAGGTTGCCGGGCAGCAACAGTTGGCCGCCCAGCCGCCCCAGCTTGCCGGGGAAGCTCATCCCTGTGACCACACCTTCGGCCACGCGGTAGGCAGTGTTCATGCGCGCATACTCGATGTTGCCAAAGAGGAAAGCCGCTGGAGCCTGCGCCGCCGTCCAGGCAACGGGGAGCAACCCCACGGCCGCACCGCCGCCAAAGGCAAGCAGACGCAGCAGCGCGCCCTTGAGTCCATCTTCGGCCCCAGCGCGCGCGCCCACGGCAGCCGCCGCCGCCAACGGCGCCAGCAGGAAGACGAAGGACGAGCGTGTACCCGCGGCAAAGCCCGCCATCAGCCCCGCCAGCAGCAACCAGCCCCACGCAACGCGTCGCCGCAGCCCATAGACAACCGCCAGCGTGGCCCATATTGCCAACAGCACGGGCAGGTCGTGATTCCAGGCGCGCCCCGTGGTATAGACAAAGAGGGGGCTGAGACCAAAGAGCACCACAGCCGCGGCTGCAGCCCACTCGGGCGCAGCCATTTGTGTTTGGCGGGCACGCCGCCGCACAAAGATCAGCAGCGTTGCAAGCAGCAGCGTGCCACCCGCCAGCGAAAAGGCGCGCGCCGAGAGCAGCAGGCTGTCGAAAATGCTGAAGAGCCCTGCGTAGACAAGGGCCAGGTTGGGAACGTGGAAGTAGGCATAGTCGCGATAGGGCAGCAGCCCCTCGCGCCCCAGCAGCACCCCTGCCACAATGAACTGGTGTTCGTCGGGGTTCAGGTTGCGCCCCAAATTCACCAGCAGCGCAGGCAGAACGGCCAGCCCTACCCAGAGTGCACCACGCAGCCACATGCGCCACGCCGCGCTCTGCGCGGCAGGCGCGGGCGCACTGCCCGCGGCTGATGCGGAGGCCAGCGGCTCATGCGTTGGTGCGGCCAATTGAGACATAGGTAGAGGGATAGTTCGTAGCGGCGGCTGATGAGGGTTGATGAAATGGCTCACCCCCGGCCCCTCTCCAGTCTGGAGAGGGGAGAAAAGCGCCGCCCTCGTAGGTCACGTCTCCGACGTGACGCAGCTGTTTTGCTCCCCTCTCCAGACTGGAGAGGGGCCGGGGGTGAGGTGCAGTGCGCGGTGGCCGACGCGATACTGAGCTATTTCGGAAACATTCATAAGCCGCCGTTATCGCCAATCGCGCCGCATCCTCGAGATCAGCAGCTCAAGCCGCCATTGCGAAGCGCGTTTGCGCCAGAGCGCGCCCTTACGCAGGTGCGCCCAGCGAAACGGTGTCGCGCAGGATATAAATGGGCTTGTTCTGGCTTTCGTAGTAGGTGCGCGTAATCATCTCGCCCAGCAGCCCCATGGTTATCAACTGCACACCAATGACAATCAGCAGCACAGCCAGCATGAGCATGGGCCGCCCGCCAATCGACGCGCCCATGAAGATCTTGATGAAGGTGAGGTAGAGGCCGATCAGCGTGCCCGTGCCTGCCGACACCAACCCCAGCAGCCCAAAGACATGGATTGGGCGCGTTTGATAGCTGCCCAGGAACCAGACCGTGATCAGGTCCAACATCACGCGCACCGTGCGCGAAATGCCATACTTGCTGCTGCCGAACTGGCGTGCGCGGTGGTTGACGGGCACCTCGGTCACGGTGCCGCCCACCTGGCTGGCCAGCGCGGGGATGAAGCGGTGTAGTTCGCCGTAGAGATGCACATGCTTGAGCACGTCGCGCCGGTAGGCCTTGAGGCTGCAACCGTAATCGTGCAGCCGCACATCCGTCACGTTGGAGATGAGGCGGTTGGCCATCATCGACGGCAGCTTGCGGTCCCAGTAGCGGTCCTGGCGGTTGAGCCTCCAGCCGCTGACGATATCGTAGCCCTCGTCAATCTTGGCCATGAGCAGCGGAATGTCCATGGGGTCATTCTGCAGGTCGGCGTCCATGGTGATGACCACATCGCCGCGTGCGTGGTCAAAGCCGCAGGAGAAGGCGGCTGTCTGTCCCGAGTTGCGGCGCAGACGCAGGATGGTGAAGCGCGGGTCCTTGAGCGCAATCTCGCGCAGGAGCTCAAAAGAGCGGTCGCGCGAGCCGTCATCCACAATCAACACCTCAGCCGGCTGTCCATAGTTGGTCATCGCCGCCACCAGCCCGTTGTACAGGGCGGGGATGCTCTCTTCTTCATTGAAGAGCGGAATGACGATGGAGATGCGCGGATGCAGGGGATAGACGGGCGCAGGCAATTGCGGATCGGTTGCGAGCACAGGGGGTGGCGCGCTTTCAACTGCTGCGACCGGTGTACGCTCACCGACGGCTACAACTGGTTCCTGAATCATGGAGTTAACCTGGTTGAAAAGGGGCTCTCGCCCGGGGCGCAGGGCACCGCACACAAATGCGGCCCGCTTTGCTGACTCGATCATACGTGAAAACAAGGCGAATGCCCAAGCCACCGGGTAGACGCCAATCGGGTGGGGCGCTAGGCTCGCGCCACGCTCTCGCCGTTGCGCGGGCGCACGCCCTGCAAATAGAGACCCGGCAGCAGCACGGGCGAAGGCTCCAGCCGATCGAGCGTCTCGGCGGGTGAATCACCGAGCAGTAATTCGGGCGCGTTCGCGTCTCGCCACGTAGCGTACTCAGCCTTGCGCTTGATGGCAGTGGACTGAATCTCGGCGGCGTCGCTCACATTCCACTCGTTGGTCATCATGCGCTTGAGCTCTTCCAGCTCAAAGAAGAAGACGTCGTCGCCGGTGGTCAGGCGCTGGTCGCTCATGGCCTCGCGGCTTGCGCCCCACGCCCAGCGGCGCGCCCCGGCAAAGTAGTGCGCCAGCGTCTCAATCGCCCGGCTTTGCAGCGGAACAAGCTTGCGCAGCAGGTCGATGCTCGCCTGCGCTTCCTTCCTTGCGCGCGCGTCGTGCGCATCGATCGAGGCCAGCAGCACGCTGATGGCGTGGTCGTCGGCCGCAAGCGGCGTCGCGGGCGGCTCGGCCAGCAGGCGCAGCAGCGGTGCAGGTTCCTCGCTCCAGCGCGGCTGCGCCAGTTCGGCCGGCGCGGCAGAGCGGTGGCCATAACGCGCCAGGAACGCCTGCATGTCGGTCAGCAGACCGGCGCCGCGCAGTTGCTCCTCCCAAGCGTTGAAGTCGCCCGTCGCAATCCAGGTGCGCAGCGCGGGTGAGCTCTTCTGCGCCATCTGTCCAAGCGCACGCGCCATCTCGGCCTCAACCACGCCGGCTTCGCCCAGCCCGCGGTTAATCTGGCGCAGCGTCTCGGCAGGGGGCTGCTTCGCCAGGCGCAACAGGCGGTTGACGTGCAGCAGAACCCCCTGCCGCGCCGCCAAAAACGGTGCAAAGGGGGCAACCATCTCCGGCTCAATTTCCTCCATGATCTGGAGAATCTCGGCCTGCGTCCACTTAAACTCGGCCACGCGCGCAGCCCAGTTTGACGCGCGCGCGGCCTGCGCTGCGCCTTCGGCGGCAAACTCGCCCCAACTTCTTTCGATGCGCGTCGCCGCGCGCCCCGACTTCATCGCCGCCAGAAAGCCCGGCTTCTCCACACGTACGAGGGGTTGCGCCGCACCATCGACCACGAAGCTGATGGGTTCCATGGCGGCAAATTCGCCTTCGCGTTGCGCCGAGAGGGTGAGATTGAAGTAGGCGCGGCCGTTAGACTGGCGCGCCACACGGGCGCGGGGCATGGGGTCAAAGCCGAGCTTGTCATAGTAGACAAACCAGGCGCGCCCCGCCACTTCGCCCAGGACGCTGTAGCTAAGCGGCGTCAGCAAATCACCGGCCAGTGGCTGGAGCAGCAGACGGCTCCAGGCGGCGCGACTGCCGGCAGGCATACCGGCGGGCAAGCGATAATTAAGCATAGGCAGTGGATGTGCGTCTCCGATAATGCAGGGCGCGCCGGCCCTGGTGACTTTTATGGCCGTGGCGACTAGCGCATAACCCGGAGATTGTCGCGAAAAGGCGCGCCCGTGTCAATTTCGGCGCAATCCGAACGAAACGAGTCTTGGGTGAAATGGCGAGATCGCGACCTGGCGTAATGCAGCTGTTGACTGGCGACCGGTCGGGAGACGGCGCACAGTCGCTGCCCCACAGCGCTTCTGTGACGCAGCGCACAGGCCGCGCCCGCCATCTTTGCCATACTGGTGTGCGAGCAACACAACCGTCCCACAGGTGGCAGTTCCGCAGGGCCAATTCATGCGCCGTTGGCGTTCGCGTCTGTTCTATGATAAAACCGTGCTGTCAAGAAGCTCGAATTACCGCGCAAATCTTTGTACAATCTTGCTGTGAGCGTTGCAGCCACTCTTTGCTGTGCAGCCGATCGCGCACGGGTTGGCCTGTCAACCGGTCACGCGTTGTGCGTTCAGCCCATCTCAGTGCATCCACGTCGGACCAAACAAAAAGGAGATATTTCATGTTAGCCAGTCATCCGGCCAGCGCTTCGGCATTGGCGCAGGGCACGCAGCGAAAGCCCTCCGGCCTGCTCCTGAGCCTGCTTCTCTCCCTCGCATTGCTCTTGACCGCTGCACCCGCCTTTGCCCAGGATGCCCCCGAGCCGATTGACCTGCCCATGGGGCAACTCGCCAGGGGTGACTTCGCCGCAGGCGAAAGTATCAGCTATATCGTTGACCTCCCTGACAGCACCACCTACGTCATCACCACCGGTGATGACGCTGAGGCCGCCAAGTTTGAACTCGTCGTTACCGACCGGCGCGGCGACGAAGTCTACAACGACGTCTTCCAGACCACCCAGATTGATCTCAAGAGCGGTGACCACGCCTTTACGCTCACAGCCAACGAGGACGCCACCCTCTCGCTCTTCATCACCGGCCAGACCGGTGAACTCAGCACCAATTACGGCGATGGCTCGCTCGACAACGGCAGTTTTGTCACTGTTGAAGACGTCGAGGAAACACAGTACGCCGAACTGAGCATCGAGGATACCGACTTCTGGCAGCAGGCCTTCATCAATGTCTCGGGCGATGACGGGGACGTCTACTCGATCTACGTCTCCGGCGAAGACGCTTATGCCTCCGTTGGTGACAACACTGTGGAGGGCCCCGCCGTCTTCTGGACCAGGGGCGGCGCCTACAGCGTTGAAATCGCCCCCGTCTCCGGCGGCAACAGCCTTACAGCCGTCGTGCTCCTCTCCGGCCAGGTGCCCGAACTGACGGTGGGCGAAGAGACGCCCGGCGCCCTAAACCCCGGCAACCTGCAGAAGCCCTACCGCTTCACCGCAGACGAGGCGGGCGTGGAGTATACCGTTACGCTTGCCTCCGACACGGAAGACGTGGACATTGATATGGCCGTCTCCATCAACCCCACCACCGATAACTGGAGCTCTTACAGCAGTGGCTCCAATGAGACGATCAACTTCGTGGCGCCCGTGGCCGGCGAGTACTTCGTGCGCCTCTTCACCGCCAGCGAGTTCACCGACCCGGTGGATTACACCATGCTGGTTGAAAAGGGCGAGGCCGCACCGACAATTGAGCCAGGCCAGACCGTTTGGGACATCGTGCCGGCTGAGGGGAAGAAGATCTTCACCCTGCCCGTGGACGCGGCCAACCAGCTCTTGACCATTGCCCTGGTGGCCAATACCGATGCCGACCTGGACCTCAACGCCCAGTTTGTGGATGGCGACGGCATTGTCCAGACCACACTCAGCGGCTACAGCGGCAACTCCTTCGAGGCCGCGGCCCAGGTGCTGCAGTCCACCGGCATGCTCCAGATCGAGGTCAACGCCGGCTACGTCAGCGACGACACGCCCTTTGCACTGCGTGTCACGCTTGAGCCCGTGGGCGCCGTGGCCGGGCAGTGGGCCGAGGACGCCACCGCCAGCAGCCAGTTCGCCGAGACCAGCTACACTCCGCTCGAGGCGACCGGCGCGCCCAACATCTCGGCGCCTTCGGACAATCCCCTCTCGTGGGCTGCCGCCGAGGCCGACGCCGGCGAGGAAACACTGGAGCTGACCTACCAGCACATGGTCACCCCCACGGGCGTGCGCATCTTCGAGAGCTATAACCCCGGCGCCGTGACCAAGGTGGAGGCATACGATGCCGACAGCGACGAGTGGAGTCTGCTCTGGGAGGGGGAAGCGCCCACCGACGAAGAGATCCGCGTCTTCAGCCCCTCGCTTGACAGTGTCGACTTCCTGACCAACCGCATTCGCCTGACGGTGCAGACCGACCTGGTGCCAGGCTGGAACGAGATCGACGCTGTTGAACTGCAGGGGTTGCCCTGACGCTTGCCGGAGCCGCGCTGCCTGCATTGCCTGTGCTGGCCATAGCGTTGTAAACTCGGTGTGGGCGGGCCACTGTGGCCCGCCCACACGCCCCTCTTCCGGCGGCGGCCTTCAGCCGCGCACCACTCTTGCAGGAGCAGACCATGGCCGAAGCCACAGAAATCCAGCGCCCCCGCCCCGTGCTCGCCTTCATCGACTGCGATATCTACAGCGGCAAGGACGAACTGGCGCGCGAGCAACTCATGGAAAATGTGCGTCGCTATCGCACACATGGCGTTGCCCCGCTCTGGGTCAACTGGTTGCGCCAGCGCGCTGACCTGCGCTTCGTCTGCCTCGTGCGCGACTTTCCCGAATTCAATAACTTCATCCTCGACGTCGTGCGCTCGGTGGATGGCGTGCGCGAAACCAGCACCATTCTCTCCTTCGGCGGCCGCGCCGACCTCGACGCACTCCTCGATCTCGAGATGGAAGTGAGCCAGAGCCAGAAGGTGGCCGTGAGCGTGATGATCGACGTGCAACCGGGCATGGACCGACGCTGCTTCCAGGCCCTGCTCGACCTGCCGCCCCACCCCGACGCGCGCCTTGTGTGGTTGCTCAACACCTATCACAGCGAACAGGCCGACCTGCAGCTCCTGCTTATCGGCAAAAACCTCTCGGCCATTACCGGCTACCTGATGAGCTGGGTGCGCACGGCGCCCGGCGTCGTCGACACCGAAATGGATATCGTACTCGAGTGGCGCTGGCTGGCCAACCCCGACGACATCATCGAACTGTGCGAGATGTTCTTCACGCCTAACACGCGTGCCGCAACGGCGCGGTGAACAGCATAATTGATCATTGAAGATTGATCATTGAGGGAGTGCCTGGACTGGCACTCCCTCAATGATCAATCTTCAATCATCAATTATGCTGTTTAGTACCTCGTCAGTGCCCCAATGCTCCCCGCCTCCTCCAGCCCCTTGTGCGCCTCGAGCACGGTGACGCCGATGCCCTGTACAAGCGCCCGGCGCAAAACGCTTTCCACGGCGTCGGGCAACTCCTGAATTCGTCCGCTGCCCAGTTCACCTTCTTCGTGGATTTCCAGCACAATCAGCCCGCTGTCCACAAAGCGGTAGGCGGGCTGCACGAAGGACCCCACCACAGCCACGCGCTCGGCGCGCATTTCCTGCACGGCCGTCAGGGTGCGCTCCAGCCCCACCACCGCGTTGCCGCCCTGGTTGGCCAGCGCCAGGATTTGGTCGGCTACGCGCCGGTCTTCTTCCTCCTCGGCCTTCTGCACCAGTTGCAGCGCCTGGTCGGCAATCTCTGCCGGGCTGGCTGTCGCCTTGACGCTGATTGATCCCACCACCATGGAGCGCAGCCGGTTGCTGAGCAGATCGCGGAACTGCGCGACATTCTTGTCTGTCCCTGCAAGGATCAGGCGACGCGTGTCTGCCGAGCGGTAGAAGGCTTCCGCCATTTCTGCGGCCTCCTGCAGGTTCTGATGCGCCATGCCCTTCTCGTGGCGCTGGTAGCGCGCCGCTGCCCAGCCGCCCGACTTGTGCATCTTCACCTCTTGCCCCATGTAGCCGTCGGCGCTCTCGAGGTGGCCCATGTTGAAGACGAAGAGGCGCGCCCCCTCGGAATCGACGTGAATGACGCCATAGCGCTCATACGAGTCGAGCAGCGTGGCGAGTTGGCGAATGTTGGGGCGGAAGCTTACGAAGGCGCCATCGATAACGGGAACCTCAAACGCGCGCGCCCACCAGAAGTTCAGCCCGGCACAACTGAACATCACAAGGCCGCGGCCCTGCCAGTTATAGCCCATCTCCACATAGTTCTGCACGCGCTTGATGTCCTCGGCGGCAGCGCCCTCGGCATTGTCGAGCAGGGAACGCAGCGCCAGTTTATAGGCGTCGGCGGCGCGGCGGCCTGGGTCCATATTGAGGTAGACGCTGAGCACCGGCGCATCGTGGCTCTCAAACTCCACCAGCATGCGGACATCCACATCGTTCAACATAGGGCCTCCATTCGGGTGACAACTGCATCACGCAACCGGAAAAGGCGCAGCGTGATGGCTGCGCCTGGAACGCACACCAAAGCGCGCGGCGCAGCAAGCGTCACGCGGCAACCGCAATGGCCATCTGCAGAGTACAAGGGTTGGAGTCGAGGGTTCCGCACGCCGACAGCAGAATGGCATTCGCGCCTCTAGGGAGCATGCCTGGGAGAAGGATGAAAGGCGGTGTGGGTGGACTTACGTTACCATGCCGCCCGCGCCTTGTCAACCGAAAATCGGGTGTTGGGTGTCGACCTCCGACCTCCGACACCCGACACCCGACCTCCTGCGCTTGGGCGCATCTCCCGCTTATGGTAAAGTAAACTGTTATGCGTGTGCTGGCCGTCAGCGACAAAGTCGAACCCATTCTCTACAGCCCTGCCGTCAACCAGCGGGTGGGCAAGCTCGACATGATCCTCGCCTGCGGCGACCTCCCCTTCTACTATATCGAATACCTCATGACCCTGGTGGCTTGCCCCACCTACTATGTTTACGGCAACCACGGCCGCGAGGTGCAGTACTCCAGCGGGCGCGGCGACGAATGGAATCGATCCACGGCGCCCATGGGCGCCGTCAACATGCACAAGAGCACCGTCAACGAAGGCGGCCTGCTGCTTGCCGGGCTTGAAGGCTCCATGCGCTACAACGACGGCCCGGGCGCGCAGTATACCGAGCGCGAAATGTGGCGCAACGTCTACGCGCTGGCGCCCAAACTCATGCGCAACCGCATGCGTTATGGCCGCTATCTCGACGTGCTCATAACCCACTCGCCCCCGGCAGGTATCCACGACAAGCCCGATTTGCCCCATCAGGGCTTCACCAGTTTCCTTGCCTTCATGCGCTGGTTCAAGCCCGGCTACCTGCTCCACGGTCACATTCACATCTACCGGCACGACGAAATCACCCGCACCCGCTATGGGGCCACTGAGGTCATCAACATCTACCCTTACAAGTTGCTGGAGATTGAGCCTGGGCCGCAGGAGACAGCCATCGTCGCGGAGAAGCTGGAGCCACGCACGTGACGAGAACGCAGGACAAGAAGGCGGACCCGGCGCGCATTGCCTGGCGTGCGGACTGCAAAGCGCTGGCCCGCGCCCGTGCCGCAGCCGAAGACGGCGAGGACGCAGGCCAGGACGGCGGGCCGCTTGCCTACCGCTGGGAGCACGTGCGCCAGGTCGTGGGCCTGGCGCTGCGTATCGGCTCCCTCGTGGACGCCGATTTGGAGGTGCTGCTGGCGGCTGCGTGGCTCCATGACATCGCCAAAGGACAACCCGACCACGCCGCGGCAGGGGCCGCCGAAGCACGCAGTTTTCTCGCCGCAACGGATTTTCCGCCGCAGAAGGTGGACGCGGTTGTGGCTGCAATCGCGCAGCACGAGGGGCTGACTCGTCCCGTGGGCGCGCCACCGCTTGAACCATTGGAAGCCGCCGTGCTGTGGGATGCCGACAAGGCGAGCAAACTGGGGGTGAGCGCCATTGCACTGGCACTCAGTTCAGCCAATGTTGTGGGGAACACACTCGACGCGCGCTACCAGTACACGGCCGCTTTTGCGCGCGGCGTGCTTGCCGAGACAGTGCAGAGCATGAATACGCCCCTAGGCCGCGCCCTGGCCGAGCGACGCCACGCGGACATGCTGGCGGCGCTCGACGCATGGCTGCGCGAGCAGGCCGACGCGCAATTGATTGAACTGTGGGACAAGGAGTCGCACACTTGAAATATCATCTGATTACAATGGGCTGCCCCAAGAACAAGGTGGACAGCGACGGCATCGAAATGCTGCTGCAAGGGGCGGATTACCGCGCCACGGCGCGCGCCCAGGACGCCGACGTGCTCATTGTCAATACCTGCGGCTTCCTCGAGGCCGCCAAGGAGGAGTCCATCGGCGTGCTCAAGGAATTGGGCCGCTCCAAACGCAAGAACCAGGTGCTGATTGCCGCCGGCTGCCTCGCACAACGCAACGGCGACGAGGTCATTGCGCGCGTGCCGCGCGTCGATGGCCTGCTCGGCACACGCCGCTGGATGGAAGTGGTCGAGCTCATCAACAGCGTGCGCGGCGGCAAGGCCAACCGCACGCTCCAGCGCTACACCTTGCTGGGCGATCCCGACGTGGGCTTCACCAGCGCCACGCCCCGCCCGCCCGTGGAGGCAGGCAGCGCCTATCTTAAAATCTCCGATGGCTGCAACGCACCCTGCGCCTTCTGCACCATCCCCTCATTCAAGGGCAAGCTGCGCAGCCGCCCGCTCGAGGCGATTGTGGACGAGGCGATTGCGCTGGTGGAGGGCGGCGCACGCGAGTTGGTGCTCGTCGCGCAGGATACCACCGACTATGGCCGCGACCTGGGCGCGCCCGACAGCCTGCCTCAACTGATTACCGCCATCTGCAACCGCACCGACGACCGCCTGCACTGGCTGCGCCTCATGTACGCCTACCCCGGCCACGTGAGCGACGGTCTGATTGAGGTGATGGCGCGCGAACCCAGGATGGCCCACTATTTGGACATGCCCCTGCAGCACGGCGACTCACGCACGTTGCGCCGCATGCACCGCCCCAGCCACATGGAAACCGTCTACGATCACCTTGCCAAGCTGCGCGCCGCCATGCCCGATATTGCCCTGCGCACCACCTTCATCGTCGGCTATCCCGGCGAGACTGAAGAGGAGTTCCAGGGGCTGCTCGACTTTGTGGCGGCGGCCGAATTTGACCGCCTGGGCGCGTTTCGCTTCAGCGCCGAACCGGGCACGCCCGCCGCGACCCTGCCCAACGCCGTCCCCGAAGAACTGAAGGAGGAGCGCTGGGCGCGCCTCATGGAACTGCAGCAGCCCATCAGCCTGCGCAAGAACCAGGCGCAGGTGCACAGCCTGATGGATGTGCTGGTGGAAGGCGTGGGCGAATCCACGCGCGGTGAGCCGCTGCTGCTGGGGCGCTCCTACCGCGACGCGCCCGAAGTGGATGGCCTGGTGTTGATTCCCGGCGTGCGCGATGTGGCAGCCGGCGCCATGCTCCAGGTGCACATCACCGGCGCGATGGAGTACGACCTCATCGGCGAGCGCATGGAGATTGAGACCTTCAGCAGCACGCGCGCGTCGATTGGCATTATCGAAGATTGAAGATTGAAGATTGATGAGTGATGATTGGCCTATGCAAGACGACAATCTTCAATCATCAATCTTCAATAGTGCCCTGCTGCGGCGCGAATGGCGCAACTTGCTGCTGCTTACGCTGGGCGCGGCCGTGCAAGCCTTCGGTTACGCCGCCTTTCAGGTGCCATGGAACATCGCCGCAGGCGGCATCGGCGGCTTGAGCCTCGTCGTCAATCATTTCACCGGCCTCCCTGTCGGAACTCTTTACTTCATTCTCAACCTGCCCCTCTTTGTGCTGGGCTTCTTCAACCTGGGGCGCTGGCAGTTTATTGCCAAAACGCTCTCCGCCGTCGCGCTCTTCTCTGTGCTCACCGATCTCTTCGTCCACCTCCTGCCGCGCATTCTGACCACAACGCCCCTTACCGACAATATCCTGCTCAGCGCCGTATATGGGGCAATATTGGGCGGGCTGGGCGGCGGGCTCATCTACCGATCGGGCGCGAGTGCGGGCGGCACCAGCATCCTCGGCCGCGTCGTGCAGGTGCGTACGGGCAGGCCGCTCAGCCACGTCCTGCTCATCACCGATGGCGCGATCATTGCGCTCATGGGGCTGGTCTTCGGCTGGGAGATCTCGCTCTACGCGCTGCTCATGGTCTTTCTGTGGGGCATGGCGGCCGACTACGTGCTCGAGGGTCCCAGCAGTGTGCGCACCGTCACCATCGTCACCGAGCAGCCCGAGCCCATCATCCTTGCCCTGCGCGCCGAACTGGGGCGCACGGTGAGCCACTGGCCTGTCACCGGCGGCTACAGCGGCGTGTCCAAACAGATGATCCTCTGCACCGTGCACCGCCCGCAAATCGAGCAAATCAAGCGCATCATCCTTGCCGCCCACCCCCACGCGTTTTTTGTAGTAGGCGACGCCCACAATGCGGTGGGCGGAGGGTTTGGGAAAACGGCGGAGTTGTG
>CAYRVP010000032.1:0-33304 GCA_964427845.1 uncultured Caldilineaceae bacterium
AAACGCATGGATCGCATGAGCTTGGGTCTCCTTGTCGAACAAAGGAATCGATTGGGTTGATAGTCTGCTGCTATCTGAGGGAAACCGAGAGGGCCGCAGCGCTGGGGACCGCCCGCATAGCTAAACTCTACTCCAGAACAGGCGGCCACGCAAAGCGTACGTGAAGATTGCGGCGCCAGATGGCGCGCAGGGGCGCGCACAGTTACACCGCTGTGCGCGCCCGCGCGCACAGTTACACCGCTGTGCGCGCGGGGGGCGCACAGTTACACCGCTGTGCGCGCGGGCGCGCGCAACGCACCGCGTGCCACGGCCGCCTGCGCGCGCAGCCCGAAGAGATACCAAAGCGCCGTCACCGCCACACTGGCCGCCGCGACGGCCAGCAGGCTCTGCTGCACGCTCCAGCCCATGCGGTCTAGTGCGATACCGCCGTAGATTGTGCCGATGGACTCGGCCAGCGTGAGCGTGGTGAATTCGAACGCGAGCACGCGCCCGCGGAAGCGATCCTCGACGGCGCCAATCAGCAGCGAAGCCGAGAAGACCCAGATGGCGCCGGAGCCCACGGCGCGCAAGGTAATTGAGACAAAGACAACCCACAAGGCGGGCGCGAGGCCAATGCCCAGCGCACCAACGGTAAGCAGAATATAGCCAATGCCAATCGCGCGCAGCAGCGCACGGGGCGAGTCACCCAGCCATGCACGCAGCAAGACGGGCCCTGCGCCCGTACCGATCCCCACAAGTGCGTAGATGATGCCCAGCGTCAGCGTGCCCGAACCGCGCAGCGGAAAGAGATCGTTCGAAAGGGGAATCTGGAGCACGTTGATGGCGCCCCAGATGATGCTGCCGCCGGCCTTGGCCAGCGCCAGACCCAGCAGCAACTTGTGCAATTTGAGGTAGCGCAGCCCATCCACAAAGTCGAGGAAGCCACCTTGCGGTGTTTCGGCATCGGCCGCACGCGGCGCGGCGTAGACCAGTTGCACGCGGCTGACGAAGGCCGCCGACACGAGAAAGCTGGCCGCGTCAATGACAAAGGCCACCTGCACGCCAAAGACCGCCGCGGCAATGCCGCCCAGCAGCGCGCCCAGGGCAAGCATTGTGCTCCAGGTGAAGCCGTCCAGTGTGTTGGCAATGACGAGTTCGTCGGGCTCAACCACATTGGCAAGGACGGCCGAGTGCGCAGGGTTGTAGAGGGCGCTGAGCGCGAATTGCAGCGCTGTGAGCGCATAGAGGAGCCAGATCTGGCTGGCGTCACGCACCAGCAGAAAGCAGAGCACCGTAGCGGCGCGCAGCAGGTCGGCGGTGACCAGAATCGCGCGCCGGTTGACGCGATCGGCGAGTACGCCGGCAAAGGGCGTTGCCAGGAAGATAGGCAGGAAGCGCGCCAGAAAGAGAAAACTGATGGCTGAGCCCGAGTTGGTGAGTGACGCGATCAACTGCGCCGAAGCGAGCAGGTTAAACCAGTCGCCCAGGTTGGAGACGAGACGCCCAATCCAGAGGCGGCGGTAATGCGGACGACGGCGCAGCAGGTCGAGGTATTCACGCATGAGCGAGTATGAGGTGTGGGCGACGCGACCACTGACAGCAACCGGGCAAGCGCACGGTTGGGCGGTTGCGTACAGATTGGGTAGACTCAGGGACGGGCCGCGTGCTGAGTCGCCATTGTAGCATGGCAAGCCGCTGCGTGCGCCCTGGGGAGGTCGCCAATGTGCCACGTTGACGGCACGGGCGGCGGAACCAGCGCAAGCGATGCGCACGTTTTCGCAATGGTGCGCTGGTCAGCCGCCTTGTGCTGGCGGCGGGCGCGTGGGCCCGTGGCGGCCCAGCAATTGCATCAGTTCACCCGCAACGGCGCGGGATTACGCGCAGCATCGACGCACGACAGCATTCGTCGAAATTCGTCTGAGTGGACAGGTCAGACATGCTTGGGGAGAGGTGCATGAAAGAGACAGGCAGACAGACTGCTTTGCAGATCCGCGCCGCAACGCTGGCGCTGGTGGCGCAGGTGGCGCTGGTGGCGCTGGTGGCGCTGGGCGCATGTGGGAACGATGACCGTGGCGACACGCCGCCCACACCCACGGCGATTGCGCCGCTTGCGCCCAGCCAGCCGGCAGAGGCTGCGCCGACTGCCGCGCCGGCTGTGCAAGCGGAGGCGCCGACGGAAGCGCCCGTGATCGTTGTGGAGCCATCGGCCTCCGTCACCACCACGGAAGCGGCGACCATCACTGAAACCGCGCCCATGACGGAGAGTACATCAGTCACCGAGAGCGCTCCCGCGACTGAAAGCGTCGCCATAACCGAGAGCGCGCCGGTGACAGTGGCCGGCGCCATCACGGAGACTGAAGCCACGACCGAGACGGCTTCCCCCGAGATAACGGAAACGACTTCGATCTCCGAGACGGGCGCGTCTGAACTGGCCGCCAAACTCACACCGGTTGCGACTGCGGAGATGACCGCCACCGCGGTTGTGACGGCCACGCCGGATATCACGGCCACGGCTGAAATGACGCCCAGCGCCGAAGTCACAGCTACGGCTGAAATCACCGCCACGCCGGAACTGACGCCCACGGCTGCCGCGACGCCCAGCACCGAAATCACGACAACATCCGAAATCACCGCCACACCGGGATTGACGGCTACGGCCGAAATCACTGCCGCGCCGGAAGTGACGGCTACGGCCGAAATCACGGCCGCGCCGGATATGACGGCAACACCTGAGATGACACCCAGCGCCGAAGTCACGCCAACGGCCGAAGTCACGACAACGGCCGAAATCACCGCCACGCCGGAAGTGTCGGCTACGCCTGAAATGACTGCTACGGCCGACATGACGCCCAGCGCAGAAATCACTGTCACGCCGGAAATGACGACAACGGCTGAAGTGACGCACAGCGCCGAGATGACGGCCACGGGTCAGCCGACCCTTGCCGAGCTGGGCAGCATAGGCATCCTCCTGCCCCACATAGGCGGCAGCAACGCGATCACGTTGACCGGTGGAATCTACACCCGCGCGCTCACCGAGAGCACGACGGTGACGGGCGCCGCATCCGCAGCCCTTAGCGTGCAACTGCTGCCGTTGCTGGCGACAGGGGACCTTGACGGTGATGGACTGTACGATGCGGCCGCAATTGTCAACGTGAGCGGCGCAAAACGCAGCGGCCTCTACCTGCTGGCGCTCACGGCGCAAGCGGACGGCTCGCTGCAGCAGGCGGGCGCGGCGCTGATTGGCTCGGGGCAAATTGTTGCCGGCCTGGCCATAACCAATGCGAAGATTGTTGTGGACCTCGAGCAAATGGCGACCGCGGACAGCACATGCTGCGCCACGGCCGCCGAGCAGCGCACATACGCACTGCGCAACGACCGCCTCATGCTGGCGGAGGCGCGGCCCATCCATCTGCCCTATCTGCCGCGCACAGCTGGGGCGATTGCGCCCGAGCCCTTCCCTATGAGTAGAAGCGCCATCAGCGGCACGGTGGAAGGCGAGCTTGAGGCGGGCGGCGTTGCTTCCTACGTGCTGCAGAGCAGGCGGGCACAGACCGCGACCATCACGCTTGAAGTGGAAAGCGGCGGCGCGGCGCTGGCGGTTAGCCGGCAGGGGTTGCCCGCTGCGCTGCTGACGGCGCGCGCGGGCGCTGTCACGTGGACGGGGACGCTGCCTGCCCAGGGTGCGCTCGTGCTTGACGTTGTCTCGCTGCAGGAGGAGGGCGCACCGCTCCCCTACACGCTCAACGCTGCCTTGGGGGCCAACGCGGACGAGTAGACATCAGCGCCGGCCCTTCGGCTGTCCGGCGTGCCTGCTGTATAATGCAGGCCAAGCGTACAATGTAGGTGGGCGGAGCGCCTGTGCGCTCCGCCCACTTGTCTAGTCACTGAGGGTCCATGTTTTCACTGACTGCATTTCTGAGCGCTCTGGGCCAATATTTCACAGCGGCACTGATTGTGATTGCTCTGCTGGCCGCAGCCGCCTTTGTGGCATTCAACTCGCAGCGCATTGCCCGCTGGGCCGTGGGCTTCGGCCGGATTGTGCCCCGCTTCAAAAACAACAGCGCCGACCGCCAGCAAACGCTGATTCGCCTCTACGCCAGCGTCATCTCCACTGCGGTCATTGTCCTCGTACTCCTCGGGATACTGCGCCTCTTTGTGAATTCGGCGCAGATCATCTGGATTATCGGCCTCTTCAGCGCGGCCTTTGGTCTGGGTGCGCGCGGCCTCGTGGCCGACATTGTGGCAGGCGCAACCTACATCTTTCGCAACACCTTCTCGATTGGCGAAAAGGTGGAGTGCATCGTCGCCGGCGCCAAGGTGGAGGGGCTCGTTGAGGACGTCGACCTGCGCTCAACCCTGCTGCGCTCGCCCACGGGTGAGCTCTTTACTGTGCCGAATGGTGAAATCAGCGTGATTCGCAACTTCACGCGCAGCATCTACTCGGGCACGATGATCAAGCTCAACATTCCCACCGCGCAGCTTGCCACGGCGCTGAATGTGCTCAAGGATCTGGGCGCGCGCGCGCCCGAGCTCGTCCCCGAACTGATTGAACCGTGGCAACTGCTCATCACCAGTGAATACGTAGGCGCCTTCACCGAGGTGACTGTCGCCGCCCGTTTCGCATTCGGCAAGGCTGCCCCCCTCAAGGCGCGCCTCGTAACTGCCATTGATACGGAGCTTGAGGCGGCCGGCGTGCGTTTGGTCCAGGCCGCCGCGCCATTTGGCGCGTCCGCCACCGCTCTAGGTGCTATATAATCAACCGGAATCGCACAACGAAGCGAGACACGCTAGTATTGAAAGGCAAAATAAATGGCAACACCAGGAAGTCCAATAAGCAGCACAGCTCGCAAGAACGAAATATTTGTGCCCGATCCACCCTTTGCACGCGCACTCTTCAGCACCACCCGCTTCGCGTGGCTCTGGCTCATCATCCGTCTCTACGTCGGTTGGCAGTGGCTTGAATCCGGCTGGGGGAAGATCAGCGGCGGAACATGGGGAAGCGGCGAACCGCTCAAAGGTTTCTGGACGAATGCAGTCAAGGTGCCGGAAACGGGCCGCCCTTCGATTGCCTATGACTGGTATCGCCAGTTTCTTCAGTTCATGCTCGACCAGGGCTGGTACTCGTGGTTCGCCGATGTCATCATGTATGCCGAAGTGCTCGTCGGCGTCGCATTGATCCTGGGTGCGTTTACCGGTATCGCAGCGTTCTTCGGCGGCTTCATGAACTGGAACTTCATCATGGCGGGCTCGGCCAGCATCAACGGCTTCCTGCTCGTCCTGGCGGTGCTCCTCGTCCTGGCGTGGAAGGTGGCAGGCTGGTATGGGCTGGACCGCTGGCTGCTCCCGGCGATCGGCGTGCCGTGGCAGTGGGGCGCACCGGCGGACGCGACCATAGCATCGGCCGCGACCCCACGGCCCAAGCGATAACCAGCACGAGACCTTTGCGCAGATTGCATGGCAATCTGCGCAAAGGTTGCACCCTCCTCAGTTCAAGTACAATTCGCGTGCGGTCGGCGCCGCCAGCACCACGACTGTGGCCACGCCCAGCAACACGCCGACCCAATCGCTTCCCCCGCCATACCACCAGGCAACAACGAAAAGCCCAGTCGACACCGCCGCGGTCGCAGCCGCACTGGCCCACGCCCACGCGCGCCCGTTTGGCAGGGCCATCGCGGCCACAAACAGCCAGGCGCCCACAAGCAGTGCCCCTACCGCCCAGCCAGCCGCCTGTGCGCCTGCAAAGGCCATTGAGGTGGGCAGCCGTGCATCCGGGAGGAGCGTTTGCAGCGCGCGTGCCAGCAGCCACGCGCCCAGCGCAATCAGCAGCAAGGCATGCAACAGGCGCAGGCCGCGCTGGCTGATGGCCGTGCGCGTGTACTTCGTTGGGGGCGCTTCCTTCGCATCCGGCATGATTGCGAGTAGTATACAGGCTG
The DNA here is from genome assembly GCA_964427845.1 of uncultured Caldilineaceae bacterium. GTDB lineage: Bacteria > Chloroflexota > Anaerolineae > Caldilineales > Caldilineaceae > UBA5069. The sequence goes on from CAYRVP010000032.1 coordinate 5,913, forward strand.
GTGAGCGCGAAGCCGCAGCGCACATCCAGCGCTGTATGCGGCCGCGCCATGTACAGGAGAGTCCAGGAACAATGCCTATGAAGATGCGCACCCTTCGTATCCTGCTGCCCGCTGGGCTTGCGGCGATATTTCTGCTTGCGGCCACTGTTGCACTTGCGGCGCCCGTGCGCCAGGAAGCGCCCACGCCCACGGTTGACCCGTTTCTGGCCCCGCCAGTGGAGCAGCCGCAAAACCCCGCGCCCGAGTCGCCCCTGCCCACGCCTTTCCCGCCGCCCGCCGCCGAGACACCGCTGGAGAGCGCAACGCCCATTACGCCCACGGCGCCACTTACCGATGGCCAGCCGCCGCTGCCCGAGCAGCCCGCGCCGCCGGTTGCGCCCGTGGTCCCCGTCGAACCCACGCCGCTGCCGCCACCACTTATAGTTGATCAACTGCTCAACGCCGCCGTGATTGTGCCTTCCATCGGCCTCACCATCACGGTGCAATTCGCGGGCGGCAGTTACGTCATTCCCGAAACGGGCGTAACGGTGCGCATTTCGCCTACGCTGGCCGCAATTGGCGACCTCAATGGCGACGGCGCCGAAGATGCCGCTGTCATCCTGCAGACGACACTCACCGATGGCAGCACGCGCAACGACCTGGTGGTTTTCATCAACCAGGGGGGCCAGCCCGTGGCCGCCGCCGCCACCACGCTGGGAAGCCCCGTGCGCATCGACGCGTTGCGCGTGGACAAGGGCGCCGTTTGGCTGGAACTGCGCGTGCTCGGCCCCACGGATGCGCCGGCGGCCCCCAACCTGCCGCTCAAGCGCATCTATGTGCTGCGCGGCAATGAACTGCTCGAATTGCCCGCCGCCTCCTACGGCAAACTCTTTCCCTATCGCTATGGCAGACTGGCGGGCTACGTCAACGTGCTGGGCGAGTTCGTGGCGCCGCCCCGCTACATGGTTGCCGACGATTTCATCGAGGGACTGGCGCTGGTGAGCGAGGATGGCACGCGCTTCGGCTTTATCAACCGGCTGGGCCAAACGGTCATCCCGCCGGCATATCTCTCGGCCACGCGCTTCGACGGCGGCGTCTCCGTTGCCGCACCTGCGCTGATTGGCGCCGCCTCCAACACCACGGGCGCGGTCATCTACATGGACCGTATGGGCCGCAACATCTTCGGCCAAACGACCTTTGGCGCCGGCCAGCCCTTTCGCGAGGGGCTTGCCGCCGTACAGGATACCAGCGGCCTCTTCGGCTTCATCGACCGCACGGGCACATTTGTGATTCCAGCGCAGTTCGACTTCGTGCTCTCCTTCAGCGAAGGGCTTGCCGCCGTGCTCGAGGGCGACAAGGTTGGCTACATCAACCGCAGCGGCGATATGGTGATTGAGCCGCAGTTTGACGCTGCCGACCTCTTTGCCGAGGGCGTGGCCGCCGTGGGCATTGACACGCAGGTCGGCTTCATCGATCACACGGGCGCGTTTGTGATTGCACCCGTCTTTGCCCGCGCCGAGGGTTTCTCTGAAGGACTCGCGGCCGCGCTGCTCGATGGCCAGGAGGTCTTTGTCAATCACGCCGGCGCGGCGGCGATTGCCACGCCCGCGTTCAGCGACGCACGCAGCTTTTCCGAGGGGCTGGCAGCCGTCAAGGTGGGTGACCGCTTCGGCTATTTGGATACGCGCGGCAACATGGCGATTGGGCCACAATTTGTCGTGGCGGGCGCCTTCAATGACGGCCTCGCGGTTGTGGAGACCAGCGACGCATGGGGTGTCATCAACGCCGAGGGGGCATGGCTTGTGCAACTCACATTGCTCCAGCCCTCACCCGCGCAGGCGGGTGCGCTCACAGCCGTCATCACCGACACCGTGCCCGCTGGCGCTACTGCTGCGCTGACCGCGAGCGCAGCCGCACCTGGTACGGCGCTGGTGGCTTTTACGCCGCTCGTTCCCAACGAGATTCGCCAGGGGGCCTGCTACGCGGGCTCCGACCTACTGGCAAGCAGCGCGGCATGGCGCTGCGGCGTCACCGGCGGCGAGGTCTTCGATCCATGCCTGCTCGCCGCAGACGGCACGACCGTAGTCTGCGGGGCCAACCCGGCCACGCAAGAGGCTGGCTTCGTGCTCCAGGTAACCTCTGCGCTGCCCACAGTTGATGTGGCTGCAAAGAGCTTTCCGGGCGCGTGGCTCTTCCAACTGGGCAACGGTGCAATCTGCAGCTACAACCAAGGCGCAACCATCACCGTGGAGGGGCAGCGCATCAACTATGCGTGCGACGACCTGACCCAACTGCTGGGCGAGATCGACAAGAGCGGCCCCGTGTGGACCATCAACATCGTCACCACCAGCGATGATGGCCAGGGCGCCTACGCCATCGAGACGCTGACACCCATGACGATTGTACGCGCATGGGTGGCCAAGTAGAGCCGAGGAGAAGCGACGCGATTTTGAGACCCATGCGCCCGCGCCGGACAGCAGCGCTGCTGCTGCTCATGCTGATGATCGTGCTGGGTGCGGCGAGCAGCAGGGGCGCGCACGCACAGACAGCCAGCAGTGGCCCTGTCTTTGCGCTGCCCGGTCAAATCGAGGCCGCCGACGCACCCCTGGCTGGCGTACTGGTGGAAAGTGACGGCACGCGCACGGCGCTGGTGGGCGCGACACCCGCGCTCGCGCGCGACCTGCGCGACCTGGCCAAGAGCAGCGCGCGCGTGGCCGTGTGGGGGCTGCGCCAAGCGCCGCAAGCGGAGAATTTGCCCCTGCTGCGCGTCAGTCGGGTTGTTGAACTGCCCGCCGCACCGCCTTCGCCCGTGCTGCCTACGCCAACGCCATCGCCAACCGCGCCGCGCGCCGGCGGCACGCCCACGACCTACCCCACGCTGATGAGCCTGCCCGCGATTGGCCAACCCATCGCCGACATCACCGTGTACGCCGCCAACGTGCGCGCCGGTCCGGGCAATGAGTTTGCGCCTATCGCCTCCGTGCAACAGGGCGCACGCTGCCTGATTCTGGGGCGAGCGCTTGTTCCTGGCTGGCACTATCTGCAATGTCCCGGCGCAACGGGCTGGGTGCTTAATGGGCTCTACAGTGTACAGGGCGACGTCGCCGCACTGCCTGCGCTTGTGCCCGCGTCTCCCACACCCGATCCTGCTGCCACCCCGTTGCCGCCGCGCTGGCGCATTGCCGCCTATACAAACCGCGGCTTGGCAGGCGAACCTGCGCTCAACTTCGGCGCTGATGACGTGAACTTCGCCTGGGGGCAGAATGCCCCCGCCGAGGGGCTGCCCGTTGACGACTTCGCGCTGCGCCTTGAGGGCCTGCTGCCCTTCGCTTCGGGCGTCTACAGCATCGAACTCACCTACGATGACGGCGCGCGCCTCTTCGTCAATCATGAACTGGTGATTGACGACTGGAACGAGGGCGCCGTACGCATGCAATCCTGGGCTGGCGCACTGGCGGGCGATGTGCCGCTGCGCATCGAGTACTTCGAGGCATACGGCGACGCCACGCTGCAGATGGTGATTACACCGCTGCAAACGCAGGCGGATCCGCCCACGCCTGTGCCGGCGCCTGCACGCCCGCAACTGCCGCCGGCGGATACGGGTTGGCTGGCAACGTACTATGTGGGCGCGACGCCCGGCGGCAGCCCTGCGCTGGCGCAGGTGGAGGCGCTCGACAGGGAGTGGCCGGTCGACCGCGCGTTTGACGCGGCGCAATTCGCTCCGGGCGCTGCAAACAGCGGCCCCTGGTCAGCGCGCTGGCGCGGCCGCTTCACATTTGACGGGGGCGACTATCGCTTTGTGGCGCGCGGCAAGGAAGGTGTGCGTGTGTACATCGACGGGGTGCGCATCATTGACGCCTGGCCAAATGGAGCCGACGAGGTGAGCACAATTGTGCGCGAAATCGCGCCCGGCACGCATGAAGTGGCTGTGGAAATGTATGCCGAGGGGGAAGCGACGTGGGTGCGCGCCGGTTGGGTGAGGCTGAATGCGGGGGCGTAAGATCAGGATTGTGCGTCGGGCACGGTGAATCTGTAGCCGACGCCACGCTGCGTAACCAGGTAGATGGGGTAGGCGGGCTCCGGCTCAATCATCTCGCGCAGCCAGTGGATGTGCACATCAAGCGTGCGCGTGTCCTCGAGGTACGAGGTCTCCCAAATGGACTGCATGATGTCGGCGCGGCGCACCACGCGCTCGCTGCGCATCAGCATTTCGAGCAGCGCGCACTGCTTGGGGGTCATCTCGCGCTCGCCCTTGGGCGAGGTGACGCGGCGCGTGGCCATGTCCAGCGTGATGGGGCCGCGGCGCAGCAGCGCTGGCCCGGCGTTGGCCTGCACGGCGCGCAGCGAGGCCAGCGCTTCGGCAGGCTCAACGGGCGTGCGCACCTGGGCATCGAACGGGAAGGCATAGGCCTGCTCGCGTCCACCTGCCACCGCTACAATCGCCACGCCCGGCAGGCGCAGCCGCAGCGTTTGGCAGAAGCGCAGCCTGCTCTCCGCCTTGCTTGTCGTCTCGACCAGCACCAGTGACGGCGGCTGCTGCAGGATGTGGCGCAGAGCCAGTTTCTGGCTTGTCACCAGTTCAAGCGCCGGGCCGTTCTGCGCGTCTGCTGCAGGTTCGGCGCCAACCTCCTGCGCGCCCGGCTCGTGCAAACCATCGCGCAGCAGTGTACGCAGCGCCTCGGCCGTAGCAACGCTGCGCCCCAGGTAGAGGATGCGCGGCTGCAACGCTTCATCGGGCGGCAAGGCGGGGCCCGCGTCACTTGAATTGTCGAGCGTGTCGTGCGCCGTCATAGCTGGGGTTCTGGCGTGCGCTGGGAGATGACTGTCCTCCAAGTATACTTTAGTGGGTGCACGGGGTACAATCGTTTCCCTTGGCAATTGTGGTCCTGCCAACCTGGTCACCTTGAAGACTTCAAACCCTACCTTCTGGAACTCGATTGATGGCAAAGACAAACACTGAGCCCCTGAGCGGCATGCGCGACTTTCTGCCCCTCGACGTGCTGCGCCGCAGCTACGTGATTGGCGTCATCGAGCGCGTCTATCAGGCTTATGGCTTTGAGCCGCTGCAGACGCCCACCATGGAGCGCCTTTCCACGCTGCTGGGCAAATATGGCGAGGAGGGTGACCAACTCATCTTTCGCGTCCTCAAGCGCGGCGACAAGCTGGAGAAGGCGCTGGGCGATGGACCAACGCAGGAGAGCGTGGCCGACGCGGGCTTGCGCTATGACCTGACTGTGCCCCTGGCGCGCGTGGTGGCCCAGTATCGCGATAAGCTGCCGCGCTTCTTCAAGCGCTACCAGATCCAGGCAGTCTACCGCGCCGACCGCCCGGCGCGCGGCCGCTATCGCGAGTTCTTCCAGTGCGATCTCGACATCGTCGGCTCGCACAGCCCCACGGTGGAGGCGGAGGTGCTGGCCGCGGGCGCGCAGGTGCTGCAGGAATTGGGCTTTGCCACGCCTGACGCCTTCGCCATTCGTCTTAACCACCGTGGCGTGCTGCACGGCCTGATGGAGGTGGCGGGCGTGCCTGCCGCGCTCGAGGGCGCGGCGCTCGTAGCAATTGACAAGCTTGACAAGGTGGGGATGGACGGCGTGCGCGCCGAACTGGAACAACGTGGCCTCCCCGCAGCCGTTGCAGACGCGCTGCTGGAAAGCATGGCCGCTGCGCCTGTGGGCAACACGGCGACGCTCGACTGGCTTGCAGGTCTGCTTGCTCCTTCGCAGGTGGGGACGCAGGGGGTGGCGGTGCTGCGCGAGGTGGTTGCCTACAGCGCACATGGCCCCGCCGCCGCGCGCCTGCGCGTGGACGCGTATCTGGCGCGCGGCCTCTCCTACTACACGGGGCCGATCTTCGAGATCGAGTTCCCCGGCCTTAGTGGCTCGGGCGGCGGGGGCGGGCGCTACGATGACCTCATCGGCATGTTCAGCGGCCAGCAAATTCCCGCCTGCGGCTTTAGCCTGGGGCTTGAACGCATCGTGCTCATCATGGAGGAGCGGGAAATGTTCCCCGCGCACCTGGCCGGTGAACCGCAACTTCTGGTAACCCAATTTGACGCCGCCAGCGCTCCGGCAAGCCTGGCGCTGGCGCACGCCTTGCGCGCCGCCGGGCTGCGCGCCGATCTCTACCCTGACACCGACCGCTACGGCAAGCAGTTCAAGTACGCCGAGGAGCGCCGCATCCGCTATGCGCTGCTTGTGAGCCCGCGCGAAATCGAAGCGGGTATCGTGGTCGTCAAGGATCTTGCAAGTGGCGAACAGGAGGAAGTGCCGCGCGACGCGGTGGTGGAGGCGATGCGCGCGCGGGTTGGGGAGAGCAATTAAGTGGTGGACTGGTGGACTGGTGGACTGGTGGACTGGTGGACTGGTGAATGATGCATCATCAACCAGTCCACCAGTCCACCAGTCCACCAGTCCACCAGTCCACGTTTTCACCGCACCTGCAACACAATTTTGCCCACGTTGCGGTTGGCGGCCATGCGCGTGTGTGCTTCGTTGGCCTGCGTAATTAGATAGACGCCATCGATGACGGGTTGAATCGCGCCATCGGCAAGCTGCGCCCCAAAGCGCTCCAGAAAGCGATCCCTGATTTCAGTCTTCTCGGCCAGCGTGCGCGGACGCAGCAGCGAGCCGATGATGCGCAGCCGCTTGCCCATCACCTGGCGCAAGTCAATTTCGGCGCGGCTGCCGCTGAGGGTGGAGATGAGCACCAGCCGGCCCAGATTGCGCAGCAGCCCCAGGTTGTCGGCCAGATAGTCGGCCCCCACCATATCGAGGATGACGTCGATGCCCTCGGGCATGGCCTCACGCGCCGCGTGTGCCCAGTCACTGGTGCGGTAGTTGATGGCGTAATCGGCTCCCAGGGCGCGGCAGGCGTCGCACTTTTCGTCGCTGCCCGCCGTCACCAGGATCGGGTTACCCGTGGCGTGGCAAAGTTGGATGGCCGCCGTTCCCACGCCTGACGCGCCGCCATGGACGAGCACGCGCTCACCCTCGGCCAGCGCGCCCTCAATGTAGAGATTGACGAAGGCCGTGAGATACGCTTCGGGCAGGGCTGCGGCCTGCGCCATGCTCCAGCCGGCAGGAATCGGCATGAGCAGCGCTGCGGGGACAGCCACCTGTTCGGCGTAACCGCCGCCGGGCAGAAGCGCACAGGCGCGATCACCCACCCGCCAGCCGCGCACGTTGGCGCCGATGGCGGCTATCGCGCCCGCCATCTCCAGCCCCAGAATCTGCGACGCGCCGGGGGGCGGGGCGTAGTTGCCTGCACGCTGCATGAGGTCGGCGCGGTTGAGCGCCGTCGTGTGCACATCGACCAGCACGTCGTCGGGCCCTATGACCGGATTGGGTGCGTCCGCCCACACCAGCGTGCGGTCGGGCGTGCTTTCGTCAACGAGAATTGCTTTCATGGGGCTCCGATGAAAATCGTACGGGGAGAAACGCGGATTTGCGCGGATGAACGGTATCGGATGTGACGTGCGCATCCGCGCAAATCCGCGTTTCTCCGCGTACGAAAACTCCGTATTGGCGCCTGGGCTACGCTTCAATGCGATCCAGCAGCACGGGCAGCGGGGCCGCTGGTTCGGGGCCAATCGTGTATGCCGCCAGCACGCGTGCGGCGGCGCGGTCGGCATCCGCCTGCGTGGCGGCGTGAATGGTGCAGAGGGTGGCGCCCGCGGCAACCACAGCGCCCACCTTGGCTTCCACAAGAACGCCCACGCGGTGGTCGATGGGGTCGTCCTTCTTGTGGCGCCCGCCGCCCATCTCGACAAGGGCCAACCCCACCTCGCGTGCATCAATGCGCTGGACGTAGCCGCCCACTGGCGCGACAAGCGGCTGGATGACTGGCGCGGCGGGCAGCCGTTCGGGGTGATCCACCTGCGCCACGTCACCCCCCTGCGCCGCCACAAATGCGCGGAACTTGGCAAACGCAGCGCCCGATGTTATGGCCTTGCGTACCTGCGCGCGCCCCTCGGCACGCGGCGTCCCCTGTCCCAGCAGCAGCATTTCGGCGGCGGCGATCTCCACAAGTTCCTGAAAGTCGTCCGGGCTATGACCGTGCAGCGTGGCGATAGCTTCCTGCACCTCGAGCGAGTGACCCACGGCGCGCCCCAGCGGCTGCTCCATCTGCGAAATCAGCGCAGTCATCTTGCGGCCCGCCTCGCTGCCGATGTCCACCATGATGCGCGAGAGTGTGCGTGCGTCCTCGAGAGTCTCCATGAAGGCGCCGCGCCCGCACTTGACGTCGAGCAAGATCGCATCCGCGCCTACGGCCAGTTTCTTGCTCATGATGCTGGCGGCAATCAGCGGCAGGCTGTTCACCGTGCCGGTCACGTCGCGCAGTGCATAGAGCGCCTTGTCGGCGGGGGCCAGGTCGGCGGTTTGCCCGGCGATCACGAGGCCCAACTCCCGCAGTTGGCGCACAAAGTGCGCGTCGTCCACGTCGGGGTTCCAGCCGGTAATGCTCTCGAGTTTGTCGATTGTGCCGCCGGTGAAGGAGAGACCGCGCCCGCTCATCTTGCCTACCGGCAGCCCGCATGCGGCCACAATCGGCTCCACGGCGAGTGTCGTCTTGTCGCCCACGCCGCCGGACGAGTGCTTGTCTACGATCACCGTGCCGGGCGGCAGTCCGGAGTGCAGGTCCAGCTGCTCGCCGCTGGCGGCCATGGCGAGGGTGAGCGCGGTTGTCTCGGGCACATCCATCCCACGGATGACGATTGCCATGGCCCACGCCGATGCCTGATAATCAGGAATTGTCCCGGCCGTGAAACCGTCGATGAAGAAGCGGATTTCTTCGCCGGAAAGCGTGCCGCCGTCGCGCTTTTTGATGATGATGTCGACAGGGTTGAAGGTGTGTGTGCTCATGATGGAGAGTATAGCAAATGGGGGCGGCAGGGGCCTAAAGATTCCTATTGAGACGGTTGCCTGCGACTTGCAGCTAACCGCTATAATGGTTGCAGCTAACCGTGACCTTCCAAACAGAAACTGAGAGTCAATCTCATGTCGGATCAATTCACTTGGATACCTCTCTATAGCAGCATCGCTGACAAACTGGCAGAGTGGGAGGAGAGACAGGACGAACTGCTGACGTTCCTCAAGCAGTTGCGTTCGGAAGGCCTCAAAATAACGCCATTGATGGACAAGGATGAACACGGCGGCTCGATCGACATCCAGGAAATTGATCCGTTCACCTTCTTTGGTGTTTTCAACCGCCAGATTACGGACACCAACCGGGCAGAAATCATCAAGCGAGTAAAGTCTCTTTTCGGCGCAGAAGGTGACATACCAACAGACTTCGCAGGCGTGCCAGTCCTGCACAATCAGCGTTCGTGGTTCATCTCATATCAGGCCAATCGAAAGCCTGATGACGTCGCCAGACTGTGGCGTGTGTTTCGCCTCGCGTTGAAGCCCGGTGCATTGCACAATGCGGAGTTTCAGAGCGCGTTTGACGAGGCACTGCATGTCCGCATGACCAACTTGAGTCTGACGATAGGATTGTACTGGATTCGCCCCTACGCCTTTCTGAATTTGGACGGCGTGAATCGCGACTATTTGGGTACTGTCTTGCCGGCTGACGGCCTTACAGGCAAACAGTATGCGGTCTTGGTGGAGGAAGCGCTCAAGACTCATAAGTCTCTCCCTGAACTCTCGTTCGAGGCATGGAGTGCCAAAGCGAAACACAAGAAGGTTCCGCGACCTATACCCGAAATTGCGGCAACGATGCAGGTAAAGGAGGGGGCGGCCGACTACTGGCTCGTAGGCGCCTACTGGGAAGAACGCGACCCGCATGACCAAACCCAGCGCTTTCTGGACGAAGGAATCTGGGAAAATGGATACGACGACAAGTATCTTGATCTGGTCAAATCGGTCAAAGTTGGAGACCGCATCGCCATCAAGACGAGTTCGACGCAGAAGAAGGATCTGCCTTTCGACGCACAAGGCAGGACTGTCTCCTACATGGGTATCAAGGCCATCGGCACCGTGGTCAAGAATGATCGCGACGGACGCAGAATCGAGGTTGAGTGGGATACGGACTTCGAGCAACGAACCTGGTACTTCTATACATTTCGAGGAACAATCTGGCACCTGCAAAAGGACCACAAATACGCCAAGCGTCTCATTGCCTTTGCGTTTGACGCCGCCGAACAGGACTACGACTGGTTTGGCAATGAATGGTGGGGGGCCGGGACTGTCAACACGAGGCCTTACAGCGTAGATGATATTGTGGCCGCTGGGGCTTTCATGGAGAGGGACAGGATCGAAGCCATCCTCGACAAATTGCGCACCAAGAAGAACCTGATATTGCAGGGTCCTCCGGGCGTCGGCAAGACATTTCTGGCGCGCAAGCTTGCGTATGCCCTCATTGAGGAGCAGGAACCGTCGCTCGTTGAAATGGTTCAGTTCCACCAATCCTATTCCTACGAGGACTTTGTGCAAGGCCTGCGCCCCGATCCCAGGAATCCAGGTGCGTTCAGCCTCCAGGACGGCAGTTTCTATCGCTTCTGTCAGCGCGCACACGATGATCCGGACCGCAACTACGTGTTCATCATTGATGAGATTAATCGCGGCAACCTCAGTCAGATCTTCGGTGAGATGCTCATGCTAATTGAGGTGGACAAACGCGAACCTGAACACGCAGTCCCATTACTCTACATGGGCGAGGGCGAAGAGCGATTCTACGTCCCTCGAAACGTCCATATTATTGGCCTCATGAATCTTGCCGATCGTTCACTAGCAATGGTGGATTATGCCTTACGCCGTCGTTTCGCCTTCGTATCTCTGAGGCCTCAGATTCACAGCCCTATGTACCGCAATTGGTTGCAGGAACGCCTCATGCCTGAGCGTCTGATTGATCGAATTATGGGACGTGTGGGAAGACTAAACGAGATTATCCGCCAAGACCCGCAGCTTGGCGAGAACTACATGATTGGCCACAGTTTCTTCTGCCCACGCGGAGATGACTTCTCCGCACTTGACTCGAAGTGGTTCACCCAAATTGTAGAAAAGGAAATTGTGCCGCTCCTCGAAGAGTACTGGTTTGATGACAGAAAGCACGCTGCGGCTGAGAGTTCGGCATTGTTGGCGGACTGATGGCGACTCATAGGTTACGTTCAACCATCACTTTGGCTACCAAGAGCAAGATACCAATTCGCAACCTCTGGTATCTACTTCTCTATGCATGGGGAGACATCTCCCTTAAGGGTCGGTGGGCGGCCGAAGTCGAGCAGGCGCCAACCCTGGATGCGCTTCTTGCATTGGTGTTGAAGCGACTGTTGGAACAACGTCTGCGGATCGGACTTGGCCGAGATTACGTAATCGATGATGCCTTCTTGCACAGGATTCGCGGACGCATTGACGTTACGGCAAGCCTGCGCGCCAACTCGTTTGCGCGCGGCGAAGCATATTGCCACTATCAGGAATTCAGCGTCGACGCGCCAAAGAATCAGATCGTGCGCAGCACATTGTTGCGACTTCAGCAATCCGGAGAGTTTGGCCCGGACAACGATTTCGCGCGTGTATTGCATCAGTCTTTGGGAAGGCTCATCCGCAACCTGGATGCTGTCGCTCTGATCGAGGTTAGCCCGCACAACATATACCACCAGCAATTGGGCCGTAATGAAAACGACTACCGGCTCATGCTGCGGATATGCGAACTGGTGCTGCGAAGACAGATGCCGCTTGAGAACGGTGTAGATAGGCACGCGCCAGTTCTTGATTGGGACAACTATATTCTGCACAGAGTCTATGAACGGTTCGTAGCCAACTTCTACAAGCATCACCTGCGCCACTGGGCCGTTGAAAGTCAGAAGCCGCTGGCCTTTCCGGCAGAGCCGACATCTCCCAACCTGCCCGGTATGCGGGTCGACATTTCCCTCGTATCACCGAAGACAGGGAAGGTAACAATTCTCGACACCAAGTTCACATCAGGTTCACTCGTTCAGCCTCAATATGGCGGATTGAGGTTGGCTTCCTCGCACCTATATCAGATGTATGCGTATCTGAGAACACAGGAAGAAGTGTCGTATAATCATCGCTCTGCGCGCGGCATCCTGCTCTATCCGCAAGCGGAACACACTGTTCACGAGCGAATCAAGATTCAAGGCCACTGGATTTGGTTCGAGACAGTTGATTTGTCGGCCCGCTGGGAGCAAATTGAAGAGAGACTGCTTGCGCTCGCGGACGAGACGGGGGACACAGATTGAGTACAGGAAGCGAAGAGACAAGCGCATCCATCACCATCATCGGCGGGGGACTGGCGGGCTGCGAGGCGGCCTGGCAGTTGGCGTCGCGCGGGCTGCGCGTGCGCCTGCACGAGATGCGCCCGACGCGCCCCACCGAGGCGCACACCTCCGACAGGTTGGCCGAACTCGTCTGCAGCAACTCCATGGGCAGCACGCTGCCCGACCGCGCCTTGGGCATCCTCAAGAACGAGATGACGCGCCTGGGCAGCCTGATTATCGCCACGGCCTACAAGCACGCCGTGCCCGCCGGCCACGCGCTGGCGGTGAGCCGCGACGACTTTGCGCAGGAGATCACCGAGACCATCCACGGCCACCCGCTGATTGAGGTCGTGCGCGAGGAAGTCACGGTCATTCCCGAAGGGCCCGTGATTGTGGCGACGGGTCCCCTCACCAGCGCGGCGCTCACGGCGCAGATGCAGGCGCTCACCGGCCAGCAGCACCTCTACTTCTACGATGCCATGGCCCCGATTGTGCTCGCCGAGAGCATCGACATGGGCGTTGCCTTCCGCGCCAGCCGCTATGACAAGGAGACCGGCAGCGGCAGCGAGCACACAGTGAGCGACGGCGACTACATCAACTGTCCCTTCAACCGCGATGAGTACGCGCGCTTTGTCGAGGCCGTACTGGCCGCGCCCAAGATTGAACTCAAGGCCCCGGACAAGGAACTGGAACGCTACTTCGAGGGCTGCATGCCGATTGAGGCGCTGGCGGCGCGCGGCCATCAAGCGCTCTCCTTTGGCCCAATGCGCCCTGTGGGGCTGCGCGACCCGCGCACGGGCAAGCGGCCCTGGGCCGTGGTGCAGTTGCGCCAGGACAATGTCGCCGGCACGCTCTACAACATGGTGGGCTTCCAGACGAATATCCGCTGGGGCGCGCAGGAGGAGGTGCTGCGGCTGGTGCCGGGGCTGGCGCAGGCCGAGTTTGTGCGCCTGGGGCAGATGCACCGCAACACGTTTGTGAATAGCCCCACACTGCTGGCGCCCACGCTCCAGTTTCGCACGCGCCCTGATCTCTTCTTCGCCGGGCAGATCACGGGCACGGAGGGCTATGTGGGCAGCACCATGAGCGGCCTGATTGCGGGCATCAACATGGCGCGCCTGCTGCAGGGCGAGCCGCTGCTGACGCTGCCTCCGACCACCATGATCGGCGCGCTGCTCCACTACATCACCCACGCCGACCCGGAGAACTTCCAGCCTATGAAGGCCAACATGGGGCTGCTGCCCGAGATGCCCGCATGGATCAAGGGCAAAGAGGCGCGCTACGCCGCCTACGCCGAGCGCGCCCGCGCTGACCTTGAGCACGCGCTTGGCGAGGCCGTAACCGCATAAAGCCTATACGCGGAAAATATCGCGCAGGTCTGTAGCGGAAGGCCTCCCGGCCTTCACTTTTTGCGCACCACAACGAAGGCCGGGAGGCCTTCCGCTACGCGTGCCGAGCCATTTTCATCCTGCGTTGTGCCGACAAGGCATGACCGTCTGCGTACAGGCTCTACACTTTGAGGCTTTGGCCGCAGGCAGCGCGGTAGCCGCAGTGGGTGCAGCGCGCAGCCACGTTGTGGTCGCGCGGCACATCTTTGGCCGTGCGCGCCGTACGGATTTCGTCCGCAGCCTGGAGCACGGCGGCCCGCAGCGCGGGCGTGAAGGGTACGGGCTGCGTCGCATCGGCATAGCGCAGCAGACCGTACTCCACCGTCACGTCGTACGCCTCCTCCACCAGCAGGCAGTAGGCCCCCAGTTGCAGTGCGTGGCCGGGATGGGGCGGGTCGGGCGTGCGCCTGCTCTTCACCTCCACAGGCACAATCACCTTCTGTCCCTTTTCCTCGCGCACCAGCAGATAGTCGGGCCGCCCCACCAGCCCATAGCGATGGCTGCGCAGGGGCGCCTCGAGCGTCTGCTCAGTCCCCGTATCGCTGTAGAGGACGCGCCCGCCAGGCAGCCCCGTGCGGGCGCGCAGGCTGCGGCTGATCCACCAGAGCAGCGCGGCAATCGCCGCCAGCAGCAGCGCAAGCACCCAAAGCCACGTCATGGGAAGAGGATGACGGCGCGCCCCTCAATTTCGCCGCGGTTGAGCGCCTCGAGTGCGGCGGGCGCGTCGTCGAGCGTGAAATGCTGCGTGATGAGGCGATCGACAGGCAGTCGCCCTGCGCGGAAGAGATCGACCAGCATGGGCAAGTCCACCTGCGGCCGGGCCTGGCCGAAGAAGGAGCCGAGCAGTCGCTTGTTCTGGTAGACGAGCGCACCGGGGTTGATGGTGGCGGGCGTGCGCACGCCGTGCAAGCCCATCACCACCGCGCTGCCACCGGCGCGCGCCGCATCCAGCGCCTGGCCAATGGTGGCGGTGGCGCCCACGCTGTCGAGCACCACGTCGGGGCCGCCAGGGACGATGCGCTTGAGTTCGGCGGCCACGTCGACGCCCGGCCCGGCCAGCAGCGTGTGCGTAGCGCCCAGGCTGCTGGCAAAGTCCAGCTTGGCCTGCGTCGTATCCACCGCCACAACAGGGTGGCAGCCCGCGAGCAGGCAGCCCAGCAGCGCGCTCAAACCCACGCCGCCGCAGCCAATGACCGCCGCGCTCTGCCCTGGCCGCGCCTGCGCCGTGTTGAGCACCGCGCCCACGCCCGTCACCACGGCGCAGCCAATCACCGCCGCCACCTCGCAGGGGACTGATGGAGGTATGGGGAGCACGCTCGCGCCGTCGAGCACGGCGTACTCGGCAAAGGTGGCGGCGCTGAGGAAGTGCTTGAGCACAATGCCATCCTGCGTGTGCAGGCGCGTGGTGCCGTCGGGCAGCAGCGCCTGGAAGGTGGTCAACGGCAGCCGCTCGCAGAGGTTGGGCAGGCCGCGCCGGCAGGTGGGGCATGTGTCGCACGCAGGTATCCAGTTGACGAGCACGGGGTCGCCCACCTGCACGTGACGCACGCCTGCTCCCACAGCGGCTACCATGCCCGCGCCCTCGTGACCCAGCACCAGGGGCGGCGTGGCGCGCAGTTGCCCCTGCAGCGTGTGCAGGTCCGAATGGCAAACGCCCGCGGCGCGCATGCGCACGAGCACCTCGTGGGCCTTGGGCGGATCGAGCAGCACATCCTCGACGGCCATCTGGTTGATGGCGCGCGCCACCAGCGCGCGCATGGTGATGGCGGACGGGTCTGCGCTCATGCCGGAGCCGCCTTGCAGAGAATCTCCCAGTTGCCCCGCTGCGTCACTTCGCCCTGCTGGTTGACGACCTCCATCTTGAAGTTGACGATGCCACCGCCCAGCCGCGCCATGGGTTTCTTCTCCTCCACGGTCACGCGCAGGCGCACCGTATCGCCAATGAAGACGGGTTTGACGAATCGCCAGGCGAGGCCACGGAAAGCCATGATCGTGTCCTCCATAAAGCCCATGGGCACGGCCAGACCGCTGGCAATGCTGAGCACGAGCAGCCCGTGCGCCACGCGCTGCTTGAACATCTGCGTGGCGGCATATTCGGCGTCGGTGTGAATGAGGTTCCAATCGCCCGACAGCGCGGCAAAGTTGACGATGTCGGCCTCGGTGATGGTGCGGCCCACGCTTTCGGTGGAATCGCCTGGGGTGAATTCGTCAAAGTACAGGCCGCTGCTGCGTGCCAGAGTGCGTAAGGGCATGCAATTTCCTCGCTGGTGGGGCTGCGTATGCGGATTGCTGCGCATGATTGTACACAAGAGGGCGCGCAAGAGCATACAAAGCAACATCTCAACGCAAAGACACAAAGAAACGCAAAGAACAGCAAAGAACAGCAAAGAACAGCATATTGGTGCACGGAAGAAGTGGAAACAACAAGCGTCAAGTTGTTCCCTGATTCCGCTTCTTCCGTGCACCAATACGCTGTTCTTTGCTGTTCTTTGCGTTTCTTTGCTTCCTTTGTGTCTTTGCGTTGAGATGTTGCTTTTGAGTTACGGCGTCAGCATCTTTGCGTTGAGATGGTGCTTTTGAGTTACGGCGTCAGCATCTTTGCGTTGAGATGGTGCTTTTGAGTTACGGCGTCAGCATCTCCAAATCCGCCGGCCAGCGCACAAGCACGCGGTAGCCGCCGTTCCAGGGGGCAGTACGCGCCATTTGGCTTACGATGCCGGTCACACGCCAGAATTGACCGGGCAGCGCGGCCGGGCGCGGCCAGCCCAGGCTGCGCGCCACCATCACACGTACGTTCGGCGCTTCGGCGTGTGCAGGGTCGTCAAGGTAGAGGCTGTCACCGTCAACGCCGGCAATGCGCCCGCTGAAGGTCACAAGGCGGCCCTCGAGCGGCTCGCCAATCGCGGCGGGCTGGGTAAGGATTGGCTGCGGCAGCACGCCTGCGCCCACAAGGGCAATCGCAGCGGGCGCATCAAGCAGCAACTCGCGCTCGCCGCGAAAGGAGGTAAGGCGGCCGTGTGCGGTGACCACGTCACCGGTGGCAAGGAGCGGAAAGTCTCCCGTGGGCAGGAATACACGCAGCCCCGTCCCACAGATTGCGTCGGGGCCGCCCTCCTGCGCAATGTAGAGGGTGCTGTGCAGCAGCCCCGGCGGCAGGGTGACCACGCCGCGCACGGTCGCATCCACAAAAATGCCGCGGGCGCGCGCCGCTTCTACATCCACGACGGCCGCACGTGCAGCCGGTGCGGCGATCGTGGCCGTCTGCGGCGCTGCGCCGATGGCAGGTGCGGCTTGGTCACTTGCGCCAACTTCGCTCGCGCCAACTCCGCTGGTGGCCCGCGGCGCCGACATTTGGGGCTGCGCGGCCGCGACGGCGCTGGTCGCGGCATTCTCTGCGGCAGGCAAGGGTGCAAGTTGAATGGCCTCATCCTGGCGCACAAAGAGCAGATCCGGCTCGGCATCGCGCCAACTCACTTCATCGGCCAGACCTCCGCCCGGCAGGAAGAGGTAGAGGTGGTCGCTGCCGTCGTTGAGCACGATATGCGTCTCGCTGCGCCACAGCAGCAACGAACCATGCCCAGGAATGACATGCGCGTCGTCAAAGGTGAAGCGCGCGAGGGCGTCGCCGGCGGTGTGACTGTCGAAGAGTTGCCAGCCCGCCAGCGCCACGGGCTGCGCGCCCCGGTTGGCAAGTTTGATGTACTCGTCGTCGGCATCAAGTGCGCCGTCCCCGTTCCAGTCGTGGGCAGGGCGGGGCAGCACCTCAACGATGCGCACGTCGTTCCGTGCGGACTCGGGGCTGGACAGTGCGACGTGGATGGGCGCACTGACTGCAAATGCGCCGTCGGCGCGGCTTGCCGTGGCGTAGAAGTAGGCATCTGGCGGCGCGGGCAGCGCATGCGACCAGGACGCACCCGCTTGCACGTCCGCTGCGGCCACCGCCACCCCGTCCTGCCAGAGGACGACATGGAGCGGCGCACCCGTGCGATCACCTGCGCGCACGGTGATCTGCAGGCTGTTGGCAGGTGCAACCGTGCCGCCCATCCACATGCTATCGTCGGCGGCGGTGAGCAGCAGCCAGAGGCCCGGCGCGGTGCTCATCCAGCCGCGGTGCGCTGCCAGTGCGGCGATGAGTGCGTCGGGCGCCGCGGATGTAGCCGCCAACCCTGTGTAGCGAGGCTGCGGCTGCGCCACGGCAAAGGGCAGCGGCAGGCCGCTCCCTGCCGGGAGGAGCGGGCCGCCCGCTGTGCGCCAACCGGCCACGAGCGTCGCGGCGTCGACGGCGCTGCCGAGTGCATTTGCCGATTGCGCTGCCAGCGCGGGAATCGTTGCGACGGCCGGCAGTTCACCCTTGCGCCAGAGCACCGGCACGGCCTGTTGCTGCAACCAGGGGAGGAGCGCATTGCGGTCGGCCAGGCCAGCAGGCCACGCGTCCGCAGCGGGCCGAATGGGCGCGAAGATGATGGCGCTGTCGCCTTCGGCTTGCCAACCCCACGCGGGCAGAAGCGTGACAGGCGCATCGGCCATGGGTGCGTGGGGCGCGGGGTCACTGAGCGCCACGAAGTCGAGCGCCTGCGCGGCTGCGGCCGCGAGCAGCGCACGCGGCGGCAGCGCACCCCCGGGCGACCAGGTGCTGGCGGCATCGAGCACGCCCCACCACGCCAGCAGCCCGCCAGGCAGCGCCACCGGCGTGTGCGCTGCGGGCAGCGGCCAGGGGAGGGGTTGCAGCGGTGTCGCGGGCAGGAGGGCCCAGCGGTCGCGCACATCGGGTGCACTTGTGAAATCTGGCCCCGGCACGCGCTGCAGCGAAGATCCCGCGGGCGCATCCAGCCGCCCGGCCAGCCCCAGCGCAGCGCAGTCGCCATTGCCATAGCAGAGCGCGTCGGCCAGCAGGCCGTCTGGGTTGAGCAGCACGAGTTCGTCGCCGCCGTCGTCCAGCGCGAAGTTGCCTCGCGCCAGCAGGTCATTGCGCGCCAGTGTGGCTACATCGGGGTCGCCTGGCTCGAACTGCGCGTCGGGGGCCACCTGCCAGTGGGCGGCAAAGCCCGCGCCGCTACGTGCCACCACGTAGGCGCCCCCGGCGGGAATCTGCGCGCCGTCGGGCAGCCAGGCCAGCGCTTCGGCGTCGCCTGGGTGTGCGGCGTCGCCCAATTGCCAGCCCGCCAGGCCCACGCGCTGGTCGCTGGTATTGACGAGCATCACGTACTCATCATCGCTGCCGCGGTAGGCAACTTCATCAATCTGGATGGGTGACGCGGCGGCGACCGCGCCCGGTCGCGGCCACGCTGCGGCAAGGGGTGCGGGCGTGGGCGGCAGAGGCGTTGCCGTGGGGGTGGGCGGTGCGGGCGGAGGCGGTTCGCCCGGGCTGCCCCAGTCGCCTGCGGAGCCGGGCCAGGGCAGCACAGCATCGCGCCATGCGTCGTCGTCCAGCCGCTCGAGGCTACGCCCCGCCGTGGTCACGCCCCACGTGACACTGTCCACAAGCGCGCCGCCGGCGACGCGCAGTGTGAGGCTGCCACCCTCGTTGGCAAGGTGCACGTCGAGCAGTGCCTGTACTGCAACGCCACCGTTGATCGACGCGTCGCTGCTGCGGCCGAGCACAAGGAATCCATGTGCGGGGATCTCCACCGCATTCAACTCCTGCACGCTGTTTTGTGCGTTGGTCAGCGTCCAGCCCGCGAGCGCAATGGCGAAGTCATTCGGGTTGTAAAGCTCGAGCCATTCGCCCTCTTCATCGGCCACGGCGGCGGGATCGGCCAGCAGTTCGGTGATGCGCAGAGCCGGGGGTATGGGCGTTGCCGTGGGGGTGGGCGGCGGGGTATAGGCAGTGCCCGGGCTGCCCCAGTCGCCTGCGGAGCCGGGCCAGGGCTGCCAGGCTGCGGCCCACATGGGCGTGCCGCCAAAGTCCCTGCGCTCGAGGCTGCGCCCTGGCACAACCGGTGGCTCGCCGCCCCAGGCCGCACTCTCCACAAGTTGCCCGTCGGGCGTGTAGAGCTCGATCGCGTCGATGTCGTCAAGCACGAGGCCCGGCAGCAGGCCGTGGGCGATTACGCCGCCATTCTCCAGTGCGCCGGGGAGTTCGGCCAGCACCGCATAGCCGCCCGGCGCAAGCCACGTGTCGTAGGGCAACGTGGCGCTGTAGCCACTGCGCACGCGCACCTGCCAGCCCAGCAGGTTGACCGCTTCTGCACCGCCATTGAAGAGCTCGATCCACTCGCCGCCGCTGTCGGGCACGGCTTGGGGATTGGGGTGGACTTCGCTCACGAAGATGCGCGCGCCGGCCGAAGGCGGCTGGGCCATTACGCGACCAATATGCAGGACAAACGGCAGAAGCAGGAGAGGGATAAGGAGGAGGGGAAACAGGGGCCTACACACGCCCCACGGCTTGGGGCGCGGCAGCGGCGTGTGGATGCGCAGGCGAGGGGCCTGCTCTTCCATGATGGCCCTCCTGGTGGGGCCGCAGTGGCGAACGCGTGGATGGCAGCGCGTCGAGAGTGAAGCGCCCCTTTGCCTTATTGTATACCTGTGCGGCGTCGCGTCAATGGGCAATGGGCAAGATGGCGCAGCGGCAGTGGCGTGTGCGGCCAGAGTGCGCCGCACACGCCACTGCCTGATTACTCGCCAATCGGAGCAGACATTGCTGCCTGCTGCGCACAGTTATCGCCTACCTGTGCGCCACGGGCAGCATCACGCGCCTGCTGAGGTACTGCCAGATTTCGCCACCATTCGTCCAGTTGACTGTGCCCAAGTAGAGCCCATCCTTGTACACTGTCATCGCGCTGGCTCTTGCGTATGTATTCGCCCAGTCGCCAAAGCCCTGTACGGCCACCGTATGCCATGCATTGCCGTCGAGCGTGCGCCAGACCTCGAGACCGGTTTCAGCGTTGCCGACAGCATAGTACAGTGCCTCGTCGAATACCCCCATGACACCAATAAGACGATGCGCGGCTGTGTCGAACATGCCAGTCGCCTTGTTCCAGTCAGCGCCGGTACACTCCACACAGCGCCATACCTGGGTTCCTTGCGAACCAGAGAGCCCGATGTAGAGCGCCCCATTGAAGGCAGCCAGTGTGTTGACGGTTTGACGATCGGTGCCGCTGCCCAGGCCGCCCGTCGCGACGCGCGTCCAGTCTGTGCCATTGGTCGTGCGCCAGACTTCGCCACCGGCGGCATAGTTGGAGATGCCTGCGTAGAGCGCGCCGTCATATACGGCGAGTTCGCGCACAAGGCTGTTGCCGGGCTGCCCCAGACCGTCGGCCACCACACGCTGCCAATCACCTGCGTTGCCGGTCGCACTGCGCCAAATCTCGGCCGGCAAATTGTCGTCCATATCATACCCGTACGTTCCGGCGTAGATGTAGCCGTTGAAGACCGCAAGCGCACCGATCTCGCCGTTCTCACGCCGACCGAAGCCGCCCGTGGCCACGGTTTCCCAGGTCGCACCGTCGCTGGTCCGATAGACTTCACCGCCGTTGTAGGCCTCGGCATCCCAGTCGTATTGCCCTGTTCCTGCGTAGAGTGCCCCGTTGAACTCGACCAGGTCGGTGATGCTGTAGTTGTAGGGAAGTCCCAAGCCCGGGTCTGCACCGACCCACGTGCGACCATCAGTCGAAGCGTAGAGGCGCGGGACAACGCCCGGCGTGGCGCCCCGGACATCGGACCCCGCGTAGATCTTTCCTTTGAATTCGCGCAGCACCGCCACGGCGCCGGCGCCCGGGTGGCCAAAGCCGTTGATGTTGGTCTGCACCCAGGGCGACCCTGGCGTGCCAAAGACCGAGATGCGGTGGTTCTGGTCTTCAGCGAGGTAGACGCCGCCGCTGCTGGGAGTAGACATGCCTGATACCTGGGGACTGTTCGTGCCGTCCCGACGTCCGATAGTCGTGAGATAGCGACCCTGGGCGTCGAAGACCTGAACGCGCCATCCCCAACCGTCGGCAACAAAGACGCGTCCCTGGTTATCGGCAGAAACGGCAATCGGGTTGCAGAGGTGGGAAAAGTCTTCGCCGCATTCGCCGGTAACGCCGATTGTGCGCAGGTAATTGCGGCTGGAATCGAAGACCTGCACACGATGGTTGCCCCAATCGACGACATAGATGCGGCCCGCTTCGTCGACGTCCACACCGAACGGGTTGTTGAAGTGGGCGTTGTCCGCCCCTGACTGCCCTGTCACACCCAGCGTGGCGACGTAGTTACGGTTGCGGTCGAAGATCTGGATACGGTGGTTTCCCTGATCGGAGACGAGGATCGCACCGTCTGTCGTCACTGCGACTCCGTTGGGGTTCTTGAACTGGGTCTGGCCGGTGCCGTATCCCGTGCCCAGCGTAGCAACGTATTGGCCAGCTGCGCTAAAGATCTGCACACGCTTGTTCCCGGCATCGGCCACATAGACCGCGCCGGCTCCATCCACGTCGACATCCTCAGGCCAGCCTAGATGCTGATTGTCATTGCCACCCTGCCCCGCCTCGCCAACGGTCCACTGCAAAACGCCCGCGGCATTCAACTTAAGCAACCTTCTGCCACGCGTTTCGAGGATGTAGACGCTCCTGTCCGGCCCCACCGCGACTCCATGTGGCGTATTGAAGTGCTGGTCATCGGTTAGGTACGGTACGCCGGTTGTACCGATGGTTTGCTGGTAAATCCGCGACGAATTGAAGACCTGGACCCGACTATTGTATTGGTCAGCCACGTAGATGCGGCCAGTCGTATCCACCACCACGTCACTGGGATGGTCAAACATGTCGTTACTCCGGCCGCGGGCCCCGGTGCCAATCGTAGCCACATATGCGAGGGTCGTGCGGCTGAAGATTTGTACACGATTGTTCCCGCTGTCTGCCACATAGATCAATGTGCTGTCGACTGTTACACCTTCAGGAAAATTGAAGTGGGAGTTGTCGCTTCCATACTGGCCAGCGACTCCCATTGTCGCAGAATAGACAGGGGTGGCAGGATTGGCAATGTTGTATATCTGGATGCGGTGATTGCCGCCGTCAGCGATATAGAGCAGGTTGCCGTACACCGCCATTCGTCGCGGTTGCTGGAAGTGCGCGTTATCGAAACCCGACACACCGGTCTCGCCTATGGTGGTAACATAGACACCGCTCGAGTCAAAGACCTGCACGCGGTTGTTGCCACTACTACCCCAGAGGTCGCCGTCACTGATAAAGATGGCTCCCGTAGCGCCAAAGGCAATACCGAAAGCATCGCTAAAGGATATCGTTGTCCGAACCCTCCTGGTATCGCTTGCCCAGTGTGAGAAGTACGGTACCGTCTGCTGCGAATTGCGTTGCCTGTCGGGTGTCGGCGTCGACAATCCAGAGTTTGCCGCTTCCATCCAGGGCAACATCAGTAACGTAGTCAAGCGTGGTCTGTGACCCGTATCGATAACCAGCCTTGCCGACTTGGCGATCGAAGACTCCGGCAGCGCTGAATTTGAGTACACGCATGCCCCAACCATCGGCAAGCCAAAGGCTGTCACCCTCCAATGCCACGGACGTCACTTGGAAGTGCGTAGTGTCTTCAAGGTAGGCTTCGCGCGATACGCCGTATTGACGCTGAAAGCCGAAACTCGTGCCGGGGCTGCCCAGTGCCTCGATGGCGAGGGGAAACGTGGGCGCTGCGGCGCTTTGTGGCGCGACAGGTGCAAGGGGCTCAGGCGGTAAGGGAATCTCCTGGGCTGAAACAGGGATTGCTCCAAGCAACAAAATAAGCATAAGCAGAACTGTCAGCAAACGAGTCGGAACGGTGGTGCTTGCGGGCATGAGGAGGTCCTTGGAGGTGGTCCGGCGGTGGGAAAACCATCGTCGGGCGAGGAATAAAGGGGACTGCAACGATCGCGCGAAGAGCACACAGAGATGAAGGGGAACGCAGCAAGCAACAGCCGCGCAAAGGAGCGCCGCATGCATGCGTCAAAACACAAAAGGGTTTAGGCGTTGTGGCAACCTGGTGACGGCGGCGCGCGCCACGCCCCGGCTTTGCGCGGGGCGCCGTCGTACTGTGGCGTATTTGTGCGTGAGGAAAAGGTGTCGTGGAGCGCACTGTTGGCTTTTCCGGGGAGATGGGAGTCTGCCACGCGCAACATCGGATGGGTGTGCGCCCATTATGCGCCTGTGGTAGGCAAGCGTCAAGAGGCAAATTGTTGCTTTGTGAAGTCAATGCGACGATGCGCGCGCCAGGTTCACCAGATGTCGCGGAGGACCATTGTGACCTCGAAAACAAGCCCGGTTTGCCCAGCGTCGACCGCCCGCCCCGCCGCGCGTTTCATTGCCGCGCATCCCGTTCAATGGTAGAATAACCCCTCCGGTTACGCTGCCTTGCGCAGCCGCCGCCTGCCTTCACCCAGTTGCGTCCCCCCGGAAATTACCCATGTCCACAACTCTCTACCGCAAGTGGCGCAGCCAGAATTTCGAAGAGGTCATCGGCCAGGAGCATGTGACGCGCACGCTGCGCAGCGCCCTGCAGGAGGGGCGGCTGGCGCACGCCTACCTCTTCTCGGGGCCGCGCGGCACAGGCAAGACGAGCACGGCGCGCATCCTCGCCAAGGCGCTCAACTGCACCGCGCCCGAAAGCGAGCGCCCCTGCAACCAGTGCGCGCACTGCATCGCCATCAGCGAAGGGCGCTTTGTGGACCTCATCGAGATCGACGCCGCCAGCAACAACAGCGTCGACGATGTGCGCGAACTGCGCGACAAGGTCAATTTCCGCCCCGCCGAGGGTGACGTCAAGATCTACATCATCGACGAAGTGCACATGCTCAGCGGCGCGGCTTTCAACGCTCTGCTCAAAACGCTCGAGGAGCCGCCCGACTACGTGCGCTTCATTCTGGCCACCACGGAGCCGCACAAGATCCCCGCGACGGTGCTCAGCCGCTGCCAGCGCTTTGATTTCCGGCGCATTCCCGTGCCCGAAATCACGGCCCACCTTCGTCACATCCTCAACGAGGAGCAGCGCCAGGCCGAGGACGAGGCGCTCACCGCCATCGCGCGCAGCGCCCAGGGCTGCATGCGCGACGCCATCTCCCTGCTCGACCAGATGATGAGTGGCGGCGCCGAGGTGGTTACCTTTGAGCAGGTGCAGGAGGCGCTGGGCGCGGTGAGCATGCAGCACGTGGCTGCCTTCGTGGATGCACTGGCCGACCGTGACGTCGCGCGCGGGCTGGCGGTCATTCACGGGTTGACAGCGGGGGGTGCAAGCCTGAGCGAGTTCTGTCGCCAGGTGATTGAGCACTTGCGCGGCGTGCTGGTGCAGGTGCTCACACATGATCCGAGCCTGCTGGCCGAACTGCCTGCCGACAGCCGCGCGCTGATGGAACGGCAGGCCGGCCGCATGACGCCAGCGACGATTCTCTTTGCGATTCGCCGCTTTGTGGACGCGCTGCAGCAGATGAAGGGCGACTTTCAGCCGCAGTTGCCGCTTGAGATGGCGCTGATTGAGGGCATCGAGGGGCCGCCCGTCGTTGTGGCGCAGGCCGCCGCGCAGAGCCAGCCCGCGCAAGTTCGCTCCCCGGCCGCGCAGGCAAGCACGCACCATGTGGTGCAGCCGGGCGGCGGCGCGCAAGGCAAGGGCGGCGCGCCGAGCACTGTCGATACACAACCCGCCGCGCCCATTGATGAACAGGCCGTTGAGCAATTGCGTCTGCGCATGCGCGACTTCCTCAAACTCGTCAAGGCACGCTGTGGTATCCAGGTGCAGGGCTATCTGAACAGTTGGCGCGACATCGCCATCGCAGGCGACCGCGCCGCCTTTGCGCTGGGCAACAACGAGTTCTCGCTGCAAATGCTCGCCAAGCCCGAGACGCAGGCGCAGGTGGAGACTGTGCTCTCCGAGTTCCTGGGCGCGCAATTCCGGGTGGAGTTCCAGATCGGCGACCGCGCGCGGCTGGCCATGGCAGCGAATGCGGCCCCGGCGACCGGGCCGCGCAACGGCCCCGACCCGCTGGTGGAGTTTGCCGTCTCCGAGCTTCACGCTGAGGTGAAGCCGGGCCAGGGCCAGAAAGAGAAGGGCACGTAGTGCGGAGTCTCAAGGGGTGGATTGGTGCACGTCTGGCGGCATCGATCCTGCTCACGGGGATGGCGCTGCTGGCCATCATGCACATTCTGGTCCTGGTGGGAACGCTGCCCGCCGATTTTGTGTGGGGCGGCGGCGTCACCAGCGACGCCCGCCTCTACACGCTGGAAGGGCTGGCGCTGCTCTTGCTCGCACTCTTTGCGTGGATTGTGGCCCTGCGGGCGCGCATCATTGGCACGGGGCAGCCCGGTCTGGGCGTCAGAATCGGTGCGTGGGTGGTTTTCGCCTACATGACGCTCAACATCGTGGGCAACCTGGCCTCGGGCGCCAGCCTGGAACGGTTGCTCTTCGCGCCCGCCACAATTGTGCTGGCGCTGCTCGCGCTGCGCGTGGCAATTGAGTAGGGTGTCGGGGGTCGGGCGTCGGGTGTCGGGTCGCAGTCAGCGATGTTGGCCGAAACATCTTGGTAACATGCATCATACCGACCCCCGACACCCGACACCCGAAAAACGGGGCATCTAACCATTCCGTGCTGCTGTGAAATCTGTCACAATCAAAACAGAGTGAGAACAGGAAGGGAACGCAATAATGGCGAAGGGCAAATCAGGCGGGAGTCGGCCGGGTGGGCGCAACCTGCCCCCCATGGGTGGCATGGGCAACATGGGCAACATCATGTCGCAAATGCAGAAGTTGCAGGAGGACATGGCTGCAGCCGAGGCCGCGCTCGCCGCTGAGGAAGTGAGCGTGAGCACGGGCGGCGGCATGGTGACGGTGGTCGCCTCCGGCCAGCAGACGATCAAGTCCCTCACCATCAACCCCGAAGTGGTTTCGGCGGATGATGTGGAGTTGCTGCAGGACATGGTGCTGGGGGCCGTCAACGAAGCGCTCGAGAAATCGCGCACCCTCAAGGAAGAGCGCATGGGTTCCGTCACCAGCGGTCTCAACCTGCCACCGGGGCTTGGATTCTAGGCGGCATTTTGACGCAAGGGCGCCAGGACGCAAGGGCACGCAAGGAAGGGCGCAAGGAAGTGCTCTGTTTTTCCTTGCCTCCTTCCTTGCGTCCTGGCGCCCTTGCGTCAAAATGAGTCCGGAATCTGAGATATCTGATACTGCGAGATGAACCATGCAAACCATTGCCGAACCGGTCAGCCAGTTGATTGACGCCTTCAGCGCCCTGCCGGGGATTGGCCCCAAGTCGGCCAGCCGCCTCGCCTACTACATTCTGCGCGCCGACGCTGCGGTGGCGCACAACCTGGCGCAGGCGCTGGAGAACCTCAAGGCCAACACGCTCTTTTGCAGCGTCTGCTTCAACATTGCAGACCGCGACCCCTGCATCATTTGCTCGAGCGGCGAACGCGACGGCAGTGTCGTTTGTGTAGTGGAGGAGCCGCTTGACGTGCAGGCGATTGAACGCACGGGCGAGTTCAAGGCAATGTACCACGTGCTCCACGGCGCGATTTCGCCGATTGAGGGCGTGGGGCCGGATAATCTGCGCGTGGCCGAATTGCTGCAGCGCATCCAGACGGCCGAGAAGAACGGCAGCCCCATCACCGAGGTGCTGCTGGCCACCAACCCCAACCTCGAGGGCGAGGCGACGGCGATGTACATTGCGCGCCTGATCAAGCCGCTGGGGATACGCGTCACGCGCCTGGCGCGTGGCCTGCCCATGGGGGGCGATCTCGAGTACGCCGACGAGTTGACTCTCGGCCGCGCCCTCACCGGCCGCTCGGATATGTAACAAAACCTGTACGCAGTAGTCCGCAATAAGTGACAAAACATAGGTATTGTGATAATGATTGGGAATG
>CAYRVP010000033.1:0-33085 GCA_964427845.1 uncultured Caldilineaceae bacterium
TGATGTTCATCATCATGGTGTGCGCCACATTCTTGGCGCGGGTGAAGCCGGTCTCCACCATGGCGAAGCCGGCCTGCATAAAGAAGACGAGAAATGCGGCGAGCATAACCCACAACGTGTTGATGCTGGTCGCCGTGTCGGAAAGGCCGGCGGCCAACTCGCTGCTATCCTGGGCATGGGCAACCGTGGCGAAGGTCGCCAGCAGCAACCCGGCCAGTACAGGTACGAAAAGTCGCTTGAACCAACGCATAGATGACTCCTTCAGCGGATGATTGGCACTGTCTGCAGATTGGATGGATGGGAAAATTGCCGAGGGGCAGATGCATGCCAAATAACATGGTGCGCGCAACAAATCGTGCCGACGAGCAAAGTGTTCAGCATCGAACAGAACGACTGGGCACAGAATAGCGTGCAGGGCGCTGGTCGCATAGTGGCACTTTGCACAATATACGCGACGCCATGGCTGCATAAGGTGCACATATATCGCTAGCGTAATTTGCATCGATGTGCACTTTGTACAGCACGCATCGAGGAGGGGCGCGCAGGGCCAGCAAGCGCAGCGCATGTGCCCCCCTTGGCATTGCGGGCGCGTGGCGCCGTTGGCGCGCCGGTTGATTTCCGCTAGACTTGTGGCTATGAGCGAGCAACACGCCCCGCCGGATGGTCGACCGCTGGCGCACATCGGCACGTCGTCATGGCAATTCGAGGGCTGGCGCGGCGTCTTCTACCCCGACAAGACACCGGTGAAAAGCTACCTTGCCTACTATGTGACGCAGTTCGACAGCGTGGAGGTCAACACGAGCTTTTACGCGCTGCCGCGCGCTTCAACCGTGGTGGACTGGGTGGAATCGGCGCCTGACGGCTTCACTTTCGCACTCAAGGCCCCACGCGCCATCACCCACGAAAAGAGGCTCCAGGGCGCAGAAGCTGATTCGCTGGCGTTTGTGGATGTCCTGCGCTCGCTTGGCGCCGCCGCGGGGCCCGCGCTGCTCCAGTTGCCGCCCGACTTCAGCCGCCGCCACTATGGCCGCACGCTGGCAAGCTACCTCGAGTGGCTCGTCCCCCAGCTTGATGGTGTTCGCCTTGCCGTGGAGGTGCGCGCCGTCGACCTGATGACTGAAGCCTTTGCCGAGCATGTTGCCAAACTTGGCCTCGCGCTTGTGCTCGTCGTGCGCGCGGGTATGCCCGACCTCTTCCCTGTTTGGTTGACGCAGGTTGAGGCAGGGCGGGGACCAGGCTTCTGCTATATTCGCTGGATTGGCGACGACCGCAACGGCCCCAGGGGTGACGCCGAGATTGTGCTCCGGCGCGACGCCGAGTTAGCGCAGTGGGCGCAGCGCATTGAGCAGCTTGCAAGGGCGGGACAGGAGGTCTTCGGCTACATGCACAATCCCTATGAGGGCCATGCACCCGCGTCTGCCCGGCGGCTGCGCGAACTGCTGGGCGATGCAGCCGCACCACCGCCAGGCAGCGGGCAGTTGACTCTGCTCTAGGTCGGAAGGGACATTCGTCCCTGCGCGATCGGGACGCCTGCCCGTTGACGCGGCGCGATGACGGCGCGATGGTTAAGCGCACGGCCCGCGCATCCTGGCCGCTTCAGCCTTCCCGCCCCAGTGAGACGCTCTCATGCCTATTCGCCTTATTCGCGTCGCTCCGCGATTGTTGTACGCGCTGTTGATTGTCCTGACGCTCCTCGCAGTGCTACGTCCTGTCGCGGTGCGGGCGCAAATTGGCCCCGAACCGCCGCCGCCCAACGTCAGCGACGAAAATCCGCCTGTGTGGGTGAGTGTGGATGGCGAGGGCGGCCCGCTGGTTCATCTCTACGTCTTCCACTCGCTTACCTGTCCCCACTGCCGCGAGGCAATGCCCTTCATCGAGTCGCTGCCCGACACGCACCCGTGGCTGCGGCTTCACGCCTATGAGCTCTCCGAGTCGCAATTGAACGCGACCGGCTATGTGCGATTTGCCGAGGTGCTTGGCGAGGAGGCGATGTATGTGCCCGCCTTCTTCTATTGCGACCAGATGATCACGGGCTACGACACGGCTGAGCAAATGGGCGCTGCCATCGAGGCGCAACTTGTGGCCTGCCACGAAGCCGCCGTTGCCGACATGCAGCCTGCCGCCACTGCGAACAGTGCCGAGGCAGGCGCAGACGGCGCAGCCGCTCTCGCCCCCGCAGGTAGCGAAGGTGCGGCGCCCATCCTCGCCGCCGGTACAACTCGCCCTGCGCCCGCCGCCGAAAGCATCACCATTCCATTGCTGGGCAAGATGACGCTTGCGTCGCTCTCGCTGCCCGTGCTCACGGTGACGCTGGCTGCGCTGGATGCCTTCAACCCCTGCGCCTTCTTTGTGCTCATGTTCCTGCTCAGCCTCATGGTGCACGCCAAGAATCGCGGCCGCATGTTGCTGATTGGCGGCGTCTTCGTGCTCTTCTCGGCGCTGATCTACTTTGTCTTCATGGCGGCCTGGCTCAACGTCTTCCTGCTGATTGGCGAACTCAAGTTGATTACGGCGATCGCGGGCGCCGTGGCCGTCATCTTTGCGCTCATCAACATCAAGGATTACTTCTGGTTCAAGCAGGGGGTAAGTCTGGGCATCCCCGACGAGGCCAAACCGGGGCTCTTCAAGCGCATGCGCGGTCTGGTGAGCGCCGACAGCCTGCCCGCGATGCTGGGCGGCACGGTTGTGCTGGCAGTGGCGGCCAACAGCTACGAGCTGCTCTGCACGTCGGGCTTCCCCATGGTCTACACGAGAGCGCTCACTCTCAACGACCTCTCCACCGCAGGCTTCTACGGCTACCTGGCGCTCTACAACCTCATCTACATCATCCCGCTGCTGATCATCGTGGCGCTCTTTGCGGTGCGCTTCGGCTCGCGCAAGTTGAGCGAACAGGAGGGGCGCGTGCTCAAGCTGCTCTCGGGAGTCATGATGCTTGCGTTGGGCATCACCTTGCTGATCGCGCCCGAAGCGCTGAACAACCCGATTACGGCCATCGCCCTGCTCGTGATGACGTTGGTTGTGACCTTTGTGATTGTGCAGATTGAGAAGTGGCGCGCCAACGGCGGCAGCGGTGCGCCAAAGAGACATGCGTAGCGCGAAGTGCGAAGCGGAAGAAACTGACTGAAGAATAAATGATAATTGATGATAGACAATTGGGCGCACGCGAACAACTCGCGTGTGCCCAATTGTCTATCATCAATTATCAATGGTCTCACTGCACCAACCCGCCGCGTCCGTACTCCACCCCTAAAGCACTGCGCGCGCCAGCGCCTCAAGACCAGCCATGTCGTCAAGATCGAGCCACTGCAGCATGACGCGCTCGACGCCCGCCGCAGCCAATGCGGCGAGTTGCTCGCGCACCGCAGCGGGCGTGCCCACGACCACACCGCGGCCGCGTTCCTCCGCCGCGTCACGCCCCTGCAGGCGGGCGCGCAGGGCCGCATCATCGTATCCGAAATAGAGCCCCGTCATCAGTGAGCGGCGCACTGCAGTGGGCCTGCGCTGCTGGGCAATCAGAAGCTCATCGAGCACGCTGTTGAGTGCGGCAAAGCGCGCGGGCGTGATGTAGAAGGCATTCCACTCATCTGCATATTGCGCCACCAGAGGCAGCGTGCGCTGTGGACCGTTGCCGCCAATCAGCAGGCGCGGCCCGCCGGGGCGCTGCGGCGGCGGCAGTAGTTGCGCATCGCGCAGTTGATAGTAGGCCCCGTCAAAACGCACGGGCTCGCCTGCATGGAGCAGGCAATGGGCAACTTCCACACCCTCGCTGAAACGCGCAAAACGTTCGGGCAGTGCTAGAAGCGGGAAGCCGAACAACTCATGCTCGCGCACCTGCCAGCCGGCGCCGATCCCCAGCACCAGCCGCCCATTGCTCAGGTCGTCCACGTCCTTGCCCATGCGCGCCGTGAAGATGGGGCTGCGGAATGAGAAGGGGGTGACCAGCGGGCCGAACTCGATGCGGCGCGTGTTGGCCGCCAGCCACGTGAGCGATACCCACAGCTCGAGCGATTCCCTGTCGGGCGGGTTCGCATTGGTGAAGTGGTCCGAGCGGAAGAGGCCGGCGAAACCAAGTTCCTCCACAAGCGGCACAATGCGCTGCCAGCGCGGCCAGGTCAACCCATTCTGGCCTTCCACCATGTTGGCGATTTCCATGAGAGACTCCGATTAGGCCGATCCCTGGCACGGGACCGCAATGAAAGGAGGTGGACCAGTGGCCCACCTCCCTGACGATTTGCCTGCCTGGATAGACGTGCGAGCTATGGTCTGAAGGCGCTGAGAGCGGCAGAAGCCTGGGCGACCGAAGCGTCGCCCAGCGCAATGGCGCTGAACGCGTCATCAAATTGCGCCGTGCTGCGCGCCGCCACGCCCGCCGACAGCAGGTCGGCCGCCTGGTTGTACTGTGTCACCGCGCTGGCAAGCGAATTCTGCGCCGCGGCAAAGCGATCGGGAACGCTCAGGCGCGCCACAGCCGGCCCCGCGTTGCGCAGCAACTGGATCGCCGTGTTCATGTCGGTGAGCCACTGCTGGTCATCAAAGACAGCCGTGTTGCCATTTGCCGATGTGACAAGGCGGTCAATCGCCGTCAGCGCGCGCTGATAATTGGCTACGATGTTGTCGAACTCAACCAGGTAGACGTTCTCATCCACCGAGAGGGTCGCTGCAGGTGCAGTGGCAGTCGGCACGGGAGTGAGCACGGCCGCAGCAGGCGTGGGCGTGGGCAGCAACGGCGCTGCCGGCGTACCCGACAACGATGTCGTCTCCGTCACCGGCGCAGTGGCCGCGGGCGACGTGGCCGTTGGAATTGCCACGGCGGCCGGGGTGGGTGCGGGCGTTGGCGTTGCATTGGGGTCAAAGACAGGGATAGTCTCGACGGCCGGCAACCCATTTACCAGTTGGACCGCAATCCAGTTGCCGCTGTCGATCCGCAGCCAGCCACCGGTGGCATCACGCGCAGTGATGACAAGCGCTTGGCCAACTGCCGTGTTGCCCACAATATCGAAGGTGGTGCCCGGGCCGGCGCGCAGGTTGGCGTTGGTTGTCGCCGTCACACTGGCCGGCGTAAAGGGTGGGAGCGTCGGCGTAGCCGTTGGCGTGGGTGTGGGCGTAGGCGGCAGCGGCGTGGGCGTGGGAGGGGCATTAGCCGCCGCCTCGCGCAGCAAGGCTTCAATGGCGTCGTTGGCTGTAGTCAGGTCGGGAGGCGCAGCACCGAAGACGACGACGGCAATCCAGTTGCCGTCAATCAGCAGCAGCCAATCACCCGCGGCGTTCTGCGCAGCAACCGAGAGCACAGTGCCGCCCGGCACCGTCTGCGCAATCTCGGCGTCCAACTCGGGGGCAACGCGGATGTTGGCGGTGACGGGCGCCGTCACCGTGACGATGTTGAGCGAGGTAATATCGAAGGGCGTTGCCGTTGGCGTCGGCTCGAGCGTTGCAGTCACGGCCCCAGTGCCCGTTACCGTCGGCGTGAGCGTAACGACCGCGCTCTCCGTAAGCGTTGCGGTCGGGGTCACAGGGAAGACCGTTGAAGTAACAGGCAGAACCGACACGAGCGCTGTCGATGGCGCGTTGACGGTAATCGAGACGGGAAAGGTCATCGAGGGCATCCCCGAAAACGTGAGCACCATCAGCGCGGGTACAGTGCTCGTCAACGTGTCGGTGATGAAGAACTGCAGGTCCATGTCAATGGTAATCGGCACGCCGTCAAAGAGTGGCGGCACGGTCGTCAGTACGTCTGTGGGCAGGAGAGAGAGCGGCTCGGTAATGGCCAGGGCGGCTGTCAGCGGCAGCGTGCCCGTGAGCGGCAGCACACCAGTCAGCGGCAGCGTACCGGTGAGCGGCACCAGGTCACCCACGGCGGCTGCGCTTTCGGGCAGCGTGAGTTCGACAGTCGGTACGACGGCCAGATCGGGCGACGTGAGCACCGCCGTGAGCGTTAGCTGAATTGCGGCTGCAGGCGCAGTTAGTGGCAGCGCGGACGTAAGCGGCAGAAGCCCCGTGATAACGGTCGCGCCTGTAATCGCATCGCCGGCAGTCAGTGTAAGGCTGGGCGTGACCTCTGCACTCTCGCTCACTGCGGTCGCCGTCTCGGTTGGCGTGGCAGCGACCGTGGGTGTCGCCCGCGCTGTGGGCGTTGCACGCACCGTGGGAGTCGGTTCAACCGCAGCTCCACTCGTTGGTGTCGCGGTAACCGTCACGGCGCGCAGCAGCGAGAGCACAACCGTGATGGGTATCTGCTGGCGGATACGGATGAGGAACGGCTGCGTGAACGGAGCTCCAGCCTCAAGTGTAGCGGCTGCGCTGGGCGCGGCAGGCTCCTCGAAGGGCGCGTCGGTCGCGACAGGGGTTGGATCTGCCTGCTGAGGGCGCGCAGCCTTTGCGTCTGCCAGTTGGGTGAGCAGGAGAATAAGAAGTAGCGGGGCGATCAGAAGCAGAAAAAGGCTTTTCCGTCGCATTTGAGCCTCCGTCAGAGAGTGGGTGCGAAGAGGGTGGAGACAGTCCGACGCTTTACACAATAGATTATCCCGTACTCGAGGATTTGTAAAGTCGCCTTTCCGAGGATTTCAGGAGTAGCGCTGTGCGCTACGACTGACGGTCGTTGCTGCCACCCTTTTTGCACAAGATATGCGGCGTGCGGCGCCGATGAATTGACCCCACATCACTCTACATCATAAGATGCATTGCGCCTGGACTGTTTGATGCGACTTAGCCGCCGTTTGGCATCCAGCCGCCGGGCCCGGGCGGTGCGCGATGGCCGCGTGGGTCGCCGCTCGACGGGCGGCGCGAGCGCGCGCTGCAGCAACACGGTCAACTGTGCCAGCGCGGCGGCGCGGTTTTCGGACTGGCTGCGCGCGGCGCGTGCCACAATGAGAATCTCCCCCTCCTCCGTGGCGCGGCGACCTGCCAGTGCAAGCAGGCGCGTACGCACGTCGTCGGGCAGGTTGGGAGACTGCGCCGCGTTGAAGCGCAACTGCACCGCAGTCTCCACCTTGTTTACATTTTGGCCGCCCGGCCCCGCGCTGCGCATGAACTCCTCGCGGATTTCGCTCTCATCGAGGGCGAGCGTATCGGTAATCTGAATCATCATCGGCCACTGTGGCGCGTACGCGCCCGAAAACGACAGACTCCACGAGTGGGGAGCTCCTGCCTGTTGACGTCCACGCATGCGCAATTGTTTCAACAGTGCGGAGAATCATACCAGCGGCTGGCCTCGTGTGCGAACGCGCGCTGATGAATGTTGCCGAAATGGTTCGGCATGCGGCGCCAACTGCAACCTCACCCCCGGCCCCTCTCCATCCTGGAGAGGGGAGAAAGGCGCCGCCTTCGTAGGTCACGTCTCCGACGTGACGCAGTTGTTGTGCTCCCCTCTCCAGACTGGAGAGGGGCCGGGGGTGAGGTTGCAGTTGGCGCTGATGACGCCATGCCGCATTATTCCGGCAATCCACATAAGTGCAGGCGCCTTTCCAATACGAATGGCGCGCAACGGCGCGCGCCCTCAATGCAAAATGAACGCCTCGCTCGAGCCTCTTTCATATCGGCCCGTCCTCCCGTATAATGCAGTTACACACACGCAAATAGGCGTTCGGCGCAGGGACGCGCCGGCTGAACCGGAGAGGGGCGCGCCGTCGCGCACCACACGGGCGCAGAGGCTGCGCCCGTCTCTTGTGCCCGCCGCAGGCGCGAGCGAGCGGCCCTGTGCACAAGGCTCCCTTTGGAGACGCAGCCCAATGTACAGCCAGACCGATGGTGATGTTGGCGACGCGGCGAAGCCGCGCATTGAAATCGCGTCCGCCACAGAGGACGATATCGCGGGCATCCAGTTGACCGCGGCGCAGTCGTGGCGGGCGGCCTATGCCGACATCTTCACCAGCGACTTCATCGAGTCATTCGTAGGGCGCGCCTACAGCACCGAGAGCCTGCGCCGCGTCATCCACTCGACGCAGAGCACCTTTGTGGTTGCGCGCGAGGATGGCGAGATCATCGGCTTCAGCCATGCCGGCTATGGGCCGCGTGGGGCCGAGCTTTATCGCATCTATTTGCGCCCGGCGTGGTGGGGCAGCGGCGTTGGCGATCTCCTGCTGGCGCATACCGAGGCCTGGCTGCGCGAGGAAGGCTATCCCGGCTACGGCTGCTATGTGCATCGGCGCAATGCCGTAGGCCAGCGCTTCTACGCCAAGCACCGCTTCGTGCGCCTGGACGTGCCCGACGAGGGCGACAACGACTATTTGTGGAAGGTGCTGGACTAAGGGGTCGCGCGTCGGGCGCAGGTGCGGGGTCGCAAGTTACGCCTCCGGATGGTGCGGATCCGGCGCACTTCAATCGTTAATCTTCAATCTTGAGTTCATCGCAAGCGGATCGGATTCATCGCATGGAAGCACGCATCGTTGTACTTGCCGGGGACGGGATTGGCCCCGAAGTGACCGCCGAAGCGGTCAAGGTGCTCGAGGCTGTCGCGCACAGGTTCGGCCACAGCTTCGCGTTTGACGCACAACTCATGGGCGGCTGCGCAATCGACGCCGTCGGCAACAGCCTGCCCGAGGCCACCGTGGCCGCCTGCCGCGCCGCCGACGCCGTGCTGCTGGGCGCCGTGGGAGGCCCGAAATGGGACAATCCCCAGGCAGCCGACCGGCCCGAGCGCGGCCTGCTCGCCATCCGCAAGCAACTCAACCTCTTCGCCAACCTGCGCCCCGTCAAGCTGCAGCCACAATTGATGGATGCCAGCACCCTCAAACGCGAGGTGCTTGAAGGTGTCGACCTGCTGGTCATTCGCGAATTAACGGGCGGGGCCTACTTCGGCCCGCGCATGGAGGCCGGCCCCGACGGCGACGAGGCCTACGACACCATGCTCTACACGCGCGAGGAGATTCGTCGCGTGGTTAAACTGGCCGCCGACGCGGCGGTGCAGCGCAAGGGCAGGCTGGCCAGCGTGGACAAGGCCAATGTGCTCGCCTCCAGCCGCCTGTGGCGGCGCGTCGCCATCGAAGTGCTGGAAGAGTACCCAGCACTCTATGTCGAGCACGTGCTTGTTGACGCGATGGCCATGCACCTGATTCGCCGCCCGGCCAGTTTCGACGTAATCGTGGCCGAAAATCTCTTCGGCGACATCCTGACCGATGAGGCATCGATGCTGGCGGGCAGCATGGGCATGTTGCCCTCGGCCAGCCTGGGTGACCAGATGAACGCACACGCCCTGCCGCGGGGCATGTACGAACCCATCCACGGCAGTGCGCCCGACATCGCGGGCAAGAGCATCGCCAACCCGCTGGGCACAATCCTCAGCGCGGCCATGCTCCTGCGCCACAGCCTGGGGCTGGAGGCGGAAGCCGCGGCAATCGAGCAGGCTGTCGAGCGCGTGCTGGATGAGGGCGTGCGCACCAGTGACATTGCTTCGCCCGGCATGGAAGTGGTGGGCACCCGGGTGATGGGCGATCTGGTTGTTGCACAACTTGGCTAAACGGCGCGGCACGAGGAGATAGATTTGGGCGTCACACCGGCACAAACGAACACGACAAGAGTGCAGGCCGCATCATCCGAGGCGCGACAGGAACAGCTGCGCGCCACGATTCGCTTTCTGGGCAACCTGCTGGGCGAGACAATCATCGAGCAGGAAGGGCAGGAAATCTTCGCGCTTGAAGAGGAGTTTCGTTCCCTGGCAAAGGCCTGGCGCGCGGGCGATGAGGCCGTGCGCGACGTGATCACCGAGAAGACCAGCCGGCTGATCGACGAGCCGGCACGCACGCTGGCGGTGCTCAAGGCATTTACCACCTACTTCCAGTTGGTCAACCTGGCCGAGGAACAGCAGCGTGCGCGCATCCTGCGTGAGCGACAGCGCAACGCCGAGGAGACGGGCATTCCCATGCCCGAGACCATCGCGCAGGCAGTGCGCCGCCTGCGCCAGGAGGGGCTGAGCGCCGACGCCATGCGTGCGTTATTGGGCAACCTCTATATTTCACCCGTGCTCACGGCCCACCCCACCGAGGCCAAGCGGCGCACGGTAATGGCCAAACTCAGCGCTATTACCGCCGCCCTGGACGAACTGGCGCGCACCAGCCGCCTCCCCAGCGAGCGGGAGGCGATTACCAACCGCATTCGCGAGGAAATCGTGGTGCTCTGGCAGAGCGACGAGACGCGCGACCGCCGCCCTACCGTGCTCGACGAAGTGCGCAACGTCCTCTACTTCTTCGAGACGACGCTCTTCCGCCTCGTGCCGCAGATCTACAGGTCGCTTGAGCGTGCGCTTGCCGAAAGCTACCCCGGCGAGACTTTTGCGATTGGACCCGTGCTGCGCTATGGCTCGTGGGTGGGTGGCGACCGCGATGGCAACCCCAATGTCGTCGTAGAGGTGACCGAAGAGGCGATTCGCGAGCAGAAGGAAAGCATCCTGCGCCACTACAATGTGGTCGTGGATGAACTGTATAACCAGTTGAGCCCTGCCACCACGCGCGTCGGTTTCTCGAAGGCGCTGCTTGATAGCCTCGACCACGATTTTTCCCTCGTCCCCGAAGAGGAGCGCGAGGTGCTCGAGCGCTTCCGCATGGAACCGTACCGGCAGAAACTGATCATGATGTTCCGCCGGCTGCGCGCCACGCGGGCGCTCAACGAGCAGCCATGGAAGAGCGGCGTCACCAACCGCCGCGCCTACCGCGCCGCCGAAGAATTCCTGCACGACCTGCGCCTGGTGGAGGAGAGCCTGCAGCAGAACCGCGGCGAACGGCTGGCTCAGAGCAGGCTGGCCGACCTGATTCGCGCCGTGGAGGTCTTCGGCTTCCACCTCGCCACACTGGATCTGCGCCAGCACGCCGACCGCCATCGCAGCGCCATGGCCGAGGTTTTGGCACGCATCAAGTTGAGCGCAGACTACGTCGCCCTGCCCGAAGCCGAGAAGGTAGCGCTGCTCAGCCGCGAAATCGCCAGCCCGCGCCCCCTCACCGCCCGCCTCGACTACACGCCCGACACCAACGAGACGATTGCGCTGCTGCGACTTGTACCCACGGCACGTGCGCAGGCAGGCGAATGCGTCATCCAGACCTACATCATCAGCATGACTACGGGCGCGAGCAACGTGCTCGAAGTGCTGCTCTTTGCACGCGACGCCGGTCTCTTCGGCACACTGGATGTGACGCCCCTCTTCGAAACGATTGACGACCTGCAGCGTGCGCCGCAAATCATGGCAGCGCTTTTCAGCAATGACATCTACCGGCAACATCTGGCGGCGCGTGGCAACCAACAGCAGATCATGATCGGCTACAGCGACAGCAACAAGGATGGCGGCTACCTGCGCGCCAACTGGATGCTCTTCAGGGCGCAGCAGGCGCTGGCAGCCGTCTGCGAGCGGCACGGCATTCGCTACACTCTCTTCCACGGTCGCGGCGGTTCGCTGGGGCGTGGCGGCGGCCCCACCAACCGCGCCATCCTTGCGCAGCCGCCCGAGTCCGTGCGCGGCCGCATCAAGCTCACCGAGCAGGGCGAAGTCATCAGCAGCCGCTACGAGAATCCCGAGATTGCCTACCGCCACCTTGAGCAGCTCGTCAACGCCGTCATGCTCACCAGCGGCACGCGGCCCCGTTTCCCCGAGCAGGACGCATGGGACGCGCTGATGGAAGAACTGAGCGAGCGCTCCTTCGCAGCCTATCGCGCCCTGGTGAGTGACCCGCTGTTCATGCGCTACTTTCACGAAGCGACGCCGATTGACCAGATTGATCGGCTCAATATCGGCTCGCGCCCGTCACGGCGCAAGGCAACGCAATCCATCTACGACTTACGGGCGATTCCCTGGGTCTTTGCGTGGACGCAAACGCGCGTCGCCCTTCCCAGTTGGTATGGCGTGGGCGCGGCGCTTGAGGGATGGATGATCGACGCCGGCGAAGATGCCGTGCCTGCACGCCTCGCGCAACTCCAGCATATGTACGAAGAGTGGCCCTTCTTCCGCATTGCCCTCGAGAATGTGCAGCTGGGGCTGGCACGCGCCGACATGCACATTGCCTCGCTCTACGCCGGATTGACCGACGACGAAGTGCGCGGCTCGATCTTTGCCGGCGTGCGCGCCGAGTTTGACCGCAGCGCGCGCATGGTGATGCAGGTGAGCCAGGTAAGCGAGCTGCTCGAGCGCGAAGAGTGGCTCCAGCGCAGCATCCGTGTGCGCAACCCCTATGTCGACCCGCTCAACTTCATCCAGGTGGCGCTGCTGCGCAAATTGCGTGGCACGAGCGACGACGCCGAGCCGGAGACGATCGCGCGCCTGCGCGAAGCCATCCTGCTTTCGGTGAACGGCGTCGCGGCAGGGTTGCAGAACACGGGTTGATCGGCCAGAATGGCTATGCGCAACGCGTCCGCGTACAGGAGTTGGCGCCTGCCATTATCACAAGGAGTCTACTGTGACGGACCTGCTGGCGGCGGTTGATGGGCTGCTCATCGATATTGAGGGTGTGCTGCTGATTGGCAACGAGGTAATCCCGGGCGCGCGTGAGGCCATTGCCTCGCTGCGCGCCCGCGGTATTCCCTTCCGCTTCATGACGAACACCACCATCTACTGCCGCTATACGCTGCTCGATCGGCTCAACGCGCTGGGCTTCGCATGCACCATCGATGAACTCTATACGGCGGGCTATGTCGCTGCCGAATACCTGCGCTCGCAGGGCGCGCAGCGCTACCTCCCGCTGCTGCTGCCCGATGCGCAGCAGGAGTTCACGGGCATTGAGGTGGACGAGGAGAATCCCGAGTTTGTGGTGGTGGGCGACATCGGTTCGGGCTTCACATTTCCGCGCCTGAACCGTGCCTTCCGCGCCGTGCTCAATGGCGCGCGGCTGGTGGCGCTGCACAAGAAGCGCTCGTGGCGTACGGAAGAGGGGCTCTTTCTCGACGCGGGCCCCTATGTGGTGGCTCTCGAGTATGCATCCGACGCCAGCGCCCTGGTGGTGGGCAAGCCCAGCGCTGCCTACTACCGCATGGTGTTGGACGACCTGGCGCTGCCCGCGCAGCGCGTGGCCATGATTGGCGACGACATTCTGGCCGACGTGCGCGGTGCGCAGATGGTGGGCGCGCAGGGTTGGTTGGTGAAGACCGGCCGCTTCCGCCGCGAGGACCTGCAGCAAGGCATCTGGCCGGACCGCCTGCTTGGCGGCATTACCGACATTATCGACAATACTGACGGCCCGCCGCAGGAACCGGACGCCGCCGCGTAAATTCAGCCAGCGCGCCTGCCTCCCCGCATGCGCTGAGTGAGGAACCATGCAATCAAGACCTCTGTTGTACGACACCACCCTGCGTGACGGCACGCAAGGCGAAGGCGTGAATCTCTCCGTGGATGACAAACTCAAGGTGGCGCGCCGCCTGGATGAGTTTGGCGTGGACTACATTGAAGGCGGCTGGCCCGGCAGCAACCCCAAGGATGTTGAGTTCTTTGCGCGCGCGCGCAGCGAACTCACCCTAAAGCACGCGCGCATGGCGGCCTTCGGCTCCACCTGCCGCGCCGACACCGACCCCGCCGCTGATCCGCAAATCCAGTTGCTAATCGCAGCCGAGACCCCCGTCATCACCATCTTCGGCAAGACGTGGGATCTGCACGTAACCGAAGTGCTGCGCACGACGCTTGAGGAAAACCTGCGCATGATACGCGACTCGGTGCGCTATCTTGTCGCGCAGGGCAAGGAGGTGGTCTACGATGCCGAGCACTTCTTCGACGGCTATGTGGCCAACCCCGAGTATGCGCTGGCAACCCTCCAGGCAGCCATCATGGGCGGCGCAAGTTCGGTGGTGCTCTGCGACACCAACGGCGGCGGACTGCCCTGGCAGATCAACGAAGCGGTGGCCACAGTGCGCAGCGAAGTGCTGGGCATTGGCGAGGGCGAGAACATGCATCCTGCCGCGCAAGTCGTGCTGGGCATCCATGCCCACAACGACAGCGAGACGGGGGTAGCCAACACGCTTGAGGCCGTGCGCGCCGGGGCCAACCACATTCAAGGCACAATCAACGGCTATGGCGAGCGCTGCGGCAACGCCAACCTCGTCAGCATTATTGCCGACCTGCAACTGAAGATGGGGTTCCCGCTCCTGCCCAGCGAGAAGATTGGCCAACTGACGGACCTGAGCCGCTATGTGAGTGAACTGGCAAACCTGAGCCACGACAGCCACCAGCCCTTTGTGGGTGCAAGCGCCTTTGCGCACAAGGGAGGCACGCACGTCAATGCCGTGGTCAAGTACGCCATGAGCTACCAGCATGTTGACCCCACCCTGGTGGGCAACGAGACGCGTGTGCTTGTGAGCGAACTGAGCGG
Source organism: uncultured Caldilineaceae bacterium (assembly GCA_964427845.1). GTDB lineage: Bacteria > Chloroflexota > Anaerolineae > Caldilineales > Caldilineaceae > UBA5069. The sequence goes on from CAYRVP010000033.1 coordinate 14,271, forward strand.
CAAGGATAACATCGCGGTCAAGCGGCGCGAGTTTGGCCTCAAGGGGTTGACGCGCGAGCAGGAGCGGGTCGTACTTACGCAGATCAAGGAACTGGAGAACGCGGGCTTCGCCTTTGAGAGCGCCGAGGCCAGTGTGGAGCTCCTGCTGCGTCGCACGCGCCCGGGCTATACAAAGCCCTTCGAGATGATTGACTACACCGCCAACGTGGAGCACCGCAGCGGTCGCGGCATGTTCTCCGAGGCAACCGTCAAGGTCAAGGTCGGCGACAAGTTGCTGCATGAGGTGGCCGAGGGCAACGGCCCCGTCAATGCGCTTAACCGCGCGCTGCGCAAGGCGCTGATGCAATACTATCCCGCGTTGCGCGGGGTGCACCTCACCGACTATAAGGTGCGCATCCTCGACAGCACGGCGGGCACGGCTGCCATGACACGCGTGCTGATTGACTTTGCCGACGGCGAGCGGTTATGGACGACAGTAGGCGCAAGCACGAACATCATTGAGGCCTCATGGATCGCACTCAGCGATTCAGTGGAATATTTCATCATCACGGGCATGGAGCGCGAACACGGCGCACAGCCCGCTAGCGAGGGAAAACTGGTGGATTCATTATGAGTGAGTTACTGCGCGGCAAGGTCATCATCATTACGGGAGCAAGCACGGGGATTGGCGCGGCGGCTGCGCGCCTGCTTGTGCCGCTGGGCGCCAAGGTCGTCATCACCGCGCGCTCCGCCGACAAACTGGACGCACTGGCGGCTGAACTGGGCGACGCCGCGCTGGCCGTGCGCGCTGACGTCACGCAGGCCGCCGATGTGCAGCACATTGTAGATGGCGCGCTCGAACGCTTCGGTCGCATTGACGTGCTCTTTGCCAACGCCGGCATCTACATCCCGGGGCAGTTCGCCGAGGGCGAGCCGGACGCCTTTGCGCACCTGCTCAACGTCAACGTCATGGGCGTCATGCGTTGCGTGCATGCAGTGCTGCCACACATGCTTGCGCAGGGGTCGGGCGACATCCTGATCACGAGTTCGATCTCGGGCTTTATTGACATCCCGTGGGAGCCGGTCTACAGCGCCTCGAAGCACGCGATTCAGGGCTTTGTGCACACGCTGCGACGGCAGGTCATGGGCAAGGGCATCCGTGTAATGGCGCTTGCGCCGGGCATGGTGGCGAACGAACTGTGGAACATCCACGACCCGGCGGTGATTGCCGAGCACGTGGCCAACCGCACGGCGCTCACATCGGACGACTGCGCCGAGGCGGCGCTTTTCATGCTTACCCGCCCAGCACACGTAACAATACGCGACCTCGTCATGCTGCCGCAGAGCCAGGACCTGTAGCGCTTTGAGTGCGAGGCTCCGGAAATTGGGAGCCTCGCAATGGCAATCGCGCGAGTATAATGGGAAATCGCATTTGCGCCGCCCCCGACGCCGTGGCGGACGGCCCCCTGCCGCGACCGTTGCAGGAGAGGTATCGTCGTTGCGGGCATATTTGCCTATTGTGTGCACGGGTCTGATCGACTCGTTGGCAACCTTCGGCCAGGTCCGGGCAGAAAGGGGCAGCACGATGTCAGAACACGCGCACGCGAGCGAGCGGATCCCGGGTTACTGCGCCTTATGTGTGTCTCGTTGTGGCTCAATCGCCGTGGTGGAGAATGGCCGCTTTGTCGCCCTCGAGCCGGATCCGTCGCACCCAACCGGCAAGGCACTCTGTGCCAAGGGACGGGCGGCGCCGGAGCTGGTCTACCATCCCGACCGGCTACGCTATCCCATGAAACGCACGCGGCCCAAGGGCGATGCCGACCCGGGCTGGCAGCGTATCAGTTGGGATGAAGCGCTCGACTTGACGGCCGCCGGGCTGCGCGCGCTTGCCAAGACGCATGGCCCCGAGAGCGTGGTCTTCAGCAGCGTCTCTCCGTCCACTTCTGCCTCGGACGACTCGTTGGACTGGATTCAGCGCCTGATGTACGCCTACGGCAGCCCGAATCTGTGCGGGGCCATGGAACTATGCGGCTGGGGGCGGTATCTGGCGACGCAATACACCTTCGGCGCCTCCGTACCCGGTGCATTCATGCCCGACCTGGAGAACGCCGGCTGCATTCTCTTTTGGGGCTACAACCCCAACGTGGCCCGGTTGTTCCACGCAACAGCCACCGTTGACGCAGTGAAGCGCGGCGCGCGCCTGATTGTGGTTGACCCTCGTCGCACGGGTCCGGCCAGGAAAGCCGACATCTGGCTGCAGGTGCGGCCGGGCACAGATGCTGCCCTCGCTCTCGGTATCGCGAACGTCATGATCGAGCGCGGCTGGTACGAGCGCGACTTTGTTCGCGACTGGACAAATGGTCCGCTGCTGGTGCGCGCCGACAACGGGCGTTTGTTGACCCAAAGCGATCTTTTCGCCCACGGCAGCGCGCTGCACTATGTGGCCTGGAGCGAGGCGACTGGTCGCCCTATCGCCTATGATCCTGCCACGGGCGCCTATGCAGGGAATGACCCCCTGCCGACCCTCTTCGGCGCCTACACGGTTGAGACGCTGCAGGGTAAAGTCGACTGTCGGCCGGCATTTGCGCATGTGGTCGAACTCTGCCGGCGTTATCCGCCCGCGCGCGTGGAGGCGATCTGCGGCATCGAAGCCGGACAGGTGGAAGCGGCGGCGCGCATGCTGTGGGACGCGCGGCCGGTCGCCTACTATGCGTGGAGCGGCGTCGAGATGCAGACCAACTCGACCCAAATAGCACGGGCGATTGCCCAGCTCTATGCACTGACCGGCAGTCTTGACACCGAAGGCGGCAACGTATTGTTCTCGGCTGTGCCGGCGGCGAACGTGGTTGGCATGGAGCTCATGTCTGCCGCCCAGCGCGCCAAATCACTCGGCCTGCCGGAGCGGCCGCTGGGCCCGTCGCGCTGGCAGTTCGTGACAACCGATGAGGTTTACCGCGCTGTCCTTGACCAACAGCTCTACGCGGTGCACGGGCTTGTCGGCTTCGGCGCCAACCTGTTGCTTGCGCACGCTGACCCCCTGCGCGGCCGCGAGGCATTGGCCGCGCTCGACTTCTATGTCCACATTGACCTCTTCATGAACCCCACAGCCGAGCTGGCCGATGTTGTGTTGCCGGCAGCCAGTTGCTTTGAACGTGAAGCCCTGCGCATCGGCTTCGAGGGGAGCCAGTCAGCGCAGTCAAGGGTGCAATTGCGCAGACCCGTGGTCGAGCCCCAGGGTGAGGCCCGCTCCGACACCCGGTTTATCTTCGATCTGGCCGATCGCCTGGGTCTGGGTTCACACTTCTGGGACGCCGATATCGACGCGGCGTATCGCTACCAGCTTGGCCCATCGGGCATCTCGCTGGAGTCGCTGCGTGCGCAGCCGGGCGGCGTGGACGTTCCCCTGCAGCCGCACTACCGCAAGTATGCTGAGGAGCAGGACGGTGTAGCACTTGGCTTCAACACGCCGACGCGCAAGATCGAGCTCTACTCGCAGACGCTGCTTGATCACGGCTATCCCCCGCTGCCCGAGTATGACGAGCCGCTGATGGGGCCGCAGTCACGGCCGGATTTGGCTGAGCGCTACCCGCTTATCCTCACATGCGCCAAGCACACCCTGTTTTGTGAGACCCAGCACCGCAACGTGGCGAGTCTGCGCCGGCACGCACTGGATCCCGAAGTCGAGCTGCATCCAGCGGCGGCGGCCGTGCGTGGCATCCAGGCAGGTGATTGGGTGCGCATTGAGACGCCCGACGGCAGCGTGCGTGCGCGCGCCCGGCTAAACGATCAGCTCAAGCCAGACGTTGTTTGTGGCCAGCACGGCTGGTGGCAGTCATGTGTGGAGATTGGCGCGCCCGGCTATGACCCCTTCAGCGCAGATGGGGCTAACTTCAATCTGCTCATCGGCAACGACGCTATCGACCCGATTAGCGGTTCGGTCCCGCACCGCGCCTATCTCTGCCAGATCCACAGGGTGGACTGATGCAGCCTCCGCAGCGCCACAAGGCAGAGTCATCGCAGGCGCGCAAGCAGTCGCCGGTGAAGTGGCGCCGGTAGCACGCAGCGCATGACCCGCTATTTGCCGGCACGGCGACGTTCTTCGGCCAGGGTTTCGAGCCACTGCTGATTGACGTCACCTGGCCGCCACGCCAGCTCGCGCTTGGCTTTGGCGCCGCTGAATCTGTAAATCTGTTCTGAAGCCCGCGTCGCATCCAACGAGAGCAAGTTGGGCAGTCCGAACCAACGCTGCACGCGCTCGCCAACTACGCCGGAAAGGTCAGCCATCCACACAGGCATGGTCGCCCTTCGCTTCATCCCGCCGGGGGCGCTGGACCACAAGTCATGGATTTCACCGTAGGTCATGTTGGTGTTTGACAGGATGTAACTTTCGCCCGGCAGGCCCTTTTCGGCCACCAGCGCGATGCCTTCGGCACAGTCAGCCACCGCCACGTAGCCGCGCACGCCATGCCCGACGGTCAACGGAGGGCACAAATTGCGCACATACATACGCTGCAGGATGCCAAGGTTGGCATGGTCACCGGGCCCAAAGACGGAGCCTGGCATCGCAATGGAGATTGGGGCTCCCTGCGCGATCAGCGCGAGCGCCAGATTGTGCGCCTCGGTCTTTGTGCGTTCGTATGCATTGGGCGGGGGCGTCAATCGCGATGCACTTTCATCCCACTCCGCGCCGCCAGTGTGTCCGACCGCTACGATCGATGAAACGTGTACAATGCGCGCAATGCCCAATTCGTGGGCAAGCGAAAGTGCATTGCGGGCGCCTTCCACATTGACTGCCTGCATTTGGCGCTCCGCTTCGCCACCGCCGATGCCGATCTCATACCAGGCGGCGTTGTGAATCACAATATCGGCGCCGGCCATCGGCGCACGCATGGATTCGCGATTGGTGACGTCGCCTTGCGCCAGGTTGGCTCCCTTGAGGGCAAGCGATGCTGCTTCGGCGCTCTGCGTCTTGCGTACGAGTGCGGTGACTTCCCATTGACGCCGCAACAATGCATCGACAAGGTGCAGCCCAATGAAGCCCGTGCCGCCTGTAAGGAATACGCGCATGGATATGCTCCTCGAGTGAGTTTTGGCTGGTTTGGACCGTGGGAATCTTGCGCCGGGCCATTATCACAAAGTGCTTTGCAGCCGTCAACTCGGTCTCAGCGATCCGGGTGGAACGTCGTGTAGAATGATGGTGTCGCCATGTAACCATCCTTGAACCTGTTGTCCTGCCCCGGTCGCAGCATCTGTGGCGCAAGGTTTTCGGTTCCGCAATGGCTTCGTAGCAGTCGCACCCTCTGGCCGCACCTGCATACTTGGGGTACAATTCCTCGTATCCGGAAGGAGGAGCCTCTTGGCAATCGAAGAGTACACAATCAAGCAAAAGGTCGAAGTGGACGGTCAAATCAGCCTGACAGGCCTCCCCGTGCATCGTGGTGACGACATTGAGGTGACGGTTCGCGTAGGGCGCAAAAACATCCCAGAGCGTGGAATGACGGTTGCAGAGTTGCTGGCATCGGACTTTATCGGGATGTGGGCCGACCGCGAAGATATCGGTGATACCCTTGAGTTTGCTCGCAGACTCCGCAGAGAAGCAGAGACTAGAGACTGGTCCGATGATCCTTCTGCTGGATAGCGACGTTGTTATCGACCTCGCGCGCGGGTTTGCCGCTGCGATCGACTGGCTGCAACATATCGATCTTGCTGACGAGCTGGCGGTCTCAGGCTATACGGCAATGGAAGTGATTCAGGGTTGTCGCAATCGCTCTGAGCAGCTGCGCGCAGAGAGGACTCTATCGCGGTTCAGGGTGCTCTGGCTCACACCAGACGACGCGCAGACAGCGCTGGCAATCTTCACAGAGTATAGACTGAGCCATGGCGCAACCATACTGGATACGCTGATTGGCCACACGTCAGTAGCCAACAACCTGCCTCTCCTGACGTTCAATGTCAAGCATTTTGTCTATCTCCCTGGTATTCAGATTTTGCAGCCCTATCGAAGATCAATCGCATAGCCAAGTGCTTGTGCGCTTGGCCTGCAGTACTCCTCTACCTAGAATCTAGGAGCACCTCATGTCAATCCCCACCCCAATCAAAACCCTCAACGGCACCCTCAATAAGTACAGCAGCATTCTCACCCAAACCCGGTCGCAGGTCGGCTCGCAGGCCATGCTCTACGGCGTGGGCCTCTCCGACGAGGACATGGAAAAGGCGCAGGTTGGCATTGCCAGCATGGGCTGGGAGGGCAATACCTGCAACATGCACCTCAATGACCTCGCCAAGGAGGTCAAGGTGGGCGTGCAGGAAGCGGGCATGGTCGGGCTGATATTCCATACAATCGGCGTCAGCGACGGCATCAGCATGGGCACCGAAGGCATGAAGGCATCGCTGCTTTCGCGCGATATCATCGCCGACTCAATTGAGACCGTCATGCGTGCACAGTGGTACGACGCTAACATTGCGCTGCCCGGCTGCGACAAGAACATGCCCGGCACAATCATGGCGGCGGCGCGCCTCAACCGCCCAACGATCATCGTTTATGGCGGCACCATTCGCCCGGGGCATTGGGAGGGCAACAAGCTCGACATCATTTCGTCCTTCGAGGCGTATGGCAAGTGGCTTGCTGAGGAGATATCCGAGGAGGAGCTGCGCACGATCATCAAGCACTCGTGCCCCGGCGCCGGCGCGTGCGGCGGCATGTACACCGCCAACACCATGGCCTCGGCGATTGAAGCGCTGGGCATGAGCCTGCCCTACAGCTCTTCCTATCCCGCCACCAGCCGCGAGAAGCGCAAGGAGTGCCGCGAGGCGGGCGCGCAGGTCCGCTATCTGCTCGAGAATGACATCAAGCCACTGGACATTATGACGCGCAAGGCCTTCGAAAACGCGATTGCTGTGGCCGTGGCGCTGGGCGGAAGCACCAACGCCGTGCTCCACCTCATCGCCATGGCGCATGCCGCCGACCTGCCGCTGACCATTGATGACTTCCAGGAGGTCTCGAACCGCACGCCGCTTCTGGCCGATCTCAAGCCCTCCGGCCCGTGGGTGATGGAGGATCTCTACGACGTGGGCGGCGTGCCCGCCGTGATGAAGCTGCTGCTGCGCGAGGGGCTTCTCCATGGCGACTGCATGACGGTCACAGGCAAGACCATGGAAGAAAACCTTGCCGAGGCCGCAGACCTCAAAGAGGGGCAAAAGGTCGTCTTCCCCGTCTCCAACCCAATCAAGAAGACGGGCCATCTGCAAATTCTCTACGGCAACCTGGCCACCGACGGCGCCGTCGCCAAGATCACGGGCAAAGAGGGCACGCGCTTCAGCGGCCCGGCCAAGGTCTTTGACTCGGAAGAGTTGACGCTCGACGCCATCCAGCAGGGGCGCATCGTGGCGGGCGATGTCGTGGTGATCCGCTACGAAGGACCCAAGGGCGGGCCGGGCATGCGTGAGATGCTCTCCATTACCTCGGCCATTATGGGCGCAGGGCTGGGCAAGAGCGTCGCGCTCATCACCGACGGCCGCTTCTCCGGCGGCACGCACGGCTTCGTGGTGGGCCACATTACGCCCGAAGCGCAGAACGGCGGCGCGATAGCGCTCGTGCGCGAAGGGGATGTCATCACCATCGACGCCGAACAGAACCGGCTGGAGGTGGATATCTCCGACGAGGAACTTGCCGGCCGCCGCGCCGCGTGGCATGAGCCTGCGCCCAAGTTCACCAAGGGCGTGCTCTGGAAGTACTTCAAGAGCGTCTCGCCCGCCTCCATGGGCTGCGTGACGGACGCGTAGCGCGCGGCCCAGACGTTACAGACATCGTCCCAAACAGAGCACCCAAACATAGCACGAGCGCGCTGCAGACGATTCTGCAGCGCGCTCGATTCCCGGAGGCAACCATGACAGGTCCTGGTTATGAGTACTGGGGGCTGATGGCGGAGACGTGGGACCTCCTGCGCGGCGACACGTCGAACTGGGCCGATCGCTTCTTCTACCTTGAGTTGATTCAACGCGAGGGGCAGCCGGTGCTGGATGTTGGCTGCGCGTCCGGGCGCATCCTGCTCGATTGCCTGCAGCAGGGGATCGACATTGACGGCGTGGACAATTCACCCGAGCTGCTCGCCATCGGCAAGCGCAAGGCCGCTGGCCGCGGGCTCAACCCGTCGCTCACGTGCCAGCCGATGCAAACGCTCGACCTGCCGCGCCGCTATCAGGTCATCCTCGTGCCCTCCAGTTCCTTCCAGCTTCTTGTCGATCCGGCAGACGCACGTGCAGCGCTGGCCCGCTTCCACGCCCACTTGCGCACCGGCGGCGTGCTTGCTATGCCCTTTATGGACCTTTGGCGTTCAGGCGAACCGCTTGACAGCGGCATGGCACTCTCGACCGAGATGGTGCGCCCGCAAGACGGCGCCGCAGTGCGCCGTTGGTCGCGCTCCGTCTACGACCCTTCAACGCAGCTGGAGAGCTCCGAAGACAGGTATGAGATCCTTGTCGATGGCATGGTGATACAGTCTGAGGAGCATACGCAGGCGCCCGCGACACGTGGTTACTCGCTCCAGCAGGCAGTCGCCCTGCTGACACAGGCTGGGTTTGTGGATGTATGCGCCTGGAGCGGATTCACGTGGGAGCCGGCGACCGAGGCCGATCGCCTCTTCACGCTCACGGGCCGCAAGGCAACGCAGGAGTCGTGTGACGACGATTGATACTGCAGGAGCCACAGTTGCAGGGCTTCCCAAAAGTCTCCGCGCCGCAGAACTGCACCTCACCCCCGGGCCCTCTCCATGCGGAGAGGGGCGCCAAGCGGCGGGGCTTTTCTCCCCTCTCCGCATGGAGCGGGGCGGGGGGTGAGGTGCAGTTCGCGCCCGTGCGTGCCGCGATCCTGACTCTTGAGAAGCCCTGGCCACAGTTGCCGCTGCCATTGTCCCATCGTCCCCCAAACGCTATACTGTCCACATCGGCCACCCATGCCCAAGCCGATCCTCGATCGTTCGCACCAACGTGCCCGGCAGCCACGCCGGGCGATCACTGGAGCACCGGTATGATTCACGCACCCTCGCGCGGCACCACCCCTGCCATGACAGATGAGAATACGCAGCCCTGCGCGGAAGCCGATTTTGTGCGCCGCTTCCCCAGTTACGCGGCCACCACGCACATCGACGCGCTGCGCAGCGGTGACTATGCGCGCCTCGACGCTATGGGCCATGTCTATCTCGACTACACGGGTGGCGGCCTCTATGCCGAATCACAGTTGCGCAAGCATATGGAATTGCTCAGCAACAATGTTTTCGGCAACCCGCACAGCAACAACCCGACGTCGCTGGCCATGACGCACCTGGTAGAGAGTGCGCGCCGCGCCGTGCTGGCCTTCTTCAACGCTGACCCGGATGAGTATCTCGTCATCTTTACGCCCAACTGCAGCGGCGCGCTGCATCTGGTGGGCGAGTCCTTCCCCTTTGCGCAAGGCGGCGCATACCTGCTTGCGTGGGACAACCACAATTCGGTGAACGGCATTCGCGAGTACGCCCAGGCGCGGGGGGCGGCAGTCACCTATCTGCCCGTGCACGCGCCGGAGATGCGCTTTGATGCTGACGAAGTGCGCCGCCATTTGCGCGCGCCGGCTACAGGTCCACGCCTCTTTGCCTACCCGGCGCAATCCAACTTCAGTGGCGTGCAGCATGAGTTGGCGTGGGTGGCCGAAGCGCAGGCATGCGGCTGGGACGTGCTGCTTGACTGCGCGGCCTTTGCCCCCACCAACCGCCTGGACCTGAGCCAGGTGCATCCCGACTATGTGCCGCTCTCCTTTTACAAGCTCTTCGGCTACCCCACGGGCGTTGGCGCGCTGATTATGCGCCGCGCCGCGCTCGAGCGATTGCATCGCCCCTGGTTTGCAGGCGGCACCATCACGATCGCTTCGGTGCAGGATCGAGGCTGGCACTACCTGATTCGCGGTGAGGCGGGCTTTGAGGATGGCACAGTGAACTATCTGAACCTGCCCGCTGTGGAAATTGGGCTGGATCACATGCGCCGCGTAGGCGTGGATGCCATTCACGCACGCGTGGCTGCGCTCACGGGCTGGCTGCTGGAGGAGATGACGACGCTGCGCCACAGCAACGGCGCGCCCGTGGTGCAGGTTTTTGGGCCGCGCAACACAAACGCACGCGGCGCTACCATCGCCTTCAACTTTGTGGACCCCGCAGGCGCAGTGCTCGATTACCGCCGTATTGAGGCGCTTGCAGCGGACGCGCACATCTCGCTGCGCACAGGCTGCTTCTGCAACCCCGGCGCGGGCGAGATTGCGCACAACATTACCCATGACGAAATGGCGCAGTGTTTCAGCAGCAGCGAACCGGTGACCTACCAGCAGCTTTACGACGCAATGCAGCAGCGCGGCAAGACAGCCGCCACCTTCCGAATCTCGCTTGGCATCGCCTCCAACTTCGCCGACGTGCAGGCATTCATGGCTTTTGCGCAACAGTTCCGCAACCTGACGGCGGCATCGCTGTCGGCAGAGACAGCTCCAGCAGCCCATGACGCGCTGCTGCGCGATGTGACGTAACCTGCGCGCACCCGCGCCACAGCATGTGTGCCACATCCAAACAGAACGAGCGGAGCCACTCGCATTGAGTGGCTCCGCTCGTTCTGTTGTACGCCAGCTACCGTGCGACGACGGGGATATATAGACTGAAGGCAGGATCCGAGGTGCCAAAGTTTGCCTCGGGCAGGATGCCGCCAACGAGGGCGTACTCGCCGGAGGCGGCCTCCGTGGCATCCGGCTGACCAATCGAGACTGTGAGGCTATAGCCTGTGGCGTCTGCATCAGCCGCAACACCGGAGAAGGTGCTCACTGCGCCCAGGTGGTAGCCCTCCTGTCCCGCTGCCGGCATCGCTGCCGCCAGCACGAGCACCGCGAGCAGTGCCATCACCCTTGCCGGCCTAGGGCTGCGCATTGTAGACCTCCGTTGTGTGGACTGTGGCAACCCAACGAACTGGCGTACTACTGGTGACGCGGACTTCAAGCGCCTGGTTGACGCTGTCACCGGATATGCTCACAAATCCATTGAAGCTCGTATCAGAGGCGGCCTCGTCTTTGTAAGTCATGTCGCTGACATAGACCGTGCCGCCCTTTTGCTGGCAAGGCCAACGAAGTGCCAGCCGCCACTGTGGCCGGTTGAGGTCCGCCCAACTACGTAAATGTCATACACAATACTGTAGCCTGTCGGGATTGTCAGCATCTGCGCCGACCCATCGATCAAGAGTGCCGTGGTTGCGTTGCCGGCGGTCTCTCCGCGCAATACGTACAGCCCGGACTGTGCACTGCCCTCCTGCGTGCCGAAGCTGCCGGATGCGAAGATGAGGCTTGGTGCACGCTCCAGTCCGCCCGTGCCGGCCGGTGTGCCCGGTTCCCCCTGTGGACCCTGCGCACCGCTATCGCCCTTCTCACCTTGTGGACCTTGTGGACCTTGTGGACCTGGTGGACCTAGTGGACCGGTAATGCCTTGTGAACCTTGCGGCCCTTGCGCACCGGTTTCACCCTGCGGCCCTTGCGCACCGGTTTCGCCCTGCGCGCCCACTGGCCCAACTCCACCTGCCGGCCCTGCGGGGCCAACGGGGCCAGCCGGCCGAACGCCCCGGTCTCACCCTTTGGCCCAACGGCGCCGGGCGGACCCCCCGGCCCCGCCTTCCCTATCGCCCCTGCAGGACCTTGCGGCCCCACCATGCCCGACTGTCCTTCGACAAACATCGGCGTCCACGCGTTCCCATTCCATGTAAGCACCTGCCCAGCGCCAGGCGCGGCCCCACTCACGGGACGTCCCTGCAAGCCGTTGGCCGAGGCTGCCGTCAGCGCAAGCGGCGTCTCCACGACGCGCTGACGCGACAAGGTCGTGGGCGCGACATCGCCTGGGCAGTGCACGACAACCTCTACAAAGCGTGCCTCGCCATTGAATGCTGTCGGCCCAAATTCTTCTGCATCGTTGAGCAGCACTGTGAAGAGGCCATTCACCACCGCGACTGCCTCCATCTGCTGTGTCACGCCTCTTTGCGCACCTGCCGCGTGCGTGTCCCACAAACCAAAACTCATTGCGCACTGCGCACTAACTGGCGCGCCCGCTTTGTTGAGCCGTCCCTGGAAGGTGAAGGCTGCGCTCGCACCATTACCGGGGACGACCGGCGGTTACTGCAGCTACGCGGCAAGCGCCGGCTGCATACTCGCGACCATCAATGCGACGATTACCGCGGCGCCTGCTGCGCGCATCCAGCGTCCTGCCGACCGGCGGCCGTGGCTGATACGTTGACGCTTTTGTGGCGGCTCTGCCTGCCGCGAAAGTATATTCAAGCAATTGATGTTCATGCCTTGGGCTCCTGATTGGTGACGATTGATTTGACTCAGGCTGGACTTGGCTCATCCCTGCACGGCAACATGGCGCACGAGTGTGATCGCGTGCACGTGGATTCGCAGGGCCGGGTCGGGGATACAGCTGACTGTGTGAATTGAAAATGGCAGGCAACAAAGCGCTGGCTCAGTTGAGAATAATCTTACCAACGCCTTACAGCAAGCATGCGGTTCAATCTTGCGCGAAATTGCCCACAAGCAAGCTCCAGGATCACAAAAGGTGCATCCCTCTGGAGAGGATGCACCTTTTGCACCATGCTTTTTGGCTAATGCAAGCAGCTTTTCAACTACGTATGCGCGTAATATCTGTAGAATGATTCCAGTCGCTGGCGAATGCGCGCTTCCAGATGGCCATCGGCACGCGCCTGCGCCACGAAGGGCTGTGCCACACTGTACAGGGCGTCCAGGGCGCGTGCCTGGTCAAGTCCCATCTCCTCAAGCAGCACAGCGACCGGCTTGGCGCCATGTTTCACCAGAAAGGCGTCGAGCACGCGTTCGAGCAGCGTCTCAAAGACACGCGTCGTGCGCAGGTGGAGCGCGGCATGCTTGCCGAAATCCACAAGGTCGACCAGCAGCGCGGCATCCACCAGGCCGGCCATTTCTGCTGTAGTGCGCCGGGCGTTGCTCTGCCACATTTCGTCGGCCAGTTGCCAAATCATGGCGTCGTCGAGCACGCTGTTGAGGAAGCGCTCGCTCTCGTTGAGGGTGTCCTGAATGTTGGCGCGAATGAATGCAACCAGTTGCCTGTCCACGCCCTTCTCCAGGTTGGGCGCGGCCGAACTCAGTGCGCTCTGCCCGAACCTGACAAGCGATGAAGCGCCCGGAATGCGCCGTGCAAAGACGTTTTCAGTGAGCACAAAAGACTTGATGCCGTTGTAGAGCACGTTGGAGACGAGCATGGCATAGACCGAACTGTCCACAAGCTGGCGCGTCACCTCGCGCCGCAGCGGCTTCATGCCCACAACGCTCTCGGTCAACTGGTCATACTGGCGGCGGTCGAGCAGATCGCCCAGCGTGGCGTCGTCTGCGCGCAGCGCGCTATGCAGCTCCCGCACCGCCTCCTCGATCACGGCGACCAGCCCATCAGTGAGGGGCGTGTCAACGAGCGCGCGCCGCGCAGCAGCGAGCAGATGGTCACGCTTTGCCACAGTCGCCAGCGGCACATGCGCGAGCCAGCCATAGAGCGCCGCGACCTCTTCCGCGGCCGCAGCGTGCAAGCCCTCATCGCGCCAGCGCGCGAGTTCAAACTGCACATGCGCCTCAAGCATTGAGGCCAGATCTGCCACGGTCACTCCAGTCGCACTTGCGGCGCCTATACTCGCTTCAGCGAGGCGGGAACCATAGATAGAAGATGAGGTCCTGTGCGAAGGTGGGCGCGCCGAGGCCCTGCAGACCGGCCAGCACCTGGGCGCGATGGTCTGTGCCGTGATTGACAAGATGGTAGAGCACCTGCCACGTCGGCCCTCTCATTTCAGGCAGCGTCTCGTCCAGTCGCTCATCGGTGAGGGTTGCCACATAGGCGAGGATGTTTGCCGCGGCCTCTTCCCAGCGCGTGCGCAGTACTTCGGCATCTGGGTAGTCCGCCATGTCGAGTTGGAACTGCTGACCGCCGGGCTGGCCACTGAGGCCCATGAGCCAGGCGATGCTTACGCGCGTCACGTGCGTCATCTGGCTGCGGATTGAGCCGTGTGAATAGGGGATTTCCTGTTCGTACTGCGCGGGCGGCAGTGCGAGCACGACCTCCCATACGCGCCGCCAGGTGGCCACATCATAGGCAAAGAGCGTGCGAAACATATCGGAACTGTTCAGGTGCGAACCTCACTTTTTGGTGCGGGCAGTGCGGGCGCGCACAACGGACAATCCATTCGGTCAGGCTCGCTGAACTGCCGCTGCGCCCTGCTTGCGCTGCATGTGGCGCTTGGCAATCTCAACGCTCACTGCGGCATCGCGCCCATAGGCATCCGCCCCCACGTCGCGCGCAAAGTTTTCGGTGACGGGCGCGCCGCCCACCATGACGTAGATCTGGTCGCGAATGCCCTCTTCGCCCAGCGTGTCCACCACCACCTTCATGTACGGCATCGTGGTGGTCAAGAGCGCGCTCATGCCGATGATGTCGGGCTTGTGCTCGCGGATGGCATTCATGAACTTGTCGGCGTCACAGTTGATGCCCAGGTTGATCACCTCGAAGCCTGCGCCCTCCAACATCATTGCCACCAGATTCTTGCCGATGTCGTGGATGTCGCCCTTGACAGTGCCGATGATCATTGTGCCCACTCGCGGCACACCGGTCTCGGTGAGGAGCGGGCGCAGCACTTCCATGCCCGCCTTCATGGCGTTGGCCGCCATCAGCACCTCGGGAACGAAAAGGATGCCGTCGCGAAAGTCAACCCCTACGATGTCCATGCCCGCGACGAGGCCGCCGTCCAGCACTTCCTGGGGTGATTGGCCGCGTGCCAACGCTTCCTGCACCTGCTGCGGAATCTCCTCGCGCACGCCGTCGTACAAATCGTCCTGCATCTGCAGGTAGAGTTCTTCAAGGTCCAACTCTTTGTAGCCCATGGTTGCACTCCTCATTGCGAACAGATGGCAAGTGCGCCCATTGTACACGATTGCCGAAAGAACGCGGAACAGCGGCTTTAACGCAAGAAACTAAACAACAGAACCTCGACGCAGAGGTCACAGAGGCAACGGAGAAGCACGGAGAACAGCAACAACAGGGCTGGTTGCCTCGTTGTTGCTGTTCTCCGTGCTTCTCTATGTGCTTCTCTGTTGCCTCTGTGACCTCGTGTCGAAGTCTTGCTTTTGCTGCCCTTTGCGTTTCTTCAGCGCCTTTGCGTCGAAGTTGCTGGTTACTCTAAACTGAAACCGTTATGGGCTTCACATTTTTCTACGCAAGGGCGCAAGGTGCGCGAGGACGCAAGGAAAAACAAAAGCAGGAAATGGCCGTGATTTTCCGTCCGGCGCCTCTGGACGACAATCAAAGAGCATGATGGTGTTCCTGGTTTTGCTTTTCCTTGCGTCTTCGCGCACCTTGCGCCCTTGCGTTGAAAATGCGGCTTTCACCGCGGCATCGGTTTAGAAGAGCCCCACGACCCTGCCCGTCTCGAAGTCGATATCGACGCGTTCGGCGGCGGGGTGGCTGGGCAGGCCCGGCATGGTGCGCATTTCGCCCACCAGCGGGTAGATGAAGCCCGCACCCACGCTCGCACGCACTTCGCGAATGGGCAACACAAAGCCGCGCGGCGCACCCTTGATCTTGGGGTCCGCGGTCAGGCTGAGGTGCGTCTTGGCCATGCAGATGGGCAGATTGCCGAAGCCGTTCTTCTCGTAGGACTTGATCTGCGCCTCAGCCTGGGGCTCGAAGACCACCTCACCTGCGCCGTAGATCTCGCGCGCAATCGTCTCAATCTTCTGCTTGATGGGCAGGTCAAGCGCATAGAGTGGGTGGAACTCGCTGGGCTCGTTGCAGGCCTCTTCCACGGCACGCGCCAGGTCCACAGCGCCTGCGCCGCCGTCCGCCCAGTGGGTGGAAACGGCACAGCGCACGCCTTCCTCGCGGCAAATGGCAAAGACTGCCTCGGTCTCGCTGGGGTGGTCCGTGGCGAAGGCATTGACGCACACCACGGGGCTGATGCCGTGCTTCTTCACATTCTCAATCTGCTTGCGCAGGTTGGAGCCCCCCTCGAAGACGTCATCGGGGTTTTCGCGCAGCATTTCCTCGGGCAGCGGCTTGCCCGGCACCACTTTGTACTTGCCCGTGTGCAGCTTGAGCGCGCGAATGGTGGCGACGATCACCGCAGCGTTGGGCTTGAGTCCACTGTAGCGGCTCTTGATGTTGAAGAACTTCTCTGCGCCAATGTCTGCACCGAAGCCCGCCTCGGTCAGCAGGTAGTCACCGCACTTGATGCCAATCAGGTCGGCCAGGATGCTGCTGTTGCCGTGTGCGATGTTGGCAAAGGGGCCGGCATGCACCAGTGCGGGCGTGTTCTCCAGCGTCTGGAAGAGGTTGGGCTTGATGGCCTCCTTCATGAGCACCGTCATCGCGCCTGCGGCCAGCAACTCCTCGGCGGTGACGGGCTTCTTCTCCTTGTTCTGGCCGATGACGATGCGCCCAAAGCGGTCGCGCATATCGCGCAGGCCGGTCGTCAGCGCCAGAATCGCCATCACCTCGCTCGCCACAGTAATGTCGAAACCGGACTCGCGCGGGATGCCGTCGCTCTTGCCGCCCAGGCCAATGTTGATGTTGCGCAGGTCGCGGTCGTTGGTGTCAATCACGCGCCGCCAGGTAATCGAATAGGGGTCGATGTTGAGTGCGTTGCCCTGGTAGATATGGTTGTCGATCATGGCCGCGAGCAGGTTGTTGGCCGCAGTGATGGCGTGGAAGTCGCCCGTCATGTGCAGGTTGAACTGCTCCATGGGCACAACCTGGCTGTAGCCGCCGCCCGCCGCGCCGCCCTTGATGCCGAAGGTCGGCCCCTGACTGGGCTGGCGCACAGCAATGGTTGCCTTGCGCCCAATGTGGCTGAATCCCTGCCCAAGCCCTACGGTGGTGGTGCTCTTGCCCTCACCCAGAGGCGTGGGGGTAATCGCCGTGACGACGACATACTTGGCGTCGGGGCGATCCTTCAGTTTGTCAATGGTCTCAAGCTTCACCTTGGCCATGGCCTCGCCATAGAGCTCGATGTCACTGCGTTGAAGCCCCATCTTCTCGGCAATCGCCTCGATGGGTTCCAGGGTTGCGGCCTGTGCGATCTCTATGTCGCTGGGTACTTTTTTCGCCACGGATTATGCTCCTTTGCACATACGGACTTTGGATTGATGGCAATACACAAAGAAAACCAAAAAAACAACGCTAAAGCGCAATCGGTGCATAGAGAAGAAAAGGAACGGCAAGCGCGTCCGGAACGGCCTTGGCGCCGTTGTTTATCCTTTACGCTGGCTGACGACCCCTGCGCCTTCGCATTGAGATATTGCGATTGTCACTTCTGCTTCACTGGAAACTGGCTTGGTACACCGACCGCCGTGCGCCGCATATGCAGCGACGCCCGCGACGCCCGCGACGCACAGTATGGTCACGTCGGGCAGGTGCACGCCCGGTGCACTGATGGCGCGGCCGCGGTCCGGAGCAAGCGACGCAGCCGGCAGTAGACGCCGCGGCGCGCCTGCGCAGTGGCTGTGCGCGCCTCGCTGGTCCCACTACCCATCCATGGGGTGGCGCACGGCCACGGGAAAGACGCCTGCGCCTGCGGGCAGACAGCACGCGAGCTTGAGGGATGGCACGTGTGAACTCGATGCAACATAATTGTACGCAAAGTGAACTTGAAAGGAGCCACCACGCACATCATGCTCATCAGACACGTGCCATCCCCAAAGCCCGCGTACCGCGCGAACCTGAAGGGAATTTGCGCTCAATCGGTACGCCCGAGTTTTACCCTGACCACGCTTCAGGGCTGCGTCAGCGCCGGGCGCTGCAGTGAAAACGCCTCAATATCATACTGGGTTACGCCATCCAGCGCCAGTTCACTCAGGATGCGACCCACCACGCCGGCGAACTTGTAGGCGTGGCCCGCACCCACAAAGACAAATATGTTGGGGTGCCGGGGCAGTGTATCGAGGATGAAGTCGCTGTCAGGCGTGCGCGCATGGAGACCGGTCTTTGTATAGAGCGTGGGCCCCACAAAGCGGGGAATGCGCGTCGACAGGAATTCATAGAGGCGCACCTCGCGCGCGGCGTCGGCCGAAAAATTGCGCGTGGCCGGCGTCACATCGGGGCCGGAGGAATCAATCAACGCCTTGGTCGCCACCTCGTTGTAGAGTGGAAAGCCGCTGATGCTCTCTTCGGCCATCCACTGAAAGATGGGGAAGCGGCCGATTATGAACTCGCGTATATGCGGCGTGGCGTAGTAGGTCACTTGCTCCTGCGTTGCGCGCACTGGCAGCGGCGCACCCATGCGCGTCGTCAATTCGGAGGTCCATGCGCCCGCCGTCACGATCAGGTTGGCGCAGGTAAAGGTGCCCTCTGCCGTGAGCACAGAGACTTCGCCATTTCCGGGGATCACCTCGAGCACGGGCAGTCTGTCGAGAACGGTAGCCCCGTAGAGGCGCGCCAGCGCGATGTGGCTGGCTGTACCGTAATTGGGATTGACAAGCCCCGTACGCGCCTGATAGAGGACGGAAATATCCTCTTGTGGGGTGAACTGCGGGAAACGGTATCGCAACTCGTCGGCTGTCAATCGCTCATATTGCACACCCGCGGTGTCCATGGCTGTAGCGTAGGTCTCCACGACCGCTGCATAGGGGCTCTCCTTGCCCGCAATCACCACACCGCCCGTCAGCCTCACTGGATTGACGCCCGAATCATCGGCCAGCACGGCCCACGCCTCGTAGGCATGCGGTGCAAGATGCACATAACGCGCATCGTGATAGGCCAGACGAATGATGCGCGAGTGATCCTGTG
>CAYRVP010000034.1:0-32615 GCA_964427845.1 uncultured Caldilineaceae bacterium
GCGTTTTGCCAGGTTGGGCGTCATGCGCAGCGTGACGGGCTTTGCAGAGATAATGGCGCACGTGACTGAGGGGGCAACGGTTGAGGACGGGCTGCGCAAATTCTTCAACTACTTTCCTGCCGCGCGCGCCGAAGTATTTGAGGTGGAGTGGCACGCGGGCGAACGGGATGATGCGCGCGGCACGCCATGGCTTACTGTGGCGCGCGGTTACAAAGTCAAGCCCATGTGGCGTGTGCTCCTCAACGGCAAGGATGTCGCCTATCTCGAGAACGGCCCGGCTACGCCCCTGCACGCGGGTGATGAAATTCACCTCTTCCCGCCGGGGCGCTAGACCGAGATGCCTGCAGAGCGCGTAATGCAATCAACCGGAGGGTTTCGCACCCTTTGCAACGAACGAACAAGGATTCAGGAGTCCCATGGCGACCGACAAAGTTGATACGCAGAACGCAGCTCCCTTCAATCATTTTGAGGACATCGACGCCCTGGTAGGCGCGATTGCACCCGACACAATCGTCAGCCGCACCTTCCTCAAGCGCGACGGCACGCACATGATTGTTTTTGGCTTTGCACAAGGGCAGGAACTTTCGGAGCACACGGCGGCGCGTGCCGCCATTATGCACTTTGTGCGCGGGCAAGCCCGCCTCAGCCTGGGCGGCACGCCTGCGCAGGCCGGCCCGGGCACCGTGGTTTACATGCAGCCCAATTTGGCGCACAGCGTTTACGCCGAGAGCGAAACAGTGATGCTGCTGACCATGTTGGAGCGGTGAGGACTGGAGCGGTGAGGACTGGAGCGATGAGGAGATGGATTGACCGGGTGATCTCCCACCGCAGTTACGATTTTTGGCGCACGCCGGTTTGAACGGGAAGAGCGAGGTTTCGGCTTGGGATTTGATCTGTCCGCAAAAGGTGCGGCGCGCCTGCCCCGCCCCGTGCGCTTTGTTCTCATGGCCGCGGCCGTGCTTGCGCTGCTGGCGGCGCTGTGGGCGGGGCTGATACGCCTTGGCTGGAGCTGGCCCGCACTTGCGCCGCGTCTGCCTTCAAGCCATGGGCCACTCATGATCTGTGGCTTTATGGGCACATTGATTGGCTTGGAGCGTGCCGTCGGCATGGGCAAGCGCTGGGCGCTGGCCGCTCCCGCACTCAGCGCCCTGGGCACGCTGCTCATCCTGCTGCCGATTCCCATCTTCGTCGGCGCGCTAACGATTACGCTAGGCAGCATGGTGCTGGTTGTCGCGCTTGCGCAACTACTGCGCATCCAGTGGGCGCTCTTCATTGTGACCATTGTGCTCGGCGGCCTCCTCTGGTTTGCGGGAAACCTTGTCTGGCTGGCAGGTCGCTCCATCCCCCAGGCCGTGCTCTGGTGGATCGGCTTCATGGTCATCACAATCGCGGGTGAGCGGCTCGAACTTAGCCGCATGCTCCGGCTGAGCCCCACCGTGCGCGCCGCATTCGTGGCTGCGACCGCGATCATGATTGCGGGTATGGCGTTGGGTCTATTCAGCTATGCTTTGGGCGTGCGCTTGCTGGGGGTGGGCCTGCTGGCTATGGCTATCTGGCTGCTGCGCTACGACATTGCCGGGCGACGCATTCGCGCCGGTGGCCAGGCGCGTTTCACCGCAATCTGTCTCATGGCGGGCTATGTGTGGCTGGCCTTTGCCGGCCTGCTGGCCATCGCGCGCGGAACGGCCATGGCTGGGCCGGTCTACGACGCGCTGCTGCACAGCATCTTCGTCGGCTTCTCCTTCAGCATGATCTTCGGTCACGCGCCCATCATCTTCCCGGCAGTGCTCCAAATTCCCATGCAGTACACGCCACGCTTCTACTCGCACCTGATCCTTTTGCACGCGAGCCTGCTGCTGCGCGTTGCCGGCGACCTGATCCCTTATTGGCCGGCGCGCCTGTGGGGAGGCCTGCTGAGTGCGCTGGTGATCTTGCTCTTTCTGGTCAACACGGTGACTTCCGTCAAGTTTCCGCAGCGCAAAGCGGCAGCCGGACGCGAACCCATGCCAGACAACCCGCGTTAAGAACCCATGCCACGAATTACCCGCATCTTCGTCAAGACCGCACTTGCCTATTTCGTCGCGGCGCTGGCGCTTGGGCTGCTGCTCGCGCTGCGGCCTCTTTTCCCCGGTGGATGGCTGGACGGGCTGGGTGGCGTGTGGCCCGTCTATTGGCATCTCTTCATGCTGGGGTGGGTAACGCAGTTGATCATGGGCATTGCCTACTGGATGTTTCCGCGCTTCAGTCGCGAGCAGCCGCGCGGCAGCGACCGCCTGGCCTGGGCGACTTATGTCCTGCTCAACGGCGGGCTGCTCCTGCGCGCGATCGCTGAGCCGCAATTGCAGCGCCCACCGGCTGCCTTGTGGGCCGCGCTGGTTGCGGCGGCGGCGCTGCTGCAGTGGGGCGGCGGCATGGCATTCGTGGCCAACACCTGGACGCGCATCAAGGAGAAGTAGTCACCCGTGCCTCGGCTCAGCGTTTGGTATCTGCGTGCGGCGCTGCTGCACCTGGCAACCGGCTTCACCTTTGGCGCCCTGCTGCTCTGGAACAAGGCACAGCCCTTTGGCGCGCAGATCGGCGCGTGGACCTGGCGTTTGCTCCCCGCGCACATGGAATTCCTGCTGGTGGGGTGGACGGTGCAACTCGCGCTGGGCGTCGCCTACTGGATTTTGCCGCGCTGGCGATCGCAGCGCGGCGATGTGCGTCCAGCCTGGGCGGCCTTTTTCATGCTCAACGCAGGCGTGCTGATTGTGGCGGTGGCTGCCTTTGCGCCCGCGCTCACGTGGCCGGTGGCGTTGGGTCGCACGCTGGAGGTTGCCGCCGCGGCGGCCTTCGCCTGGCACGCCTGGCCGCGCGTCAAACCCTGGGTGGAAGGGGCAACGGGATAGGCAGGGCCACAAGACACAGACGCCGCGCACAGCGCACAGATGACAATGGCCAATGCCGTTGTCATCTGTGCGCTGTCTGCGCTCTACCCGTGGAAACAGCGAACCGCTAACTGCGCTCTACTTGTTCACGGCAGGCAGATAGTTGAAGTGGTCCAGCACGGGCACCGATGGCGCGGTGATACCGTGAGGCCCTGCGCCGGTCGGTGTGGTGAGGTGGCAAACGGTGCAGGTGACCAGCGGGCCGGGTTTGCCCTGCAAGTCCACGAATTTGAGCGCATCATTGGTCTCGCGGCTGGGGGCAATCGCGTGCGGGCTGTCGTGGCAGGCTGCGCAGTAGATGCCGCCGTGGCCGCTTGAGTTGCGGTAGAGTGGCTGGTCCTGCGCAAATTGCGGCTCCTTGTGACAGGTGTCGCAACGCGGTTCCAAAAGCCACGGCTGGGGATTGCTGGCCACCTTTTCCATGTCGCCATGGCAATCCACACAACCCATGTCGTGCTGTTCCGCCATCACATCACGCAGGCATTTGGTGTCCGGCCCGGGGTGGCAGTTGTAGCAGCCTTGCGTGCTGTTCTCCACCTTGCCGGCGTGCTTGCTGTGCATCACGCGTGAGAGGCTGTCCAACCCCTGTACCCCCGGCGCGCCCAGTGCATTGGACGAGTGACACTCGGCGCATAGAACTGGTCGCCGCTGCATGAGGGGCGTTGTGTGTCCCGCCGGGTATTCGTCGGCATTCCCCTTATCGTGCAGCGTGAGGATGTTCGTCTCCACGCGCCCCGTGCTGATCTCCTCCACGCCACCGTCGCTGTGGCAAAAGTCGCAGTGCATTTCGGTGGACACTGGCGCGACAGTCTGCAGCCGGGCCAGTTCGGCGTTTGTACCGGCATCGCGCGCGATTACCGTCGCCAACTGATAGGGGTAGGGCACAGTGGGCGCGCTGTCGCTGAACTCGGTGAGGGGGATGCCCTCGGCCACAAAGTGGTCGAGCTTGGCATCCATTGTGCCGCTTAGCCCCTTGCCCGTCAGCCCAACATTGGGTGCAAGGTCCACACCAAAGAGCGCCTTGTCGTGATCCCAGAAGTTGGATTTGACCACCGAATAGGTGTTATCGGGGAAGGAGTAGCTGATATTGACCGTGGTGGTGATGAGTTGCGGCGGATTGCCGACGCGCACCACCTGCGCCCACAGATTGTTGTAGGGTGGGAGCACGGCCAGGTCTTGGAAATCGCGGTTGTAGCAGTGCATGCCCAGATCATTCCAGGCGAGAAGGGTGTAGCGGTTGTCCTGGACCGTGCGGATGGATGCGGTAGTCTGGGCGCGTTGCGCCGCCTGCGCCGCTGTGGGCACAAACTGGAGCGTCGCGTCGGGAAGAGGGATTGGCAGTTGCTGAGGTGATGCGGCGCGTGCTGTTGCGCCGGCGTTGTTGTTCAAAATAATGAACATCCCGACCAGCAGCGCGACTGCGCAGCCGGCAAGTGACTGCACGCCGAATCGCGCGACTCGGAAGCGCATCAGGATTCCTCCCTAAATTGTCTTGATGATCAGAGAAATTGATAAGAGGGTGGCAAGCGCCCCGGGCACGCAGACTGGATGTGCGCACGGTACAGGAGGCGCTGAGCCGTTGCCACCGTCAACAAAGCCACTCTACTTGAGACTGATTGCCTGTGCATCCACGCGCATCTACATCATTCGGACGCCTGCGCCGTATTCGGGCTACGCGGGGCAGCGGTAGGCGCATCTGCGCCACGCCACACCAGACCGAGCGCCGCCAGCAGGAACGCCACAGTCGCCACCGTGGCGGGAATGATGCTGCTCCAGGCTGACACGCGCAGCCAGAACAGAGCCGAAATGGGGATGACGCTCGCCAGCCCCAGTCCCAGCAGCGCAAGCAGCAAGACGCCCACGCCCGCACTCCACGCCCACGCCATCCCCCGCTGCACACGCGCCGAGAAGAACCCCAGTGCGCTGAGCACAAGGCCTATCAGTGCGCTGCTCATCCAGCCCAGCAACAGCAGGTGCAGGTAGAAAACGCGCAGTTGGGTGCCCGACGACCAGCGCCAGAGCTCCGGCGCCAGAATTGCCAGCGCCGTGAGCAAATACGCGGCGAACATCAACAGGCCAAAGCGAGTGGCCGGCGGCAGGTGGACGCGCCGTTGCGACAGCGCCCACAGATGGCGCGCCAGCAAGAGCGCGGCCACAGCGTTCATCAACGCAGCAAACCAGAACAGGAAGGGCGAAACAACGGCAGGCGACATTCCCAGCACAAAGGTGACGCCCAGGCAGATTCCCACCGACTGCGTGGGCATCCACCCGCGTGGCTGCTGATCGGTTCCCACCCAGGCCCAGAGCAGGCCAAGCGTAGCCAGCGTGAACCAGCCCGTGGCAAAAAGGTCAAGAAAGAGGTGAAGCGACGCCTCGCGCAGCGCGTGGCTTTCGACGCCCAGCGCGACCTGCATGCCGAGCCCAAGCGCACCCGCCGAGGCCAGCATGAGCAGGAGCAGTGCCCAGTCCCACAACTGCAAAGCCAGCGAGCGCACGCGCAGATTGCGCGTGGCGCGCACGTAGAGCCACGCGAAGAAGAACCAGGGAAGCCCATTCAGCGCCGCGGCCATGGAACCGAGCGGAAGTGAGCGGCCCAGAATCTCGGTGCTGCCATAGCCGTTGGCCCAGAAGGCGGGAAAGCTGAGCAGCGAGAGGATCGCCGTCAGACCGAGCTGCCAGCCCGTGCCGCGCGGCAGCGGCAGCCCCGTTTGGCCCGGCAGCCATGCCCACATCAACGCCATGATGGCCAGCGTGCCCCAGCCAAAGTACATGAGATGGCTGTGTGCGTGGCGCATGGCCGTGTAGTTGTTTGCCCAGGCGGGGAAGCCGCTCACCAGGCCAAAGCGTATAAGCACCCCCGTCGACGCGGCCAGTGCCAGCGCAAAGAGCGCCACCACCAAATAGACTTTCTGCCGCGTAATGGGCGCGGGGGCAGCTTGCTGCATGGTTCACTCGCAATCAGGTCGCGCATTCGCGCGCAAAGGTGTTTGTTCGGTGATCTTGGCATAAAAGAGGTGTGCGCGCAATATCTGCGTCGTCTTCAGTCAGAGCTTCTCAAGAGCCAGGAAGGCGGCACGCGCGGGCGCGGACCGCACCGCGATGACTTCCGAGAAGCCCTGCGTGTTTCACTGACGCCCACCCTAACCGTACTTTGGATAGATGCATCGTTCATGCTATCGGTATATGCTCAGCCTGCCGCAAATCAGAGGCAACCGCACGCGTTGAAGGGAGAGTTCATGCAGCGACACTTTTCAATTGGGATGCACACCGGCAACCCCATTGAGGTTGCCGGAAGTCTGATCACGCCGTGCGCGTTCGCGCTGGCGTGGCGATTGGGGCCGGTGGCCTATGCCTGGAACACGCCTGTGGGACTGGATGTTGTGCACGCCGACGGGCGGCGCGAGGCAGTGAAGATTGTCGACGTCACCCGCTGGGCGTTGATCGCCCTGGGGCTCTTTGCCGCGATATTTGGCGCGCGCCGCGCGCGCATGTAGAGTCCATGGAGAACAAAATGGCTGAAGAAGAGAAGGATGGCAGCACGGCCGGTTCGCAGGCAGGCGCTTCGTTTTGGGCGCGAAACATCGGCAGCGCGCAGGAAGCAAATGCCTTGATCGAGCGTGCACTCGAGGCGGCGTCACCCAACGCCGTCTTCCAGGAGCCGGTGGTGATTGGCGACACGGCCGTCATCACCTGCAACGAGTTGAATGTGGGGGTTGGCGTTGGGTACGGCGGCGGCAGCGATGCGGATCGCCAGGCCGGCGGCGCCGGTGGCGGTGGCGGTGGCGGCTCCATGGGGCGACCCGTGGCGGTCATCTCGATTCGCCCCGACGGCGTAAAGGTGGAGCCGATCATTGACCTCACGAAGCTAGGCATCGCTGCGCTCAGCACCCTCATTGCACTGATTATGGCGCGCCGCGAAGTCAAACGCACCCTCGGCGGACGCTAAGTCAACGGCCTGCAGCTTGCGCGCAGTGCGTTCTGCGGACTGAACTCGGACCGTCGTTCGGTTTGTATCCGGCGTGTGACGCGTGACACGCGCAAACCCCCTCGATTCATGGTAAGTTGTCAGCGCACGCAGTTTTGCCCGGGTGGCTCTGGAACCGTCCCCACGGTTTCTTCCCGGCTGTGACCATGAATCGAGGGAACCATGTTGATAACTCTGCTGCTCTTTGCAGTGATGGGCAGTGCGCTGGGCGCGCTGGGTGGCCTGATGTTGGGCGGGATGTGGCTATGGGCCACCGCAGGCTTTGTGGCTGGCGTCTTCCTGTGGCTGCTGCTCTCGATTGCCTACGACCGGCTGACCCCGGCGCGCCTTGCGGCCGATGATGAACTGCGGCGCTACTCGTAGATGCAGCAGGTTGACTGGTTGAGTCATTCACTGGCAACTTACAGGTGGCAATAGAAACGGCCACTTGGACAATCGCTGCGCCAAATTGCTCTTTGCGACTTACTGCTGCATCCGGCAGGTACGTCGCGGATTCGTAGCGGCGGCTTCAGCCGCCGTTCGTCTTTGTCACGGTGCGATTGGTCAGTACGGCAGCTAAAGCAACCGCTACGAAAGACCGTCTCACTTGCAGGATGCAGCACTTACCCAATACAATTTGTCAGCTGCAGTTGCGAGCCTGCAGCCAATGACCAACCCCCAACCCCCAACCTCCGGATCGGTTCTTCCTCATGGCTGACCTGACACTGGCCGACGTGCTGCGCGCCCAGCGCACAATCCGCCCTTACCTGCAGCCCACGCCTCTGCACAACTACCCCGCGCTCGACGCCGTGGTGGGGGCCGAAACGTGGGTCAAGCATGAGAACTATCAGCCTGTCGGCGCATTCAAGGTGCGCGGCGGCATTCACTTCCTGGCGCATTTGCCTGCCGACCAGCGTGCTCGCGGCGTCGTGACGGCCTCAACGGGTAACCACGGCCAGTCCATTGCCTACGCGGCGCGCCTCTTTGGCGTGGCGGCGCACATTGTCGTGCCCGAGGGCGCCAATCCGCTCAAGGTGGATGCCATGCGCAGCCTGGGCGCCACTGTGCACTTCCATGGCGCCGACTTTGAGGCGTGCAAACTCTATGGCCGTACGCTCGAGGCAGAGCAAGGGCTGCGCTTTGTCTCCTCGGGTGATGAGCCGCTGCTGATTGCCGGCGTCGCCACGCAGACGCTGGAAATCCTTGTGCAGCAGCCGGGCATTGAGTTGATCTTTGTGCCACTGGGCGGGGGCAGCGGCGCGGCGGGCGCGGCGCTGGTTGCCAAGGCCATCAACCCCGCCGTGCGCGTCGTCGCTGTGGCTGCCGAGGGCGCACCCGCAGGCTACCTCTCATGGCGCGACCACGCCGCGCGTTCGGCGCCAATCCACACCTTCGCGGCAGGGCTGGCCACGGGTGAGGCCTTCATGATGCCCCAGGCAATTCTGTGGGAGAAGCTTGACGACTTTGTGCTGGTAAGCGACGACGCCATGCGTGCAGCCATGCGCCTCTACCTCGAGAAGGCGAAGACGCTGGCCGAGCCCGCCGGCGCGGCCTCTCTGGCGGCTGCGCTTAGCTTCCCCGAACTGGTGAAGGGGCAGCGCACCGCGCTCATCCTCAGCGGCGGCAACGCGTCCATTGAGGAATTGCGCGCGATACTCTAGTACGTACAAGCCTGACACAGAGAGGTCACAGAGGGAACAGAGGACCACAGAGAAGAGCAACGGCAGAACAACAACCCGAAGTTGCTGTTCTGCCGTTGCTCTTATCCGTGGTCCTCTGTTCCCTCTGTGACCTCTCTGTCAGGCTTTTTTCGCCAGTGCCGTGCTGACGATGGCGCGCGCCTCCTGCTGAATCGCGCGCAGGTGATCCACCCCCAGAAAGCTCTCGGCGTAGATCTTGTAGACATCCTCGGTGCCCGAGGGGCGGGCGGCAAACCAACCGTTCTCCGTCACGACCTTGAGGCCGCCAATCGGCGCATTGTTGCCCGGCGCGCGCGTCAGCGTGGCGACAATCGGCTCGCCCGCCATCTCCGTGGCCAGCACCATCTCGGGTGATAGCTCGGCCAGCGCCTGCTTCTGCGCAGGCGTGGCGGGGGCATCCACGCGCTCATAAACGGGGCTGCCGTAGGCCGCTTCAAGTTCCTTGTAGTGCTGCGCCGGGTCTCGGCCGGTGGTGGCAGTGATCTCGGCGGCCAGCAGCGCCAGCAAAATGCCGTCCTTGTCGGTTGTCCATACGGCGCCGTTCTTGCGCAAGAAGGAGGCGCCTGCGCTCTCCTCGCCACCGAAGCCGAACGAGCCATCCACCAGCCCCTCGACAAAGTACTTGAAGCCCACCGGCACCTCGCAAAGCGTGCGGCTCAACCCCGCGGCTACGCGATCGATCATCGAACTGGAGACAAGCGTCTTGCCGACGGCGGCGTCAGGCCGCCAGCCCGTGCGCGTGCGAAAGAGATAGTTGATGGCGACAGCCAGGTAGTGGTTGGGATTCATCAGGCCCGCGCTGGGGGTCACAATGCCGTGGCGATCGGCGTCGGGGTCGTTGCCAAAGGCAATGTCGAACTGATCTTTGAGCGCGATCAGGTCGGCCATGGCATAGCGCGACGAGCAATCCATGCGAATCTTGCCGTCCCAGTCGAGCGGCATGAAGCGGAAGGTGGCGTCGAGTACAGGGTTGACGATGCTGATGTTCAGCCCATAGGTCTCCGCAATCGGCTCCCAGTAGGCCAGGCTCGAGCCACCGAGCGGGTCGGCGCCGATGCGCAGCCCCGAAGCCGCGATTGCCTCCATATCGAGCACATTGGCCAGGTCGCGCACATAGGGCATCACATAGTCATAGGCAGTGATGTTTTCCTGTGTAATCGCGCGCGCATAGGGCACGCGCGCCACTTTCTCGATACCTTCGGCCAGGAGCACGTTGGCGCGTGTCTGGATAGTGCGCGTTGTCGCGGTGTCGGCGGGGCCGCCGTTGGGCGGGTTGTATTTGAAGCCGCCATCCTCGGGAGGATTGTGCGATGGGGTGATGACCACGCCATCGGCCAATCCCGAGCGGCGGCCGCGGTTGTAAGTAAGAATGGCGTGCGAGATGGCGGGCGTGGGTGTGTAGCCCAGTGCCTGCTGCATGATCACGCGGTCACCGCGCGCGGCAAAGACCTCAATTGCGGTGCGCTGCGCCGCTTCGGAGAGCGCGTGCGTGTCCATACCCAGGAAGAGCGGGCCGGAGATGGCCTGTTCCTGACGATACTCGCTGATGGCCTGGGCGATGGCGACGATGTGCGCCTCGTTGAAGCTAGCCTCGGCGGGCGAACCACGGTGGCCCGACGTGCCGAAGGCGACGCGCTGGGCGGATTCGTTCACGTTGGGCACTTGCGTGTAGTAATCAGCCATGAGGCGCGGGAGATTCACGAGGCGTGTGGCGGCTGGGTGTTCGCCTGCATGGGCATCGACGGACATGGAACCCTCCGGGGTTGTGCGCTCGAGGTCGAGTGAGTGGGTACGCTTATTGTACCCGCGTCGGTGCGGCGGCAGCCAATTGCGTGCACCCATTGCCGGTGCGCGCAATCACTCTCGAACAAGCCTTGTCGCGCAAGGCTGGACTGGCCTATAATGGCCTGCGAACGCACTGCGCCAGGCTCCCAGCACTTCCATTTGTTGCACAGGAACAACTGCCAGATGAGACGCGACGAACGTGGCGCGCTGATAGTCCGATTTTCCACATTGCCGCAGCAACTGGATGCGTTGTTGACAACGCACTCACAGGCCCAGCTGACGGTCCGCCCGGATACGGGCGGGTGGAGTGTGGCGCAAGTTGTGCACCACCTGGCTGATTCGCGCATGGTTAGCTTTGTGCGCATGAAGCTCGTGCTAACCGAAGAGAATCCGAAATACGGCTCATACAATGAGTCTGCCTGGGGCGCATTGCCCGACGCCGACAATGCGGCGCTTGAGACGTCACTTGACCTGCTGCACGGGCTCCATTCGCGCTGGCATGTGCTTTTGCTCAACTTGCCCGATGCGGCATGGGCGCGTGTCGGCACCCATGCGGAGACGCGAGTCGTATCGACACTTGAGGAGATGCTGGCCAGGTATTCGAGCCACGGTGAAATCCATCTTGAGCAGATTCAACGCATTCTGGCTGCATGATCCTTGAACAGGTTGTGCCTGAGTACTCCCCTGCCTAGCCCCTTTGAGAGCAACGAGGTCCATATGACACCTGAAGAACGCGCCGTACTGATTGCCAAAATTGCATCGCTGCCGCAGCTGCTTGCAGACCTTGTTGGCTCCCTCACGCCCGAGCAGCTTGTGGCGCGGCCGCTGCCCGGCGAATGGAGCGTGGCGCAGAATGTGCATCACCTGGCTGATGCGCACATGAACAGCTTCATTCGCTGCAAATTGATGCTGACTGAGGACAACCCCACCTATAAACCCTACTTGCAGGATAGCTGGGCGGAATTGCCCGATGCCGCCAAGGCCGATATCAGCGACTCGCTTGCGCTGCTGCGCGGTCTGCATGCGCGCTGGGTTGTGCTGTGGGAAAGCCTCGCGGCCGACGACTGGGCGCGCACGGGAAACCACCCCGAAATGGGCCGCATTTACACAATGGAAGATGTGCTGCGCACCTATGGCAACCACGGCGAGGCGCATCTGGACCAAATTGTGCGCACATTGGCCGCGGCATAGGGTCGAGGGCTGCACGCAGTTCGGACAATTTGACACCTGGCGCGCGTGGCAATAGCACACGTTGCGCCCCACATCAGCGAGGCACCATGAAGCAAGCACTGGGGATCGACATCGGTGGCAGCGGCGTCAAGGGAGCGATTGTGGACCTGGAGCGGGGCGCGCTGGCCAGCGAGCGCGTGCGCTACGACACGCCGGTCGAATCGCACCCCGACGCCGTAGCGCCTCTTGTGGCGCAGATCGTCACAGATTGCAGCTGGCGCGGCCCCGTAGGCATTACCTTCCCGGGCATTGTCTACCACGGCGTCATCCAGACGGCGGCCAATGTGGACAAGCGCTGGCCGAATGTGGATGGCGTCAAGCTCTTTGAGCGCGCCACCGGCTGCCCTGTGCGTGTGCTCAACGACGCCGACGCGGCGGGCGTGGCCGAGATGACCTTTGGTGCAGGCCGCGGCCAGGCGGGCGTCACTGTCATGCTCACTTTCGGTACAGGGATTGGCACTGCGGTATTTGTAGAGGGCAAACTGCTGCCCAACACCGAGTTCGGCCATCTCATAATTCGCGGCAAGGATGCTGAGCACCGCGCTGCCGCGCGCATCCGCAAGGAAGAGGCGTTGTCGTGGGAGCAATGGGCTGAACGCGTCAACGAATATCTGGCGGCGGTGGAGTTCTATCTCTCGCCTGACCTCTTCATCATAGGCGGCGGCGTGAGCAAGAAGCAGGATAAATTCCTTCACTTCCTCAAAACGCGCGCGCGCCTGGTGCCCGCGCAACTGCTCAACGATGCCGGCATCATCGGCGCGGCCATGTATGTAGCCGACCTGACGGCGCCTGGAGACGCAGTGGCCAATGGCGACAGCGCGTGGGTAACCGCTGTCACCGAGGAGAGCGCCTCTGTGCCGGCCGGCGAAAACGACGACGACGAATAGCGCCATGCGGCCCTTTGCGCAGCAGGTGACCTTTCTCTTCACAAGCGACCTTGCCTCCACCGCAGCCTTTTACGAAGGCGTACTGGGCCTGTCGCTTGTGCTCGACCAGGGCGTCTGCCTCATCTATCGGGTGGCTGGTGATGCCTTCGTGGGCTTCTGCACACGCGCAACCGTACTTGTGGACGACGCACGTGCGCCGCAGGCCGTGATCCTGACGCTGGTGACGGATGAGGTGGACGCGTGGGCGCAGCGCCTGACTGAAGCGGGCGTCGCGCTCGAGAAGCAGCCACAGTTGAATGCTGCGTACAACATCTACCACTGCTTCGTGCGCGACCCAAACGGATACCTCATAGAGATTCAGCACTTCCTCGACCCAGCCTGGCCTGCGCCCGCCACACACAGAAACTGACACCCCGGCGCAAAACGACGTACCGGCGACGCGAAGGCGCAGAGACGCAACGGAAGCGCAAAGAGCTGCAACAACAAGTATTGCTCTTCTTGTTGCTGCAGTTCTTTGCGCTTCCGTTGCGTCTCTGCGCCTTCGCGTCGTCGGTTGCATTCATTGGCACTTGCGCATTCATTTCACATGGTGTAGAATCATTCCACAATATGAAATTCACTATTGAGTCACAGATTGAAGGTGCTTCGTGAGCACCATGGATGTAGCGCTGCCCGTTGCAGCCGGCACGGCAGAGGCCGGCGGCGCATACCCTGGCGCGCAGAGCGTTTCGCGTGCGCTTGCGTTGCTTCAATGCTTCAGTGACGCCCGCCCCGAATGGAGCCTGGCTGACCTGGCGCAGCATGCCGCGCTCAACAAGGCAACCGTGCACCGCCTCATGGCCGCGCTTGAGAGTGACGGCTTCATTGTGCGCAGCCCGCGCACAGGCGGCTATCGCCTGGGCCCCACGCTGATTGTGCTGGGCGGCTGTGCGATGCGTTCCAACGACCTGCGCAGCGTGAGCCGGCAGGCGCTCGAGGTTTTGGCCGAGGAGACGGGCGAGTCCACCACGCTCGAAGTGCTCGCGGGCCGCGAGGTCGTGATCCTGGATGAAGTCTCCAGCCGCCACCTGCTGGGCATGTCGCAGGATGTGGGCGCACGCCTGCCTGCGCATGCCACTGCTACGGGCAAGGTGCTGCTGGCCCACTTGGGCGCCGAAGAACTGGATGCCGCGCTGGACGGTTCTCTGGAGCCGCGCGCCGCGCGCACGATCACCTCCAAGGCCGCGCTGCGTGCCCAGCTTGTCCCCATTCGCCGGGCGGGTGTGGCAATTACCGAGGACGAACTCGAGACAGGCTTTGTCGCTGTTGCCGCGCCAATTCTGGACCATGAAGGCGTGGCGGTGGCGGCGGTAAGCGTAGGCGGTCCCGGCAACCGCCTCACCGGCGCGGCGCTGGCCTTTGCTGTGGAGCGCACGCATGCCGCCGCCGCGCATATCTCGCGCGAGTTGGGCGCCCGCTAGTTGCCGGAAGCATATGTGCACAGAATCCGTGGTAACCGCGCAAACAATACAAAGTGCGCTGTGCAGTCGCTTCTGCGCTGCATGCGCAATCGTTTCTGCGAAAATCAAATACCGTCCTCGAATCCACGCCCGGAGGTGAAGCATGATGTCACGCGAGATTACCCGCTTGAATGTACCCGGTCCCAAAGCGCGCGCAATCCTTGAGCGCGATCGCAAGGTGGTTGCGCCGGCCTACGGGCGTGTGGCCGACTTTGTCATGGACCACGGGCTGGGCACGGAGGTCTTCGACGTCGACGGCAACCGCTACCTCGACTTTGTGGCCGGCATTGCCGTCAATTCGACGGGCCACAGCCATCCGCACGTCGTGCGCGCGATTCAGGAGCAGGCCGAGAAGTTCCTGCACATTTCGTCCGACTTTTACCATACGAAGTGGGTGGAGTTGAGCGAGCGCCTGGACGAGATTGCACCCTTTGATGAGCCTGCCTATGTCTTCCTGGGCAACTCGGGCACGGAGGCGGTGGAGGGCGCCATCAAAGCGGCGCGCTATCACACCGGGCGGCAGCGCTTTATTGGCTTCCTGGGCGGCTTCCACGGGCGCACGCAGGGTTCGCTCAACTTTACGGCGAGCAAGCCCGCGCAGCGGCGCGGCTTTGCGCCCTATGGAGATGTGACGCACATCCCCTACCCCAACCCCTATCGCCAACTGCTCGCCATGCAGCCGGGCGACGAAGACTATGGCGACACAGTTGTCAACTACCTTGAGCAGGTCATCTTCAAGACGGTTGCCCCGCCCAGCGATGTGGCCGGGATTCTGGTGGAGCCGATTCAAGGCGAAGGCGGCTATGTGGTGCCACCCGCCCACTTCTTCCCGCGGCTGCGCGAAGTGTGCGACAAGCACGGCATTCTGCTGATTGCCGACGAGGTGCAGTCGGGCATGGGACGTACGGGCCGCTGGTGGGCCGTTGAGCATTGGGGTGTGGAGCCGGACATCGTGTGCACGGCCAAGGGTATTGCCAGCGGTTTGCCGTTGGGCGGCTTTGTGGGCAAGCAGAACGTGATGACCATGCCTGCCGGTGCGCACGGCAACACCTATGGCGGCAACCCGCTGGCTTGCGCCGCCGCGCTCGCGACGATTGACG
The DNA here is from genome assembly GCA_964427845.1 of uncultured Caldilineaceae bacterium. Lineage (GTDB taxonomy): Bacteria > Chloroflexota > Anaerolineae > Caldilineales > Caldilineaceae > UBA5069. Next base: position 15,093 of record CAYRVP010000034.1, read on the forward strand.
TGCTTGAGAACGGCGGCCTGCGCAACGCCGAGGCGCAGGGCGACTACATGCTGGCGGCGCTCAAGCAGATGGCGGAAAGCCACCCCAGCATGGGCGAGGTGCGCGGCATTGGCCTCATGGTTGGCGTCGAGTTTGTCAAGGACAAGGCGACCAAAGAGACCGCGCCCGAGTTGCGCAACCGAGTGGAGGAGATTGCCTTCGAGCACGGTCTGCTGCTCATGGGCTGCGGCTACAACGCGATGCGTGTGATTCCGCCGCTGGTGGTGACTCGCGACGAAGTGGATGAGGCGCTGCAGATCATGGACTTTGCGATTACGCAGGCAGAGGCAGAACTTCTCTCGTAAGCGTTGCGGCTAATTAACAAAGCATATTTACTCCGATACAAAGGGTCAATGCACAGCGTGGTGCATTGACCCTTTGTGTGTGCGGCCACAAACCAGGACGTCACACCGGAGACGTGAACTACGCGCCGGGTTGCTCCAGAAACGCTTCTTCCACCACCGTTCCCTCCCACTCCCTGTGGGGCGGAACGTCGAGCAGCGCCGCCAGGGTGGGCGCGGTATTGAGCAGCGAGACGGGCTGCGCTATGGTGTGGCCGCGTTTGATGCGCGGCCCGGCCACAACCCACGGAATCGTCATATCCTCGACCATATCCGTGCCGTGGATGCGGTCGTGGCCGCCGTGGTCTGCCTGCACAAGTACATGCGCCGAGGGCGGCAGCGCGGCCAGCACTTGCGCAAGGCAGCCGTCCACGCGTTCGGCCTGACGCAGATAACCATCGCTCATCCAGCCGTAGTAGTGGCCGGCGGTGTCCACCGTGCCCAGATAGATGAACGCGAAGTCGGGCTGCAGGTCGGGCAGGTAGGTGAGCACGGCGTCGGCAAGCAAATCGTCGCCGTCGGCCTGGTAAATGCCGTCGCGGTACCATGCGAAGTCGAGAATCTCGGGGCGGCTGAGGTCGCGCAGCGGCTCCCAATTATAGAAGAAGGCGCTGCGCCTGGCGTGCGCCTTGGCTTGCTCAATCAGCCCCGGCAGCGGACGCGCCATGGGGTGATAGGCGTTGGAGGTGATGCCGTGGCGCGTAGGCGGCACGCTGTGAAAGATTGTCATGTGACAGGGCAGTGTCATGGAGGGCATGGTGGACTGGGCGACGAGCGAGGACGCGCCGCCGGCAATCAGCCCGTCGAGCGCAGGCAAAGCGGCGTGCATGCGTGCGTCCGGGCGCAGACCGTCAATCATCACAAATACCACGGGGTTCCAACTCATGGTGCGAACGAGCTCCGCTCTGGGGAGAGTCTAGACGATGACGACCTTGTCCAGCCCCGCTTCCGCCTCGGGGTAGCTCATCTGCAGCCCTTCGAGGGCGTCGATCAGCACTTTGGAAATGACGAGGTTGCGATACCACTTGCGGTTGGCGGGAATGATATACCAGGGGGCCCATTCGGTGCTTGTCCTGGAGATGGCGTCCTCATAGGCCGCGACGTAATCGGGCCACTTGGCGCGCGTCTCAAGATCACCGATGGCGAACTTCCAGTGTTTTGAAGGGTCATCGAGGCGCGCCTGCAGGCGTTTCTTCTGTTCGTCGAGGTCGATGTGGAGGTAGAACTTGAGGATCAGCGTCCCTTCCTGCGCCAGCATCTGCTCGAAGTCGTTAATCTGGTCGTAGCGGCGCTTCCACACCTCGTCCGGCACGAGGTTCTCGACGCGCACCACGAGCACATCTTCATAGTGGCTGCGGTTAAAGATCACCATCTGGCCGCGTCCCGGCGTTTGCTTGTGAATACGCCACAGGTAATCATGCGCCAGTTCCTCGCTGTTGGGAACCTTGAAGGAGGCAACATCCACGCCCGCCGGGTTTACGCCCTCAAAGACGTGGCGGATAGTGCCGTCCTTGCCGCCGGTGTCCATGGCCTGGAGCACGATCAGCACTTTGTGCTTGCCCTCGGCGTAGAGCAATTCCTGCAGCGCCTCGAGCCGCGCATTCATCTCAATCAGTAGAGCTTCAGCCTCGTCTTTGTTGACGCCAAACCGGCTCTTATCATTCGGATCCCACTTCTCTGCGTCGTCCAGTTTCACCTTGGACTTTGGCGCAACCCGATATTGCTTCATGCTGACCGATTGCCACTTGCCTTTGCGGTTGTTCTTGCCCATCAGCAACGCTCCAGTTTGATGTCTTCGGGGTGAGTCTCGCCCAGGCAATCCACGGCGTCGCCACAGCGTACCGCGCCTGTGCTAGAATGAACACCACTCATGGTAACTGAACGGGGAAGGGGCGCGCAAGCGTCTGTCAGGCTGCGGGCGCGCAGCGACCGCCGTTTCGACATAATCAATTACACACGCATACACGCAGGAGGCACAAGATGAACTATCGCCGCTTTGGCCGCACAGGCTGGAATGTGAGCGAGGTGGGCTATGGCATGTGGGGCATGGGGGGCTGGTCCGGTTCGGATGACGACGAGTCGATGCAGTCGCTGCAATTGGCCGTGGAGCTGGGCTGCAACTTCTACGACACAGCCTGGGGTTATGGCGCCGGCCACAGCGAGGGTTTGCTCGGGCGCCTCGTGCGCGCCAACCCCAATACGCGCCTCTACACCGCAACCAAGTTACCCCCCAAGAACTTCAACTGGCCCAGTCGCCGCGAGTTTACGCTTGACGATTGCTTCCCGCCGGATCACATTGAGCAGTATGTGGAGTGGAGCCTGCGCAATGCGGGCCTCGATTCGTTCGACCTCTTCCAGTTTCACACCTGGGAGGACTCGTGGACGCACGACGACCGCTGGGCGAACAAGGTGGATGACCTGCGTCGCCAGGGGCTTTTCAGCGCCATCGGCATCAGCATCAACCGCTGGGAGCCGTGGAATGGTGTGGCGGCAGTCAAGAGCGGGCTGATTGATGCCGTGCAAGTGATCTACAACATCTTCGACCAGAATCCCGAAGATGCGCTTTTCCCTGCTTGCCGTGAGCACGATGTGGCGGTGATTGCGCGCGTCCCCTATGACGAGGGCACGCTGACCGGCAACCTGACGAAGGATTCCACCTGGCCCGAGGGCGACTGGCGCAACACCTACTTTGTGTCGGAGAATCTGAACGCAAGTGTCGACCGCGCCGAAGCGCTGCGCCCACTCATTCCGGATGGAATGAACATGGCGCAGTTGGCCATGCGTTTCATTCTCAACGAACCGACGGTGAGCACGATCATCCCCGGCATGCGCAAGCAGAAGCACGTGCGTGAAAACATCGCCACCAGTGACGCCGGGTCTCTGCCGGCCGACCTTCACCAAGCCCTGCGCGCCCACCGCTGGGACCGCGAGCCGACCAAATGGAGCCAGTAGAGGCACGATTGAGACTTGACGATTGATGATCAGGCAAGTGGGCGCCCCCAACACCCACGACTTCGTTCAAAGGGGTGGAGCGTGGCAAGTCTTCCGGGCGAAGAGTGGGCGGGTGGCGCACTCTATGAACAGTACATGGGGCGCTGGAGCCGCATGATCGCTGTCCCATTCCTGCGCTGGCTGGCGCCGCCTGCCGGTCTGCGCTTGGTGGATGTGGGCTGCGGCTCGGGTGCGCTGTGCGGCGCGCTGATTGAGTGTTGCGCACCTCAGGAAGTGCTTGGCGTTGATCCCTCCGCTGCGTTTGTGGACTATGCCGCGCAGTTGCTGCCCGATCCGCGCGCACGCTTCCAGATGGGCACTGCAACGGACATTCCAGCGGCCGACCATACGTTTGATGGCGCAGTCTCCGGACTGGTCTTCAACTTCCTGCCCGACCCGGAGGCTGCGCTGGCGGAGGTGAAGCGTGTGGCCACACCGGGTGCGGTCGTTGGGCTCTATGTGTGGGACTATGCCGAGCGCATGGAGTGGCTGCGCTACTTCTGGGACGCGGCGATTGCCGTGAACAGCGCCGCACTGGAGGCGGACGAGGGGCCGCGCTTCCCGCTCTGCCGGCCGGCGGCGCTGCAGGCGCTCTTCGAGCGCATGGGCTTTGATCAGGTGGATACCAGTGCGATTGAGGCGCAGGCGCACTTTATCGATTTCGATGATTACTGGAAGCCCTTTGTCGCCGGCGGCAGGTTCCCGTCACCGGCCTACGTGCTGTCGCGGCCGCCGGCAGAGCGCGAGGCCATTCGCGACCACCTCGATCGCGTGCTGCCGCGCGCGGCCGATGGGTCAATAAACCTGGCCATGCGCGCCTGGGCCGTCAAGGGGCGTATACCATAGTCCTTGCGGCCTGTGGCCCAGCAATCAGTCCACAAGTCCACCATTCAACCAGTCAACCAATCAACGAATTCACCTTCCATGCCAAAACCCATGCGCGCCCCACGCGGCACCCAACTCACATGCAGGAACTGGCAGATCGAAGCCGCCTACCGCATGCTCCAGAACAATCTGGACCCGGAGGTGGCCTTCGACCCCGATAACCTGATTGTCTACGGTGGGCGGGGCAAGGCGGCGCGCTCGTGGGAGGCGCTCGAGGCCATCCTCGAATCGTTGCGCAAACTGGAGCCGGACGAGACCCTGCTTGTACAGTCGGGCAAACCCGTGGCTGTCTTCCGCACGCACGAGGATGCGCCGCGCGTGTTGCTCGCCAACTCCAACATCGTGCCCCACTGGGCCACGCAGGAGAATTTCGACAAGTGGGAGAAGGCCGGCCTGATCATGTACGGGCAGATGACCGCCGGCTCGTGGATCTATATCGGCACGCAGGGCATCTTGCAGGGTACGTACGAAACGCTGGGCGCGCTCGCTCGCCAGGAGGGATGGGGCACGCTCAAGGGCAAGTTCGTCCTCACCGCCGGGCTGGGCGAGATGGGCGGCGCCCAGCCCCTGGCCGTGACCATGAACGAGGGCGTCGCCCTCTGTGTGGAAGTGGACCCCTGGCGCGCTGAGCGACGGCTGGCGCTGCGCCAGGTCGATCGCGTGACTGCTGACCTTGAGGAGGCGATGACCTGGGTGGAGGAAGCGCGCGCCGCGCAGGCGCCGCTCTCGGTGGCGCTGGTGGCCAACGCCGCCGCCGTGCTGCCCGAACTGGTGGCGCGCGGCGTGCGCCCCGATGTGGTCACCGACCAGACCTCGGCGCATGACCCCATGTATGGCTACATCCCCGCGGGCATGAGTGTGGCCGCGGCGGCCGCGCAGCGCGTGGCCGACCCCGCCGGCTACCTGCAGCGCGCCACGGATTCGATGACGGCGCACGTGCAGGCCATGCTCGATTGGCAGGCGCAGGGCGTGGTCGTCTTTGACTACGGCAACAATCTGCGCCAGCGTGCGTTTGATAACGGGTTGAAGGAAGCGTTCAACTACCCCGGTTTTGTGCCCGCCTACATTCGCCCCCTATTCTGCGAAGGCAAGGGGCCATTCCGCTGGGTGGCGCTCTCGGGCGACCCGGAGGACATCTACACGACCGATCGCGCGATCATGGAGCTCTTTCCCGAGAACAAGCATCTGATCCGCTGGCTGCGCATGGCGCAGGAACAGGTTGCGTTCCAGGGGCTGCCGGCGCGCATCTGCTGGCTTGGCTACGGCGAGCGGGCGCGCGCAGGCTTGCGCCTCAACGAACTGGTGGCGTCAGGTGCGGTGAAGGCGCCGATTGTGATTGGCCGCGACCACCTGGATGCCGGCTCCGTCGCCAGCCCCAACCGCGAGACAGAGGCCATGCGCGACGGCTCGGATGCCATCGCCGACTGGCCGCTGCTCAATGCCATGGTCAATGCCGTCAACGGGGCCACCTGGGTCAGCATCCACCACGGTGGCGGCGTGGGCATTGGCTACAGCATCCACGCCGGCCAGGTGATTGTGGCGGATGGAACGCAGGCGGCTGCAAAGCGTTTGGAGAGAGTACTGACAAGCGACCCAGGTATGGGCGTGGTGCGTCACGCCGACGCCGGCTATCCCGAAGCGATTCACTTTGCGCGGGCGCATGGGATCAAGATTCCCATGCAAGATCTTTGAAGCCTGGAACAGGCAGCCCTTGTTACACGGAAGGAATGAAAGGCCATGCTGAAAATTCTGCGCGTGACGGCGCTTGCGGGTCTCTTGCGGAGTGTAAGCCGCAGCGCCCAGCGCACACTGCGTGACCCTGCCAAGATGCAGAAGCTGGCAAACGACGCCTCGCGCCGCGCCGCTGCCGCCGAACAGAAGGGCGGCATTGTGGCGGCCACGTTTGCGCCGATTCTGCTCATGGGGCGCATGTTGCGCGCCTACGCACGCCGCGAGTATCGCGCCGTGCCCTGGGCCACCATGGCCGCAATCGGCGCAGCGCTGGTCTACTTCGTCATGCCCTTCGATTTCGTCCCCGACATCCTGGCTGGCTTTGGACTGGTGGATGACCTCGCGCTCGTCGCCTTTGTGATGCAGAAGGTGACTGGGGACCTGCAGGCCTTCTCGCAGTGGGATATTGCGCAGCGCGGCGGCGATGTCGTGGATAGCGTCGCTTCCTCGGTGACGCCTGCCCCCGAGACCGCGGCGAGCGCAAACGGTGACGAGCCCAACCCCGCCGAGAGCGATGAGGCCATTCAGGCGATTCTTGCCGCGGTGGTGGGAGATCGAAAGAGCCCGAAAACGTAACTGCCACGCGCATGTCGTGAAAACGTCTGTTTACCGCCGTTCTTCCCCGATGTTTCCGTCGCTCCATATACAAATTCGCTCCATTTGGGGTAGACTGCACGTATGCCACGTGCTGATCTCCTCATCCATAGCGCCTCGCAGGTCGTGACCTGCGGCGGTGGTGCTGCGCCTCGGCGCGGCCCCGCGCTGGACGATGTCGGCGTCATTGCCGACGGCGCGGTTGCGGTGAGCGACGGTCGCATCATTGCCGTTGGCCCCAGCGCCGAGCTGCGTGCCGCCTATCCAGCCCACGAAGCGATTGACGCGTCCGGGCGCGTCCTTTGCCCCGGGTTTGTCGATTGCCACACGCATCTCATCTTTACGGGCGAACGCGCCGCCGAGTGGGAGATGAAGCTGCGCGGCGTGCCCTATCTTGACATTCTGGCGGCGGGCGGCGGCATCCTGAGCACCGTACGCGCCACGCGAGCGGCCACGGCGCTGCACCTGCAGGCCGACGCCCGCGCGCGCCTCGATGCCATGATTGCCATGGGCACAACCACCGTCGAAATCAAGACGGGGTACGGTCTATCGTTCGACAGCGAGATGGCTCACCTGGCCGTCATTGCGTCCTTGGCGCAGCGCCACGCATGCACAGTGCTGCCCACGCTCCTGGCGGCGCACGCCGTGTCCCCCGAGTACGCAGGCGACGCCAACGGCTATGTGCAGATGGTTGTTGAGGAGTTGATTCCGGCAGCCGCGGCCTGGCACGCATCCTCGGCTTTTGCCACACAGGGGGCGCCGCTTTTCTGCGACGCCTTTTGCGAAACAGGCGCGTTCGATCTCGAGCAGACGTCCGCCGTGCTGCGCGCCGGGCGCGCCAATGGCATGATGCCCAAGCTGCATGTGGACCAATTCCACTCGCTGGGTGGCGCGGCGCTGGCGGTGGAGGTGGGCGCCATCTCGGCGGACCATCTCGACGTAACCCCGCCCGCCGAAATGGCGCAACTGGCCGCGTCGGACACTGTGGCCGTACTGCTGCCCGCAGTCAACTTTCACCTGGGCGCGTCGCATTACGCCGACGCGCAGGCGTGGATTGGGGCGGGTGCGGCTGTGGCTCTGGCGACTGACTTCAACCCCGGTTCGGCGCCCTGTTACTCGCTTCCATATGTCATGGCGCTTGCCTGCCGCCAATACCGCATGACGCCCGCGCAGGCGCTCAACGGCTGCACAATCAACGCGGCCGCTGCGCTGGGGCTTGCCGACCGCATTGGGTCGCTCGAGGTAGGCAAGGACGCCGACCTGCTCATGCTCGACCTGGCGGATTACCGCCTGCTGCCCTACTGGCTGGGCATCAACCTCGTGTCAATGGTGATTAAGCGCGGGCGGGTTGTGCTCTAGGCCCGTGCCCGCCGCCGTACTTCGTAGCGGAAGGCCTCCCGGCCTTCAGTTCGCGGCCACCGTGGTGCATGGCCCCCAAAACGAAGGCCGGGAGGCCTTCCGCTACAATTCGCGTGGTGCATTCAGGACAGACGGAAGAGGATATGGAACCAGTACTTCTTGACGGCGAAAGCCTGACAATCGAGCAGGTGATGGCAGTCGCACACGGCGCAGCCGGCGCGCCGCAGGTTGCACTGGCCGCGGGCGCCCGGCCACGCGTCCAGCGCGCGGCCGCTGCCGTACAGGAGTTGATTGCGCGCGGCACGGTCGCCTATGGCATAACCACGGGCTTTGGTGCATTCAAGGATCGCATTATCCCCGCCGATCAGGTGATGCAACTGCAGCGCAACATTGTCATGAGCCACGCCGTCGGCGTCGGCAATCCCTTTGATGCGGCGACGACGCGCGCCATCATGTTGATTCGCGCCAACACGCTCGCCCGCGGCGTTTCGGGTATTCGTCCAGCCACGCTCGATCTGCTCATCGAGTTGCTCAACCGCGGCGTCTATCCTGTGATTCCCGAGAAAGGGTCGCTTGGCGCCAGCGGCGACCTCGCGCCCCTTGCGCACATGGCGCTGGTGCTGATTGGCATGGGCGCAGCGCGCGTCGAGAATTCCGTGCTGGCGGGCAACGATGCCCTCGCGCACGTGGGCCTTGCGCCGGCCACACTGGCCGCCAAGGAGGGGTTAGCGCTGACCAACGGCACCTCGGTGATGACTGCACTGGGAACGCTCGAGAGCCAGCGCGCGCGCATGTTGAGCCGCGTGGCCGACGTGGCGGGCTGTCTCAGCCTGGAGGCGCTCCACGGCACGCCGCTTGCCTTCGACGCGCGCATCCACGACTTGCGCCCCTATCCGCGCCAAATCAACTGCGCGGCCTATCTGCGCGCGCTGCTGGCCGGCAGCGACTTCACCCGCCACGCCGACCCCACAAACGTGCAGGATGCCTACACGCTGCGCTGCATCCCCCAGGTGCATGGGGCGGTACGCGATGCAATTGCCTACGCACGTTGGGCCATGGAGATCGAACTCAACTCGGTCACAGATAACCCGCTGCTCTTCATTGAAGAGACCGGCGACGAGAGCCTGGGCGAGATTACGGTGCTTTCAGGTGGCAACTTCCACGGCGAGCCGCTGGCCATTGCCATGGATTACCTGGCCATGGCAATGACCGAACTGGGCAACATCTCCGAGCGGCGCACCATGCGGCTGACCGATGAGGCGAGCAACGCACACACCCTGCCCGCATTCCTCACAGAGCACGGTGGCCTCAATTCCGGCTTCATGATTACGCAGTACACGGCGGCGGCGCTGGCGGCCGAGAACAAGGTGCTTGCGCATCCGGCCAGCGTGGACACGATTCCCACATCCGCCAATGTGGAGGACCATGTGAGCATGGGCTTGACGGCGGGGCTCAAACTGCGCCAGATCAACGATAATGTCGAACATATCCTCGCGATTGAACTCATGGCGGCGGCGCAAGGGATCGACTTTCGCCGCAAGCAGTTGGGAGCGCAGGCGCGCATGGGCACGGGCACCGCGCCTGCTTATGAACTGATTCGCAGCGAGGCCCCCTTTGTCGAGGCCGATACGGTGCTCTATGCGTACATGGAAGCGGTGCGGCGCCTGGTGGCGAGCGGTGGGCTCGTGCGCGCCGTGAATGCGCACGTGCAGGACACATGGGGCCAGCCGCCCACGCCGAGCGCTCTGTAACTGGTGGCCTCCTTGCCCCCGATGTGGTGTACGCAGGGAAAGGCGGGAGCCGTTCCGCTACAACCCGTCTCATCACGAGCAGATTGCCGTGCTCATTAACCAGATGTTTACACGCGACGGGCGCTTTCTTAACCCAGGTGGTGCATACTTGCGGAAGTGCAGGTACGAACTGGGGAGCGAGTCCTGCACCGCATTTTTACTCCTTGTACAACACGCAGTACCTATCTTCCTCTTTGGGACTCCTCAAGTCCCGGGCTTTAGCTCACTCCGTGACGGAGCGGGCTATTTGCTTTGCAGGCGCACACGCGTTTCGCGTTTGTATGTTTACCTGCGCGCCGGTATTCTAGTGACCAGCAGCCCACAAAGCGTCGATCTGCCTTCAAAACAGCTATTGACGGATGTGTCCGTACAGCCACTGCGACGCGCACGCCAGCCTCGGTGCGGTGGCAATTGCGGGAACGCTGGCGTTGCGAGGAGACTTGCACGTGAGCGCAGCGACCACCCAATTCTCGCCCGTGGATGCTGCATGGCTGCACATGGAGCACCCGACCAACTTGATGATGATCACGGGCGCCATCATGCTGGATGGTGCGGTCGACTTTGCGCGCGTGCGCGAAACGTATGGCGCGCGCCTGCTCCAGTTCCGCCGCTTTCGCCAGCGCGTGGCCGAGAACTTGACTGGTGTTGGCCTGCCGCACTGGGAAGACGACCCTCACTTTGCGCTCGATGCGCATTTCCACCACATTGCCTTGCCGGCGCCGGGCAATCGCACCCAGTTCACCGAACTGATCTCCGACCTCAGCAGCACGCCGCTTGATTTTGCCAAGCCGCTCTGGCAGGTGCATGTGGTGGACAATGTGGAGGGGCGCAGCGCCATTGTCATGCGGCTGCACCACTGCATTGGTGACGGCACCGCGCTGGTTGCGGTGACGAGGACGCTCTTTGACGCCACACCCGATGCACCCGCGACGCCACCGTACGCCGCAAACCGTGGTGCGGCCCGTGTCTCGACTGCCGGACGCCTCCTGTCAGCCTTGGGGGGTGCACAGGCCACCGCGACGATGGTGTGGCGCGAAAGCATGGAGAGCCTGCTGCACCCCTCGCACATTGTGGACGTAACCCAGATTGCCACGCGCTTCGCCGCGCGCAATGCCTTGGTGGCGGGCCGCGCGCTTGTGCAGCCGAACGACCCGGTGACGCCGGTCAAGGGCAAACTCGGTGTGCGCAAGCGCGTGGCGTGGACCGACCCGGTGGCGACCGACGAGACGCGCCGCATTGCGCACGCCCTCAACTGCAAGATCAACGATGTGCTCGTTGCCGCCATGACCGGCGCACTGCGTCGCTATCTGCTCGACCGCAGCCCCACAGCGGCCGGCGCCGATGTGCGCGCCATTATTCCCGTTGACCTGCGCGCGCCCAATCTTGCGCTCGACCTGGGCAATGTCTTCGGCATGGTATTCCTGCTTATGCCCATCTCCCAAGCTGACCCGCTGGAGAGGCTGCAGAACGTCAAGCGGCGCATGAACAGCCTCAAGCACTCCAGCGAAGCGCTCTTCTACTACGGGTTGTTGACGGTGTTTGGCATGACGCCCAAGCGCGTGGAGGAGTTGATTGTGGAGTTCTTCGCGTCCAAGGCCACAACGGTCTTTACAAATGTGGTCGGGCCGCGCACGCCGCTCTACATTGCGGGCAGCCTCGTGGACAATATTCTCTTCTGGGTGCCGCAGTCGGGCCGGTTGAGCATGGGCATCAGTATTTATTCCTACAACAACAAGATCACCATGGGGGTGATTACCGATGAGGGTCTTGTGCCCGACCCCGAGCGCATAACGACCTACTTCGGCAGCGAATATGGCCTGCTGCAACGCATGGCCGATGCAGGCGTGGCCGAGGTTGCCGAGGGTGCTGTGCGTTTGCACTGCATTGCGCTGACCCGCGACGGATCGCCATGCCGCAACCTCGCGCAAAGCGGCAGGGCTCTCTGTAGTGTCCACGCGCGTACCGCCGCCCCGGCCTGATTTGGCAACTCCTCCGAAGCATTCCCAAGAGAGCGATTCCGGTCAAGCCCGCTCCCATACAATCGCCGGAAGCGGTGGGTTGGGTTGGCTTGCGCACGCTCCGCAGGACAGGAACGCGGCACAATAGGGCGCAGTGCAGTCTTCACAGCGCGAAGACTTTTGAGAAGACCTGCACACACCGTAACCTATCGTGGCGCGGGTGCGAAATATGGTAAGTTGGCATGCAGGCGCGGGTGGTTGTTCTGCTTCATCGCCTGTCGCATTGTCGCGCGACCCCGCCGCCCCGCTGAATTGAACGTCCCGGCCTGAACCGGCTGGGCCGGCTGAAAATCAGGAACCAACCAAGAAGATTGGGGGCATTAGGCAGCAACTCTTCCGTCGTAATGTCCAAATGGTCACATACACACTGATCGGCGCGGCCGTTGTGTCGGTGACTTTCCCGGCGGCGCGCGCACTCGCACAGGATGTGGCTGGCTCCACCTTGCAGGCATCTGCGGCTAGCGTGCGGGCAGCTTCGGCTACAACGCGTGGGCCGGTGCATCGCAGCGATCGACAAGAAACGAAAATGTGAAGCGTTCCGGTGCAGAGACAACGGGGCGACCATGGCGCACGTTAGGCCGCGCAGCCGTGCTGTTGGCGACAGCGCTGCAGCGCGCGCTGGCGCAGGAGACGCCTGCGGGCGTGAACCCTGCGCTGATCACCACAAGCAATGAAGTCTGCGGCCTGCATGGTGTCCTGCGCACGGCTGTAGGGCAGCCCTTTGGCGTCTTCCTGGTGGCGACGCCTGGCGCCCCGACAAAATGGGCCAGCAGAGCCAGCGAGATATCCACTTGAGCACGCCTCGCCTTGCGGCGGTCAATCAAAGCACGCCCGACTGAATTGCGGGCGTGCTTTCTGTTAGAATTGGGGTGGAAAGCGCAGGTCAATTGCATGGCAACTGTGTTGATTTGCACCGAAAGCCGTATGGGAACCTTCGGCCCCCCACGCCGTCATAGATAGAGGGGCTTGCCGCGCACGGACGAGGCGGCGCTGGACGCAGTTACGCAGTGTGCCTGTGGTACGGCAGCCATGTAATGTCGGTAGGAGACGTCGCCCTTGTCCCCATAACGGCGCTGCCGCCATGTCCTGCGGACGAATGCGACCTTCATGGGTCGCACAGGTCAATCAACTCTTTTGTTCATGCTCGGCTTGTCTTATGAAGGAGTGAATCTACATGCATAAATCTCAAATCCCGGTAGCGTCCCCATGGCGGCGCGCATGTGTGCGGTTGTTGGGGCTCGTGCTGGTGCTCGGCGGCCTGGTGCTGCCACCTTTGCCCGCAATGGCGCAGGATGGCCTCGTGCGCGTGGCCGTTTCGGACCCCTACTGGATCGGTGTTTACTTCAATAATGTGGACCTGGCCGGCGCGCCCAAGCTGACGCGCACGGAGAGCAACATCGACTTCGGCTGGGGCAACGGCTCACCCGATAGTGTGATCCACAATGACTTCTTCTCGGCACGCTGGACGCGCTACCTCTACCTCGAGGAAGGCGTCTATCGCTTTACCGCGACGGCTGACGACGGCATGCGCATCTGGATTGACGACCAGCAGATCCTCAACGAGTGGCGCGAGCAGGGTGAGAGCACCTTTGTCGTCGATCGCGCACTCTCCACCGGCCATCACCAGGTGCGTATCGAGTACTTCGAGGCCACGGGTGCGGCTACGGCGCGTTTCCGCTGGGAGCGCGTCGGCAGCGGTCAGCCGCCGCCCGCCATCAATGCGTGGCGCGGTGACTTCTTCAACAACCGCGACCTCGCGGGGGACCCGGCGCTGGTGCGCAATGACAGCGACATCAATTTTGCGTGGGGCTGGGCATCGCCGGCGCCCGGCACAATCCAGAGCGACAATTTCTCGGTGCGCTGGACGCGCAGCCTTGACTTCCCCACGGGCAATTACCGCTTTACCGTCACCGTGGACGACGGCGCGCGCCTGTGGGTGAACAATGCGCTGATTATTGACGAGTGGCGCGAGCAGGCGGCGCGCACCTTTGAGAGCGACATCTGGCTGCCGGGAGGCAGCGTGCCGCTGCGCCTCGAGTACTTTGACGCAACTCAGGACGCCACGATTCGCTTCTCGTGGCGGCGACTGGACGGCGACGGTGGCGGTGGCGGTGGTGGTGGCGGTGGTGATGATGACAGCGGCGATGATGATGACGCATGGCGCGCCCGTTACTACAACAATGCGCCCGGCGACCCCAGCTTTGATGATCCCGTGGTCTTCGAGCGCCACGAAGATCGCATCAACAACGATTGGGGCGCCGGCGCGCCCGATTCGCGCGTCAATAGCGACTGGTTCGCTGCCCGCTATACGCGCAAGGTCTGGTTCCCCGAGGGGCGCACGACCTTCACCGTGGATGTGGATGACGGCGCTCGTCTCTATGTGGACGGACGACGGGTTCTTGACAAATGGTTTGCCCAGCCGAGGACGCGCTATCGCATCTCGATCAACCTCAGCCGCGGCGTGCATGACCTGCGCCTCGACTACATGGAGCAAACAGCCAACGCGTCCATCCGGTTGACCTACTCGACCAACGAAACATACCCCGCGCCCGTGGGCAATATCATTACGTGCGTGCCGCCACAGCCGCAGAACTATGCGTGGATCAAGCTCTACCGGCTGGATGGCAATAACCGCTGGTATTCGACTGGTCGCGGCATCGGTTCGATTGAGGCGAGCGGCTTCCTCAAGATCGACGGACTGCCCGTGGACCGGGGTCGCTTTGGGGACGTTGGGGAGCCATACAAGATTGAGCAGTGGGTGGACGGCCAGATTCGCCAGTCGACAGGCGACTTCCAGAATGGCCAGCCCGAGTTCCGCGTGCGCGCCTTTGCGGACAACTACACGCCGTGGGGTTGCGCGCCGTAAAGCTGTTCAAGGGTTCAAGAGTCGCGCCGAACGCGACTCTTGAACCCTTGAACTCTTAAACTTTTGAACCCTTGAACCTCTCTAGAGAACGTGAAACCCGGAGCGCCGAAGCGTTCCGGGTTTCACGTTCTCAGGAGGGGATGCTGCAGGGGTAAGATAGCGGGAGAAATCCACCCTGCGCCAAAGCGCGGCCGCTTATTACGCAGGGTGGAGTGGGGGTTCGGCGACTAGCCGTTCTTCAGGGCTGCATGCGCCGCCGCGAGGCGGGCAATTGGCACGCGGAAGGGGCTGCACGAAACGTAGTTAAGGCCGGCCAGGTGGCAGAACTCGATGCTCTCGGGATCGCCGCCGTGCTCGCCGCAGATGCCCATGGGCATGCCGGGGCGTGTCTTGCGGCCCAACTCGACGGACATCTTGATAAGCTTGCCAACGCCGCCGCGGTCCAGATGCTGGAAGGGGTTGCTGGGCAGCACGCCCAGCTCGCCGAACTGGATCAGGAACTTGGACTCGGCGTCGTCGCGGCTCATGCCGAAGGTGGTCTGCGTCAGGTCATTCGTGCCGAAGGAGAAGAACTCGGCTTCGGTGGCCATCTCGTCGGCAGTCAGGGCGGCGCGTGGCAGTTCAATCATCGAGCCATACTTGAAGTCAACGGTGATGCCGGCTTCGGCGAAGACTTCGGCGGCCACACGGTCGACGATCTTGCGCAGGAAGGCCAATTCGTTCACATGGCCGGCCAGCGGGATCATGATCTCGGGGTGGACATCCACACCATCGCGCTTGACGGCCACGGCGGCCTCGAGGATGGCGCGAATCTGCATTTCGGTGATCTCGGGCATGATGATGCCCAGGCGGTCACCGCGCAGCCCCAGCATGGGGTTGGATTCGCTCAGGGCTTCGACGCGGCCG
Organism: uncultured Caldilineaceae bacterium; assembly: GCA_964427845.1. GTDB lineage: Bacteria > Chloroflexota > Anaerolineae > Caldilineales > Caldilineaceae > UBA5069. The sequence goes on from CAYRVP010000034.1 coordinate 30,613, forward strand.
AGCATGTCTTCCTTCTTGCGCAGCTCACCCAGCGCGGTGTCAATCTCGCTCAGGGTGTGGAAGTGCTGCAGGCGCACCTTGAGGTCGGCCAGGTCGGCCACCAGGTCATGGTGCGAAGGCAGGAATTCGTGCAGGGGCGGGTCCAGCAGGCGGATGATGACGGGTTGGCCGTGCATGGCACGGAAGATGCCGTCAAAGTCACTGCGCTGCATGGGCAGCAATTTCTCGAGAGCGGAGACGCGGCGCGCCTTGCTGTCGGCCATAATCATTTCCTGCACAATGGGCAGGCGCTCTTCGGCGAAGAACATGTGCTCGGTGCGGCAGAGGCCCACACCTTCGGCGCCATAGCGGCGGGCGCGCTCGGCGTCGGCCGGGTAGTCGGCGTTGGCCCACACACCCAGCGTGCGAATCTTGTCGGCCCAGCTCAGCAGCGTCGTGAGGTCCTTCTCATTCTCGAAGTCGGGCTCGCGCGTCTCGAGCTTGCCCAGGTAGACTTCACCCGTGCCGCCGTCGAGGCTCAGCCAGTCGCCTTCGTGAATCTCATGGACGTTGTCGCCCACGGTGACCATCATCAGCCGCTGCTCGACGTTGATGCCCAGGTTCTCGGCGCCGCAAACGGCGGGCGTGCCGAACTGGCGGGCAACCACTGCGGCGTGGCTGGTGGCGCCGCCGCGGCTGGTGAGAATGCCCTTGGCGGCAATCATGCCGTGCACGTCATCAGGCTTGGTCTCGGGGCGCACCATGATGACATCCTTGCCCTCATGGCCCCACTTTTCGGCGGTGTCGGCGTCAAAGACGGCCATGCCCACGGCGGCGCCGGGGCTGGCATTGACGGCCTTCTCGACCACGCGCTTGCCTTCGCTCGTGGCCGCCTTCTTGACTTCGGGGCTGAACTGCGGGTGGAGCAGCATGTCCACCTGCTCGGGCTGAATGCGTGAGACGGCCTTTTCCTTTGTGATCAAGCCCTCATTGGCCAAATCCACCGCAATGCGAATGGCAGCGCGTGCGGTGCGCTTGCCGTCGCGCGTCTGCAGCAGCCAGAGTTTGCGATTCTCAATCGTGAATTCGACGTCTTGCATATCCTTGAAGTGATTTTCAAGGATGAGCGTAATGCGCACGAAGTCGGCGTAGGCCTCGGGCATGTCCTTCTTGAGTTGCGCAATCGGCAGCGTGTTGCGGATGCCTGCGACGACATCTTCGCCCTGGGCGTTGATGAGGTAGTCGCCGTAGAGTTCGTTGGTGCCGTCAACCGGGTTGCGCGTGAAGGCGACGCCTGTGCCGCTCTCTTCACCCATGTTGCCGAAGACGACCATCTGAATGTTGACGGCAGTGCCCAGGTTGTGGGCAATGTTGGTGGCGTTGCGATAGTCGACGGCGCGCTTGCCGAACCAGGAGTTGAAAACGGCGCGTGTGGCCATTTCGAGTTGCTTGTAGGGATCCTGCGGGAACTCGGTGCCCTGGTAGGCTTTGATGAGGCTCTTGAAACGCTCGATGACGTGGCGCCAGCCGTCGGCCGTAATCTCAACGTCGGTGCGAACGCCCAGCGCTTCCTTCTCTTCGTCCATAATCACATCAAACGGTTCATCGGGCACGCCCATGACGACCGCGCCAAACATCTGGATGAGGCGGCGGTAGGAGTCCAGGACGAAACGATCATTGCCGGCAAGCTTGATCATGCCTGCGGCGGTTTCGTCATTCAGGCCGATGTTGAGGACGGTGTCCATCATGCCGGGCATCGAGAACTTGGCGCCAGAGCGGCAGGAAACGAGGAGCGGGTTGTTGGCATCGCCGAACTTCTTGCCGGTCTTCTTCTCGAGCGCGGCCATGGCGGCCACTTCCTGCTCCCACATGCCGGGGGGGAAGTTGCGGTCGTGCTCCATGTAGGCGTTGCAGGCGCGTGTGGTGACCGTGAAGCCCGGAGGCACGGGCACGCCAATGCGCGTCATCTCGGCCAGGCCGGAGCCTTTGCCGCCGAGCAGAGCCTTCATGTCGTCCCAACTCTT
>CAYRVP010000035.1:0-32366 GCA_964427845.1 uncultured Caldilineaceae bacterium
TGACTGGTTGACTGGTTGACTGGTTGACTGGTTGACTGGTTGACTGGTTGACTGGGTGACTGGTTGACTGGTAATTGGTGCATGGCAGTGTACTTACCAGTTACCAGTCAACCAGTCAACCAGTCAACCAGTCAACCAGTCAACCAATTATCAATCTTCAATGATCAATTCAGTTATCCACCAGCGCCCGTGGCGGCGAACGAACTGCCACGCGTCTACACCGTATTGCAGTGTCGCACTGTCGCCGTCGATTATGGCATGCAGACTGGGCGCTGCAGCGGGCGCAGGCGGCGGGTTGGGGAAGACAGCCACCACATAGCGATCAAGGATGGCTTCGCGCCCCTGCCAGGTGTAGTCGTCACCAGGGCCGGGTGCGCCGCGTGCCTCCACCAGGCGGCCACCCACATCCCACAGTGTAGCGAGGCCGTCGAGGTCGAGCGATGCGGCGCCGTTGCGCTCGGCCAGCACCAGCGCGGCTGGGTCGTCGGTCGCGATGGCAGCAAGCGTCTGCGCTGATGGCGCGGCGGTGGCCTGTGGCTCAACCGGCCGCAGCGGCGCGGGTGCACCGCAGGCAGCCAGCAGCCAACCCGTCACAAGCAGCGCGGCCATGTGGCCCCAGCCAGGGCAAGCGCTTTGGTTCATTCGCCTGGCGCAATCTATACTTGACGCATCCGCCTTAGTGGACTGCAATTGCATCGTCTCCTTCCACACAATACTTCCATCTGGAGTACTCTGCATGAATCCTGTACTTCTTCAAATTGGGCCCTTCACCCTCACCTGGTACGGCATCTTCATTGTGGGTGGCGCTGTGCTGGCCACGTGGATTGCCAGCCGCTATGCGGACAGAGACGGCGAATCGGCTGACCACGTATGGAACCTGTTGGCGTGGGCGCTCATCTTCGGCATCATCGGCGCACGCCTCTACCATGTCTTCAGCAACCCGGTCAACGGCTTGGGCTGGCCCTACTACCGCGAGCATCCACTCGAGATTATCAATTTCTGGAATGGCGGCTTCCGCGGGCTGGGCATCTACGGTGGGCTGGTGGGGGGCGTCTTCGCGTTCTGGCTTTACTGCCGCTGGAACAAGTTGAACACGCTACGCTACCTCGATTACTTTGCGCCCAACGTGCTCATAGCACAGGCTTTTGGGCGCATGGGCAATTTCGTCAATCAGGAGTTGTACGGCCCGCCCACGCAGCTACCGTGGGCCTTCCACATCAATCCAAACTATCCCTGTCAACTGCCCAACAACTTTCCGTCAGACATCCAGGCGTGCGGCTCGGGCTATTTGCAGCCGCTGACGCAGCAGACGCTGGATTGGTTCGCAACTAACGGCTTCCACCCCACCTTCTTCTACGAGGCGTTGTGGAGCCTGGGCATGTTCCTGCTCTTGACGCTGCTGATTCGATATCGCGGCAACCGCATGCGCCGCGGCGATGCCGTATGGCTTTACTTCGTCGCCTACTCGATTGGCCGCCTGTGGGTGGAGGCGCTGCGTCCCGATGCCTGGATGATGGGTCGCCTTGCCACGGCGCAATGGATTGCCATCGTCATCATCGTCGTGGGGCTGCTGATACTCTTCCTGCGCCACCGCAATTGGTCGTGGCGCACCAATCCCGACGATACGCTGGTCAACTTGAGCATGCACGCACCCAAGGCTGCCGCAGCAACAACCTAGCGCATGGCAGCGAAAACAGATCACACAGCAGCGGAGGGCCCACAGCGGCCCTCCGCTTTCGTCACCCCACCATTTCGATTGTGTAGTCGACAAGTTGCGCGTCAAGACGCCAGCGCTCGACCTGATTCGCCACATGCTGCAGTTGGCGATGGGCGACCGCCGCCGTATGGCTCACGCAGACAACCTCGAGCACGGCGCGCGTCCATTCATCCTGGGCGTCGGCCTCGCAGACGCTGATATTGAAGTCGCGCCGCAGCCGTGCCTTGGTGGAGAGGAGCACACCCCTCTTGGCCTTGAGGCTGTCGGCAAGGGGTAGGTAGAGTTCGAGCGTCAGCAGCCCAATAGCCATCGTTCGAGGCTCAAACAAGAAGTGGCATGGCGCCAAAACAGCGGTCTCCTGATCATGCAGGAGACCGCTGTTTGTGGCAACTTGGCATAAGGCCCGCGCCAGACCTGCGGCGCTAGGCAGCGGCCTTGCGCCGCTGCCGATAACGCTGCACCTTGGCACGGTTGCCGCAGTCGTTCATATCGCACCAGCGGCGGCTGTGGTTCTTGCTGCGGTCCATAAAGAGCCAGCCGCAATTCGCGTTGGCGCACTTGTGTACATGCGCCAGTGCGCCTGAAGTGAGCAGTTCCGCCGCGGCGCGGGCAATCGGCCAGAGCGGGCTGTCGAGTTGCCCCTCGCCATCCATCCAGATCCAATCATAGTGATCGCCGTGAGGCGCCAACGCCAGGTGCGCCTGCGCAGCGCGCAGGGCATCATTGAGCACACCTATTTCGTCGGCAGCGGGCACAGCGCCCTGGTCGTAGGCGTCGAAGAGGGCAAAAATCGCCTCGCGCAGTGTGCGCGCACACACCAGCACGGCGTGTGCAGCATCAGGCGCCGCGGCGGCCGCGGCGCGCAGTGCGTCCGCGCCCTCCGGCGTGAGCATGGCGGCGGCCACGGCCCATTCAACCAGATCGCTGTAGTCACCCAGATGATCGCGTGGCTCGGCTTCGTCGCGGCCGTTGATGGTATTGGTAAAGTCAAGCACGGCCGCGGGCGCCAGCAACCGCAGTGGCGGCTGTACGGTGGGGCTCTCGCCGGGGGTGGCATTGTGCAGCATGATGAACCTCGTCTAGCAGTTGCGCCGATTCGCGCAAAAGTAACCAGCAAAATACGATTGACAAGTTACAGTCTATATGCTAGAATGTAACCAGTTATTATCGTTTTAATAGTGTCATGTTTGTGATCTTCCAGTCAGGCCCGGAGGGTCAACACTTTGCCCACATCGCCGCAATGTAACTGTCTATATCCAGTATAGCCAGTTACGGAGCCGGTGTCAAGGGTTTGGGCGGCATCTAGGCGCACCAGGCGGCAGAAAGTGGAGGGGAGCCATGTGGCAGCAGGTGGACTATGCAACGGCAATAGTGATACATGCCGCGCGGCTGCGCGAGGCAGAACAGTACAAGTTGGTGCAGCAGGCAGAGCGGGACACACGACTGGTGTCTCGAGCCGTGGAGAGCCGACCGCGCACCACGCAGCCGGCCACGCCCTGGTTGGCCACGTTGCTGGTTCAGGCTGCGAGTCTGCTCCGCAAGACCGGATGAGCGCGCAGGTTTGGTTCACAAGGAGAGGCCGTTATGTTTGCCGTGTTGATAGCTGTGGGATTTGTCGCTGCGTTCCTGCTGCTGGACCTGCTGGCGCTTTGGAAGGGCGTTGACAGCAGCGATGGGCGGGACTGGGCGGTGCGGAAGTAGGCAGCGAGGAACGGGCAAGTACTTGCCCGTTCCTCGCTCTTTTTCACTGTCACCGCGCCCGCGTCCACGCGTCATCGGCAAATTGAGTACGAATCAGCTCGGCCGTGCGGCGCAGTTCCGGCGGCGTAATCGGTGCAAGCCTGAGGTCGAGCGCAAGTTCATCGGCGAAGGCCTGCGCAAAGAGATGTGCGAGATGGTCGAATTCGAGCACGGCGGCATCCTCGGCCACGTCCAATGCTGTGGAGAGTGTCGTGGCGCGCTGCGCCAGGTCGGCGTGCAGGCGAGCAGCCTCCGCAGGCTCGAGCGCGAGCACATCGACCAGGCGGGTAATATCGCCCACAAGCGGCAGGCTGCCGTGCTGGAGCACGTAGCCGGCGCGCCGGCTCTGCGCGCTGCCGAGTAGCTTGCGCCCGTCCGCCACAATTTCGTAGGCGCTGGGCGCCTCAAAGCAGGCCGCCGACACGTCGGGACCCACGCGCACGCTGCCGCTTGCTCTTTCCACGCCGGCCAGCCCCACCCGCTGCAGCCCCACCACCAGCGCATTGCTCAGCCTCAGGTAGGACTCCATGACGCCGCCTGACACACGTGGCTCAGCATCGGGTGCGGCCACGGAATAGGTCAACTCATCCGTATGCAGAATGGCGCGGCCGCCTGTGGAGCGGCGCACAAGGTCATAGCCCCGTGCAGCAATCGCGTCAGTGTCCACGTCGCCTACAAGTTGGTGGCGACCCAGGCTCACGGCGGGGGGTGACCAGCGGTAGAAACGCAGCGTGGGCGGCGCATCACCCGCGGCGGCGGCCTCGGCCACTGCCTGATCGAGAGCCATATTGGCTGCGCCCGAGCGGGGTTCGGCGTCGATCACCAGCCGCCACGCGGCGGCGGCAAAAGGTTGCATGAGGGAATGGCTCTCCAGCAGAAAGACGTGACGACTGCGAATAGATGACTGATAATGGAAGATTGATGATTGACGACGGGCGTGTGCCTTCCAATCATCAGTCTTCAATCATCAATTAATGCTCTTTGTCCTGCAGGGATGCGACAACCACCTCCCCACCACCAACGTGCAGGCGTGTGCCCGGCTGGTTGTGCGGCCGCTTGACAATGGCAAGCGCAAGCGACGTGCCATCGTCAGCGGCGGCGACGCTCGTAATGACACCAACGTCGCGACCTTCGACCTGAAGCGGCTGGCCAGGCGCGAGCGGGGCGCTGCTGTGTAATTGGACAAGCGTGCGCGTAACCTTGTCATAGGTCTGCTGGCGCGCGATGATCTCCTGCCCTGTGTAGCAGCCCTTGTTCTCGGCGCACGCCCAGGCAAGTCCTGCTTCGAGTGGGCTGAAGTCGGGCGTCAACTCGGCGCCCGCAGCGGGACGACTCAGTTGCACAAGGCGCGCCGCATAGGCCGCAGCCTCCACAACCTGCGCGCCGGCCATCACAAGCGCCTGCTGCGTTGCCTCGGCGCGTGCGGCGGCTGCAAGAATGACGTAACCCGGCGCTTCATACTTCTGCTGCGCCAGCACGATGACGTCCGCCTGCTCCAGCCACTGGTCGTCGGCAGCGGGCGCAGGCAGGCCGGCAGCCTCGAGGACTGCCTGCGCCTGCGGGCCGGCGAGGCGCATGATGGCGAACGCTTCGCTGCGGTTCTCGATGCGCACCTTGTCCATGAAGAATATCTGGCCGCGCAAATGCTTCTCGAGGGCTGCCTCCTCGCCGGGCGCCGCAACGAGCAGCAGCTCGTCGGGCCGGCAAAGCACGGTAAAGACCTGCACGATGCGCGCCGTTGGGCTGGTAAGCACCGTCACGGCCGCGTCGCCGGTGCGCAGGACCGCGATGTTGTTGGTGGTCATGCGCTGCAGAAAGTCGGCTCGGTCGGCATCAAGCAGCGCCAGCACACCCGTGGTGGAACGGCGCAGCACCCCCGCGCCGTTTATGATTGCGTCAATTTGTTTCATCATGGCCAGTCACTCGTCTCCGCGCAAGGGGCGATGGTTGGCCCATTGTAGCACATGCGCGGGCTTGCACTCAGCAATTGGAGGCAAACGATTGCGACCGCTTGCTTGCCATCTGCATACGAATGCGGCCCATTGCGTTAAATCTTTGTACAATGTTGCTTTGCGCTACCTGGGGAGTAATTCGCATACATTGGGCGGCCACATCGTGCAACTTGGGCAAATGTCTCTTGACAAATGCACCCGCTTCTCCTACCATCAATGCACTCGAGAGATTGCGTATTTGCCTTTTAGCCGCGCATGAACCGCTTTCGGGGACTCCGCACTACCTCGGCCACCGCGCCGAAAAGTCAACCAAAGCAGGCGCGCCACGTGTGCGTTGTCCTCCAGCGCTCATCCCCGCAACAATGTGCTTTCTTTGCACAAGGTTGCGCATCGAACAGGTGATTTCACGCCGTCCCCAAACGGCGTGGCACAGTCATCGCATGACATGTGTGCGTTGCACTCCGGCGAGGCGCACACATCCATCACACGTTACCGAGTTCAACAATACTCAAGGAGAAAACGATATGCGCAACAAGTGGTATTTCCTGATTGCGGCACTGCTCATCGCCGTGCTCGCGCTGGCCGCGTGTGGCGGCAGCGACGCAGAGCCCACCGCCGTGCCGGCGGCCCCTGCGGCCCCGACCGAAGCCCCTGCAGCGGCCACAGAGGCCCCTGCTGAGCCCACCGCAGCCCCTGTCGAAGAGTCCGCCGCCGTGACGGAAACCGCCGCCGTGACCGAGACGGGTGCAGTAACCGAGTCTGCGACCGTGACGGACACCGCTTCGGCCAGCACCGGTCCCAAGCTGGTGATCTGGGCAGACACACAGCGCGTCAAGGCATTAAGCGCACTCTCCGATTCCTTCGAGGCTGAGACCGGCGTTGCGCTTGAACTCGTCGAAAAGGGCTTCGGCCAGATTCGCGACGACTTCAAAGTGGCTGGTCCCGCCGGTCAGGGCCCCGACATCTTGATTGGCGCGCATGATTGGCTGGGTGAACTGGCCGCCTCAGGCCTGCTGGCCGAAGTCAGCCTGGGCGACAAGACCGATGAATTCGTGCCTGTTGCCGTCGATGCCTTCAAGTATGGCGGCAAACTGTATGGTATGCCATACGCAGTTGAAAATGTTGCTTTCGTCTACAACTCCGACCTGGTGACCGAAGCGCCCGAAACCTGGGACGACGTCAAGACCATCTCCAAGGAACTGGTTGACGGCGGCATGAAGTACGGCTATCTGATTCAGGAAAATGACCCGTACCACTTCTACGGCGTCCAGACCGCCTTTGGCGGCTATGTCTTCGGTGTCAACGACGACGGCTCCTGGAACCCCGAAGATGTGGGCATTGACAGTGAAGGCACCATCGCCGCATTCGAATGGCTCGACGGCATGTACAAGGACAAACTCCTGACCTCCGGTGCAGCCATTGATGGCGATCTTCTGATAGGCGCCTTCACCAACGGTGATGCGGCGATGGCGATTCTTGGGCCATGGAACCTGGCAGCGCTGGATGATTCGGGCGTGCCGTACGAGATCATGCCGATCCCTGCCGGCCCGGCCGGTCCCGGCGCACCCTTCCTGGGCGTGCAGGGCTTCATGGTGAGTGCATTCAGCAAGCAGCCGCTGCTGGCGCAAACCTTCCTCCAGCAATTTGTGGGCACCGAAGACACCATGCTGGCGCTCTACAACGAGGGCGGTCGCCCGACAGCACTGACCGCTGCAAATGCGAAGATCGACAACCCGCAGTTGAAGCAGTTCGCCGAAGCGGGCGTTGCCGGCCAGCCCATGCCGAACATCCCCGAAATGTCGGCTGTGTGGTCGTCGTGGGGCAACGCCATGGCCCTCGTCGGCCAGCAGACGGAGACGCCTGAGAAGGCGATGACGGATGCCGCCGATCAGATCCGCAAAGCCATTGCCGGCAACTAGCTGATGACTGCGATGACGCAGAGAGGGTCGGGGGGCGCTTCGGCGCCCCCCGTCTCCAACCCCAAGAGTTCCGGCAGCATCGGTTCGCTGCTGACAAGGCTCGGCGCACTCGCAGTCATTGATGCCTTCGCCATCTGGCTCATCTACAGCATGTTGAGCGACGGCATCTGGACATTCCCACTTGCGCTGGGCCTCGTCACCCTCGCCCTCAACTTCATCTTCCTCGTTCCCGACATGTACCCACTGCGCTGGGTCTCCCCTGGCCTGTCGTTGATGATGATCTTCGTCGCCTACCCCATTCTCTTCACGGTCTACATCTCTTTCACCAACTATGGCGACGGCCACCTGCTGACGAAACAGCAGACGATAGACTATTACGAGAACCTGCCTCCCGTTCTGCCCGACGACGCCGTTCTATACCAATACACCGTCTTTCAGGACCCGGACGGCAACCTGATGCTATGGCTGCAGCCCGATGGCGGTGGGGAACCTTTCACCGTGACCCCCAATGGCGAACCGGTGGCGCGGCGTGGTGAGCCGCCCGACACGCTGGAGGGCTTTGGCAAGCTCAACCCCTTCCGCGCAGCCGCCATGGAAGGCGCGCTCAAGGCGGCAGTCTTTGGCATTGAGCCCGACGTTTTCCAGGCGCATCCGCGTTTCCCCGGGGAAGCCGGGCGCTTTGAACCCGCCTATGTCTACGACGCCGAGCAGGACGCGCTGATCGAAAACGCGACAAACACAGTCTACAAGCCGATCGACGGCACCTATACCGCGCCGAATGGCACGCGACTGACGGAAGGCGGCTACTCGGCCGTGGTCGGCCCGCGCAACTATGTGCGCCTCTTCACCGATCCGTCGTTGCGCCAGCCCTTCCTGCTGGTCTTTCTGTGGACCGTTCTTTTCGCAGCGCTCTCCGTATTCCTTACTTTCAGCGTCGGCATGTTCCTGGCCATCATGTTCGATGTGCCCGAGATGCCCGGCCGACGCGTCCTGCGCTCGTTGCTCCTCATTCCCTATGCGATTCCCGCGTTTGTGAGTGTGCCAGTTTGGGTGGGCCTGCTCAACCCCCAGTTCGGTGTCATTAGCCAGGGGATTGCTGCGGTCACAGGTGGCTGGGTTCCGGCGTGGTTCGCCAGCCCCTATTGGTCCAAGGCGGGCATCCTGCTGATTCAGACATGGCTTGGTGCGCCGTACATGTTTGTGATTGTGACAGGCGCGCTGCAAACGCTGCCGCGCGATGTCTACGAGGCGTCAGCAATTGATGGCGCCACGCCATGGCAAACGTTTCGCAGCATTACGCTGCCACTGCTGCTCGTCACCGTGGGGCCAATGCTTGTGGCTTCATTCGCGTTCAACTTCAACAATTTCACAGTGATCGACCTCTATGCGCGCGGGGGTCCACCCATGGCGAATACCGCTACGCCTGTAGGCCACACCGATATCCTGGCAACCTACACCTACCGCATCGCCTTTGCCAGCGCGCGCGGTTCGGACGCGGGCTACGCCGCTGCCATCACCGTGATCATTTTCCTGATCCTGATCGTGATCACTGCGCTTCAGTTCCGCTACACGAATATGCTGGAGGAACGAGGCGAAAATGTCTAGCAGCATGGTCACCGGTCGATCGACCGGCTCTATCAAGCGCAACAAACGCATTGCTCTCGTCTTCCGTATTCTGCTGGCGATTGTCATGCTGATCTTTGCTCTCTTTCCCATTGTGTGGATCTTCTCGGCGTCGATCAATGGCACCAACTCGCTGATTGGGCAACCGCTCATTCCGCGCAATCCAACATGGGCCAATTATCATTATCTCTTTAACAACGCACAGCATCCCTTCCCGCTCTGGATGTGGAATTCGCTCAAGCTTTCAATCTTGACGACATTCCTGGCGCTGGCGATCACGGTGCTGGCCGCGTATGCTTTCAGCCGCTTCCGCTTCGGCGGGCGGCGACAGTTGCTTCAATCGGTGCTGCTGATTCAGGTCTTCCCCAACTTCCTCAACATGGTGGCGCTCTTCATCATTTTGACGCAACTGGGCAACTACTTGCCCCGCGTTGGGTTGAACACCCATACCGGCCTGCTGCTGCTCTACCTGGGTGGCACACTGGGGGCCAACACCTGGCTGATGAAGGGCTACTTTGATTCGATCCCGCGCGATTTGGACGAGGCCGCCACGGTCGATGGCGCAACCGCTTTCCAGACCTTCTGGCTGGTAATTCTGCCGCTCGTACGTCCGATTCTTGTGGTCGTCGGCCTACTCATCTTCATCAGCACCTACTCGGAGTACGTGCTCGCTCGCATTGTGCTCACCGACAAGTTCCAGTACACCTTGTCGGTGGGGCTCAACCTCTTTATCTATCAACAGTACGGTCAACGCTGGGGCGTCTTTTGCGCCGGCTCCCTGATTGCGGCGTTGCCCGTGGTGCTGATCTTCCTCATCTTCCAGCGCTATCTCGTGGGCGGCTTGACGAGCGGTGCGGTGAAGGGGTAGGGTGAGTGACTAGTTGATAGACGATTGACGATTGACGATTGATGATTGACAATTGACAATTGGACACCCCCAATCTTCAATTCTCAATCTTCGATTCTCTCTCTGCGGGGCGGTGAGGCTATCCTCGCCGCCCCGCTGACTTGAGCCGCATGTGAGGAGAGTGCATATGGAGAAGCTGACACACGATGACGCGGCAGCCGCTGCGGACAAGGATGCCGCCGCCGACGCGGAGAGCGCACTCACGGCTGCCGCGACCGCGACAATCATGCAAGACTTTGTTTTCGGCGGCATTGAGGCCGACGAAGCGCGCCTCCTCACCACCGCACGCGCCCGCTTCGCCGGCGTACGCCACGAGTACGCCATCAGCCCGCTCGACCCACAGCCGGATCAGCCTGTCACATTGACGGTGACGCTGGGCGTCGATGTGGTGGCGGACCGTGTCGCGGCCTATGTGACGGCAGACGGCACGCTGCCCGCCGGCGCGCGCGGCAGGGCCGCCAACGGCTTCGTCGTATCCCTGCAGCGCACCAGCATTCGCTGGGAACCGTTGATCTGGGGGTACGTGGCCGAATGGCAGGGGACCATCCCCGCCCAGCCGCACGGCGCCTTCGTGCAGTACGTAATCGAGGCATGGCGCAGCGACGACTTTGCGCCCGGCATCTGGAGCCGCGAGCAGCACATTGACCGCACGGAGGAAGAGCGCACACTCTACGCCTACAGCGTGGACAGCGACGACGCCCCCGCGTGGGCGCATGAGGCCATTGTCTACCAAATCTTCGTGGACCGTTTCCGCGACCCGCAGCGCAGCGACGCCGCACACGCATTCATCCCCGAAGCGGCGTTGCGCAGCGGTCAGTTCTGGGGCGGCACGCTGCGCGGCATCATTGAGCGACTGGATGACTTGGCCGAACTCGGCGTCACCGTCCTCTGGCTCACCCCCGTGTTCAGCACGCCCAGCAATCATGGCTACGACACAATCGACTATTATGCGGTTGACCCCCGCTTCGGCACACTGGACGACCTGCGCGCGCTGGTGCAGGCGGCGCATGCGCGCGGCCTGCGCGTGCTGCTTGACCTCGTTATTAACCACACCGCCCTCACCTTCGCACCCTTTGTGCGCGCACGCGCCGATGCCGGCGCCGCCGAGCGTAGCTGGTTCAGCTTTGGCGATCAGTACACCCATGGCTTTCGCACCTTTTTTGATGTGCCGGACATGCCCCAACTGAACCTGGACGATCCGGGCGCGCGCGCCTACATGCTGGATGTCGCGCGCTACTGGCTGCGCGAACTGGACGTTGACGGCTATCGTCTCGATTACGCCGCCGGTCCGTCGCTGGGCTTCTGGAGCGCATTTCGTCGCGCCTGCCACGCCGTCAAGCCCGACTGCTGGCTCTTTGGCGAGGTGACGCTGGCGGGCGACAACCTGCGCGCGTTTACCGGCCGCCTTGACGGCTGCCTGGACTTTGCCTTTGCGCGCGCTGTGCGCAGCCTCTGTTTGCGACCCAATCCGTCGGTGGCGGGTTTCGCCGCCTGGCTCGACCGTCATCGCACCTTCTTCGGGCCGGAGTTCACCCTCCCCGCCTTTATCGACAACCACGACATGAACCGCTTCCTCTTTATGGCCGACAACAACAAGCAGACGCTGCGGCTGGCGGCAGGGCTGCTCTTTGCCTTGGGCGGCGCGCCCGTGCTCTACTACGGCACCGAGGTGGGGCTGAGCCAACCGCGCGCCAAAGGGCCTCACCGCGAGGAATCGCGCCACCCTATGCTCTGGGGTGAGGCGCAGGATAGCGCCCTGCGCGCCGATTTTGCCCGCTGGATTGCAGTGCGCCGCAGCCACCCCGTGCTAACCTATGGCGACCTGCATACGCTCCAGGTGCACGAGGAGGCAGGCATCTGGCTGGCCGAGCGCCGCCATGACGGCGAACGGGTGCTCGTCGCTCTCAACGTGAGCCACACGCCGCAGGTCATTGCCCTACCCGCCGGTGACTATGTAGATGCCCTGACCCTGCCCAATCAGGAGCCTTCGCTGCTTCGTGGTAAAATGCTCCTTCGTGAGCGGTCGCTGCAGTTGTTGCTGCCGGTGACCTGAGGGCCGCTCCCTGACTGAGGGATTTATGGACTGGAAAGAGTTCCGCGCGACGTATGCGGCTGACCGTCCCATGATCGTGGCGCATCGCGGTGTGCCCCTGGTTGAGCCGGAGAACACCCTTGCCTCATTCAAGCGCGCGCTGGACCAGGGAGCCGACGCCCTGGAGACCGATCTGCGCTTCACGCGTGACAATGTGCTCGTGCTCCACCACGACGCCACGCTCGAGCGCATGACCGACGGCGCCGGCCCCGTGCGCGCACACACGCTGGCCGAGCTCAAGCAACTGCGCACGCGCAGGCCCAACGGCCAGTGGAGCAATGAGCGCATCCCCACGCTGCTGGAGCTGCTTGCGCTGACACAGGCCAAAGTGCCCATTCTTCTGGAACTCAAGGACCCCCTTTTCACCAATCCGGCGCACGCGCGCGTCCTGGCCGATACTCTGGCCGCCACCGGGATGACTTCGAGCGTCGCCATCATGTCCTTCCACTTCGACTATGTGCAAGGTGTGCAGGCGGTCGCCCCGGAGATCCCCATCGGCTTCATCACGCTCAAGGATCTCAAGCCCAGGGCGGGCGCGCGCATTCTGGGGCCGTTCTGGCCGATTCTGCTGCTCAACCCGTGGTACATGGAGAAGGCGCGCGCACAGGGCAGCATTGTGGCCCCGCTCGACCCGAACCCCGAAGCACGCATTGACTGGTACCTGAGCCTGGGCGTGGATGCGCTGCTGGCCAACTATCCGGCCAGCGTGCGGCGTGCACTCGATGCCGCCACGACGCCACGCCGCTCCATCCTGTAGCCCGCTCGTCCGGCCGCAGACCGGCTGCGGTAGGGACGCGCACGCGCGTCCATAGCACACTGGAACTTCGTATGAGTGAATCTCACGTATTGCCGCCCGCTGAGGAGAAGCCGCACTTCGTCAACCGCATGTTTGCGCGCATCGCGCCGACCTACGATTTGATGAACAGGCTGATGACGCTGGGACAGGACCAGCGTTGGCGGCGTGAACTGCTGGAACTGAGCAACCTGCCGCCGCACGGCCGCCTGCTGGATGTGGGCACGGGCACGGGTGACATCGGCTATGCCGCCCTGGAGCGGCTGCCCACCGTACGGGCCATTGGCGTGGACTTCACATACGAAATGATGGCAGCAGGCGTGAACAAGACGCCCGGGCTGCAGTTGCCCTTTGCGCAAGCCGACACCTACCATCTGCCCTTTCCCGACGGCAGCATGGATGCCGTAGTGAGCGGCTTCCTCGTGCGCAACGTGGTGGACCGCACGGCGGCCTTCCGCGAGATGGCGCGGGTGACCAAGCCTGGCGGCCGCGTTCTCTGTCTGGAGACGACGCCCCCTGGCGATACACTGATTGGCCAGGGCAGCCGCATCTACTTTGATACGATTGTGCCCTTCCTGGGGGGCTTCATCAGTGGCGACCGCGAGGCCTACACCTACCTGCCGCAGAGCACGCAGCACTTTGTGGAACCGGAGGAACTCCGGCGCCTCATGCAGCAGGCGGGGCTGCACAACGTGGTCTATCGCCTGCGCATGTTTGGCACTGTGGCGATACACGTGGGGACGAAATAGCGGAAACGTGCGTGATAGGTGGGAACGGCAGAGTGATGATTGAGAATTGACAATTGATGATTGTGTCGACGCCAATCTCCCGCACGCCACTTACCAATTGTCAGTCATCAATTGTCAGTCATCAATTGTCAATTGCTCGTTGCGACATCAAATGACACTGGACGCGACAGAAATCCTCGAACTGCATGGCGAACGCGCCGCACAGCGCGGCAACCCCAGCATGGTGTGGCGCGCCGGACAGATGCGCCGTCTCGACCTCATCCTGCGCTGGGGGAAGGCGCGCGCCGGCGGCAAATTCGCCAACGTGCTGGTCGATGGCTGCGGCGTGGGCATGTACGTGCATGCGCTGCTGCCCCACAGCCACGCCGTGCACGGCATCGACATTGAGCCCGAGCACCTGCAGATTGCCGACATCAACGTGCCCGAAGGCCGCTTTGCATTGGCCCTGGGCGAGCAACTCCCCTACGCCGACGGCTGCTTCGACCTGGTGCTGAGCCACGAGGTGCTGGAGCACGTTTACGACGACGCCATGGCCGCTGCAGAAATTGTGCGCGTGCTTGCGCCGGGCGGGCGGGCGGTCATCTTTGCGCCTAACCGCCTCTATCCCTTTGAGACGCACGGCCACTTCTGGAACGGCCAATATCACTTTGGCAACACGCCACTGATCAACTACCTGCCCGACACGCTGCGCAACCGCCTCGCGCCGCACGTGCGCGCCTACACGCGCAAGGGGCTGCTGGCGCTTTTCCTGGGCCAGCCCGTGCGCGTCGTGCAGTTGACCGAGATCTACCCCGGTTACGATAACCTGGTCTACAGCCGGCCCGCGTTGGGCACGTGGCTGCGCCGCGTTACCTATGCGCTCGAATCGTCGCCCCTGACAGCCTTCGGCATCAGCCATTTGCTCGTGGTGGAGAAGGTAACAACATGATTGAGAATAGATGACTGAAGATTAGCGCCCGCACCAATCTTCAATCATCAATTCTCAATGATTGGGACCTGCTTCCCTTCTTTCTGGACAACCTTGCACATGAACCGACACGAACGCGTCTTGATGAACCGCCGCCAGCGGACGCGCATTGAACAAAACAAACCCCGCCCCTGGTTCTGGCTTGGCCAGAGCGTGCTCGCCATTACCGTCGTCAGCATCCTTGTGGTGGGCGGACTGGTGGGCGGCGGCGTCGCGCTGGGCCTCAGCATCTACAACTCCTACGCCGACCAGTTGCCCGACGCCAGTTTCATCGAGCAGCAGCAGGATGACTTCCAGACCGTGCGCATCTACGACCGCACCGGTCAACACCTGCTTTACGAAAGCGTGGACCCGCGCCCCTTCCGCGGCGACCGCACATTCATCCCCCTCAACGAAATGTCACCGTGGGTGTGGAAATCGGCCGTGGCGCTGGAGGACCGCAACTTCTTCGAGAATCCCGGCGTCAACCTGCGCGGCCTTTTCCGCGCCTTCTTCTCCAATGTGCAGGGCGGCGCTGTGCAGGGTGGCTCCTCAATAACGCAGCAGCTTATCAAGAACGTTGTCATCCCCGTGGAAGACCGCGCGCAGCAATCCTACGCCCGCAAGATCAAGGAAGTCATCCTCTCGCTGGAGGTGACGCGCCGCTACTCCAAGGAGAAGATTCTCGAGTGGTACCTGAACTACAACTTCTACGGCAACCTGGCCTACGGCATCGAGGCAGCAAGCCAGGTCTATTTCGGCAAGAGCAGCGCCGACCTGACGCTGGCCGAGGCGGCGATGCTCGCGCCCATCCCCCAGTTCCCTGCGCTCAACCCCATTGACAACCCGGAGGACGCCAAGACGCGCCAGGGCATCACGCTCAACGCGATGGTGGAGGCAGGGGTGATTACGCAGGCCGAGTCCGACGCCGCCTTTGCGGTGCCGCTGGCGTTGAAGACCTCGGTTGCCGAGCGTTTTGACATTCTCACCGCGCCCCACTTTGCGCTCTACGTGCTCCAGCGCATCAAGGATGAGTTCAACACCGCCGACGACCCCTACTTCATCTGGAAGAAGGGGCTGGAGGTCTACACGACGCTGGACGTGGACCTGCAGAAATATGCCGAGCAGACGGCGCGCGAGCAGGTGGCCACGCTGGTGGAGCAAGGCAAGAACGCCAGCAACGCCGCCATCGTGGTGATCCGCAACGACACAGGCGAGGTCCTCGCCATGGTCGGCTCGCTGGACTACAACGATGACAAGATCGATGGCCAGGTGAATGTGGCCACAGCCGAGCGGCAGCCCGGCTCCAGTTTCAAGCCCTTTGTGTACCTCACGGCGCTGCAGGAGGGAAGCACCGCCGCGAGCATGATTCTGGACGTCGCCACGGCCTTCCCCCAGGCGGATGGCACCTACTACCGTCCGGAAAACTACGACCGTCAGTATCACGGCCCGGTGTCGCTGCGCAACGCGCTGTCGCGCTCCTACAACATCCCCGCCGTGCGCGTGCTTGGGCAGGTGGGCGTGGGCGATGCGCTGCGCATGGCCCACCAACTCGGCATCAACGGCCTCAACCGCGGCCTGGGATTCTACGGCCTTAGCCTGGTGCTGGGCGGTGGCGAGGTCTCGCTCATCGACCACACCTACGCCTACTCGGTGCTGGGCAACGGCGGCGTCATGATTGGCCAGCCGCGCCTGCCCGAGCAACTGAGCCCCGGTTTCCGCACGCTTGACCCCGTGGCGTTGCTGCAGGTACGCGACAGCGCCGGCGATGTGCTCAAGAAGTACGACCAGCCCGAAGCCCAGCGTATTGTCAATGCCGATGTCGCCTATGTCCTGGCCGACATCATGAGCGATGACGTGGCGCGTTCGCCCGCCTTTGGCGCCAACACCGACCTCACCCTGCCCGACCGCAAGGTTGCCGCCAAGACAGGCACCACCAACGGTTTCAAGGACAACTGGACGATGGGCTTTACCCCCCAGTACACTGTGGGGGTGTGGGTGGGCAACACCGACAATGAATCCATGGTCAACGTGACCGGTCTCTCGGGCGCGGCGCCCATTTGGAACGCCGTCATGCGCAAGGTGCATGAGGGGCAGCCCGTGCGCTGGTATGAACGCCCCTCCACCATCATCGACAAGACCGTATGCACCCCTAGTGGCCTGTTGCCTACGCCCTCGTGCACAGGCAGCAACCAGCGCAACGAAATCTTCGTGGCAGGGACCGAGCCCACCCGCCCCGACAACATGTGGCAGACCTTTGAGATTGACACGGAGACCAACCAGATGGCCACGCCCGACACGCCCCCCGAGCGGCGCAGCGAGCAGGCCTTTATGATTGTCCCCTCCGAGGCGCAGGACTGGGCGCGCGACAGCGGCATCCCGCAGCCCCCCACGGGGAGCAGCAATCAGGAAAATGTGCTTGTGGCCTATGACCCAGACACCTCAATCATCTCGCCCACGATTAACGGCTACATCGGCGGCACAGTGGAGATTCAGGGCAACGCACGCGGCGGCAGTCACCGTCTCGAAATCGGCCAGGGGCTGGACCCCACCGAGTGGCAGCAGATAGGTGAAGAGCGGGGCGACGAGGTCGTCAACGGCAGGCTGCAATCGCTTGATAGCAAGCTATTCGGCGAGGGGCTCTATACGCTGCGGCTGACCGTGAATCGACCCGAAGGCCCCAAGCAGTGGACCACGCCTGTGACGATTGATAATACGCCGCCCAGCGTGGTGCTCAGCGAACCAGTCAACGATCGCCTCTACGTGATGGAGGATGACGAGCAGATCAACATCAACGCCATCGTCAACGACACATGGGCGGTGGGCAAGGTTGATTTCTATGTGGATGGCAATGTCATCGGCACGTCCACAGTATCTCCCTTCAACGAACGCTGGAAGATTGCCATGCGCGACACATCGGTGGATGGCGGCGTGGCATGGCCCGCCTTCACCAGTGATGACCCGGAAGTGCAGCCGGGCACGATTCTTGAGTTTGGTGACGGCTTTGCGGCCGTGCGCACGGCAGGCGGCGTTTACCTAGAGGGGCATACGATCAGGGTGCAGGCCTATGACCGCGCAGGCAACGAGACCAAGAGTGAAGAAGTGCGCGTGTGGGTGCGGCACAAGAAGGTGACGCAGTAGCACCGTCGCGCAGGCAGGTCGTTGACTGGTTGACTGGTGGACTGGTGGACTGGTTGATAATCACCTGCGCGACAGGGTTGGGCCTTTACCACAACGGGAGTTCAACCAGTCAACCAGTCAACCAGTCAACCAGAAGTAGAGTGAACTCGACACCATGCCGAACATCCTGATTACAAACGACGATGGCGTGCGGGCGCCGGGTCTGCTGGCGCTCAAGCAGGCGCTCGATGGGCTGGGCACTGTCTATGTGCTGGCGCCCGAACGCAACTGGAGCGCCGCGGGCCACGCGCGCACCATGCATGATCCGCTGCGCATCAACAGCGTGCGCCTGGAAGACGGCAGCGAGGCCTTTGCCACCTCCGGCGGCCCGGCGGATTGCGTTGCACTGGCCCTGCTCGGCGCGCTAGACGTACCGATCGACCTCGTGGTTTCGGGTATCAATAACGGCCACAACATGGGCAATGACACCAACTACAGTGGCACAGTGGCCTGCGCGCGCGAGGCGACCATATTCGGCATCCCGGGCATTGCCGTCAGCACGGCGCTCGAGCCGCTAGCCAAGTGCGATCTGGCTGTCGCGCGCCACCTGGCAGGCGTGGTGGGCGCGATGGTGGCAGCCCAGGTACTGGAGCATGGCCTGCCCAAGGGCACTATGCTCAACGTCAATGTCCCGGCCGTGCCGCCCAGCCAGTTGCAGGGAATTGAGGTGACGCGTCTGGGCGTTCGCACCTATGCCGACGAACTGGTGCGGCGCGAGGATCCCTACGGCCGCCCCTACTTCTGGCTTTATGGCGCGCTCCCCACCGATGTGGCGGATGACGGCACCGACGTCGGCGCCGTCGCCAACGACAGGGTCAGCATCACGCCTATTGGGCTGGACATGACCGAGCATGGTGTACAGGCGCAATTGCGCCACTGGACCTTCGACACGCTGCAGGTGCGCGCAAGCGCAGACGACGTGAGCGCGCCTGCGGACGGGGTTGAGGCGCGCCATGGTCTTTAGGCCTGCCGACTTGCCGGCGCGCTGGGAAGGCGCTGTCGTCTGCGCGTGGATCGTGATTATCCAGCTGCTGCTTGCGCAGTGGATACGCCAACGCACCACCGACTGGCTGACCTTTGCGCTGGTCTCCATGCTGCTGGTCAGTGTCCCCGTACTGTTGCATGTGGCCTATCGCACATGGATCGCGTTCTCGCTCGAGTACTGGGTGGACCGCAACGCCGTCACTGTGCGCTGGGCCGATGTGCGCCAGACGATCCCCCTGGCCAACGTGCAGGAGATGACGCTGCCCTGGGACGAAGCGCCAGATCAGCCTGAAGCGCTATTGGCAGAGTCTGCAGCGGTGGCACGTGATGCGGGTGCGAGCGCGACCGCTTTGCGCGGCGCGCGCAGCGTTGAGCGCAGTTTGCGCTTCTGGATCAACTGGCCGGCGCACTTTGTGCGGCCCCGCGCCAACGAACTGGGCGTCTCGCTGCTTGCTTCTCGCCCACTCAGCGACTGCCTGCTGCTGGAGACGGCCGCCACGCACTACGCACTCGCGCCCGCCTACCCCGAAGAGTTCGCCGAAGCGGTCTACGAACGTGCTCGCATGGGCCCGGTTGCCAATGTGGCAATGGGACTGGAGCGCCGCTTCGACCCGACGCGCCTCTTTAGTGGCGACCGCCTGGGGCTCACACTCGTGATGGTGGGCCTGCTGGGCGCAATTCTGCTCTTTGGCGGCCTCATGATTCGCTTTCCCGGCCTGCCCGATGTGATGGCCGTCCGCTACACCGCCGAGGGAACGCCTGAATTGGTGCGCGAGAAGCAGGGGCTCTTCTTGCTCCCGGCAATTGGGCTCATGGCGTGGGTCGTCAACGGGTTGTGGGGCGCGCTGCTGGCCATGCGCGGCCAAAAGGCGGGCGCCTACTTGCTTTGGGGCGGCACCCTCGTTGTTCAGGTGTGCGCCTTCTTTGCGATTGCAGGATTGATAGGCTGGCGATAGTAGTTTGGCTGTCGGCAACCTCCAACAATGCGTTACGCAAATTTCAGAAAGCATCTAGAGTCATGTAGACTGGAATGCTGCTGATTGTATTTGCGCGACGCACGGGCGCCACTACCCGCAGAACGTGGCTTCCCTTCATCTGGAAATTGCCATTCCGTGACGGATAGCACAACTCCGTTTCTGACAATCGTTATCCCCGCATACAACGAAGAGCGGCGGTTGCCTCCTTCCCTTCTCAGGGTGGCTGAGTATCTGCGCGCCCAAGCCTATACGGCCGAGATCGTCGTGGTCGAAAACGGCTCGACCGACGGCACGAGTGAAGCCGTGAACACCTTCATTGCCACCCAAGTCCGCCCCGAGGACAACTTCCGCGTGCGGCTGCTGCACAGCACACCCGGCAAGGGTGCAGCCGTCAAGGTGGGCATGTTGGCGGGGCGGGGCGACTATCTCTTTATTTGTGATGCGGACTTCTCCATGCCCGTTACGGAGATCGGCAAGTTTCTGCCCCCGGCGTTGCCCGCGCATGGCTATGACGTCGCCATTGCCAGCCGCGAAATCCCCGGCGCGGTGCGCTACGACGAGCCCTTCTACCGCCACTTCATGGGGCGCATCTTCAACCTGCTCGTGCGCGTGCTGGCGGTTTCAGGCATTCAGGACACGCAGTGCGGTTTCAAGTGCTTCACGCGCGCCGCCGCGCAGACGGTCTTTCCGTTGCAACACATTGACGGCTGGGGCTTTGACGTGGAGGTGCTCTACATTGCGCGCCTGCACGGTCTCAACCTCACCGAAGTGCCCATCGAATGGTATTACCAGACGGACAGCCGCGTGCGCCCTGTGCATGACACAATCAACATGGTGCGCGAACTGCTCAAGATTCGGCGCATGGGCCGCGCAGGTGTCTACGATACGCCCCTGCCCGCCGAGTCTCCCTCCGAAGCCCCTGCACTCTAGCGAATACGACGATGTCTTGTAATGACAGATGCGCCACAGGCAACGGCTGATATCCGTTGAGATCTGTGGCGCATCTGTCATATCTACCCTGAGAATACCGTGCAGATCTGTAGCGGAAGGCCTCCTGGCCTTCGGTACGGTGCGCACAAAGTGAAGGCCGGGAGGCCTTCCGCTACACACACTGAACCATTTTCATCCTGCGTTGTGCAAGCAACTGGCAAGACAGTCTGCGCACCATAGTTGACGTGGTCGCATCAGAGCCGCTTCGGCATGGTGAAGGGTGCGGCGGCAAGTTGCGCCAGGTTGGCCACATAATGCGCCACGACGGGCAGCAGCAGACTACCCGCTGCCATAAAGAGCAGGCCGAAGATTAGCCCCGCCAGCGCCGCCCCAACCATGCCCCCCGCGCCTTGTGGGCTGTGCATCAACCCGAAGAGCAGGCTCCCCGCGGCAATCAGCACAAGCGGCGGCAGCAAAACGGAAACGCCGCCAATCCACAGGCTGCGGAAAAGCAATTCCTCAAGCAGCACGCTGGGAATCAGGGCGAGCGCAATGGCTGCAAACTCGGCGGCTGAATGTGGCGCGAGCAACTCCACCAGCAGCGGCGAATAGAAGCGATAGCCTGTGCGCGCGACCAGAAGGCGCGTGCTCAGATAGAACAGAAGCGCCAGCAGCAGCCCCAACCCCGCACCCAGCGCAATTTGCGCGCCTGCGCTGGGCCATTGCCACCCCAGGCGCGCCGCAGGCACGCCGCTCAATGACCCCAACAGTATGCAAAGGCCAACCAGCACCACGCGCAGCAGCAGATCGGCGGGTTGCAGCAGCGGGTTGAAGTCGGGCCGCCAGGTGCGCAGCAGTCGCGCCGTGGCCCAGGTGGACGCGCCAAGCGCCGCCGTCAGTACGAGCGTGCCCAGCAAGAATGTCCAGTAGCCTGCACCCTGCGATGCACCCTGCGCAATCAATGCCATCTGCCCATGGTACGGCGCAGGCCAATCGCAGGCAAATTGCGTCGCAAACAAAGCAGGGCACGCTCTGCTCTTCACTGCCCCGGTTCGCGACTGTAGATCGGGCTGAGACGCAATAGCCGGCGGCCATCGGGAGTCCTCCCGATGGCCGCCGGCCTTGTCTGGCTGCTGTCTGTTACCGCTTGCTGCCTACCGCTGAATGGCGGGCAGGAAGATGAAGACGTGGTTCTGCATCGGCTCGTCGCTCGGCAGATCCGATGTGGGCGTCACGTACAAGCCCGCATCCCACGTCAGGTCGGTGACGCCACTGGGCAGAACGATGTTAACCGTCTTGCCGGTTGTATCGACATCGCTATCCGTTGCGGAGTTGCCGCTCGCGTTCTTGGGCGAGGTTGTGTAGCCAACCGGGACATTGAACTTGACATAGTAGGTGCCAGGATCCAGCGCCATGAAGCGGTACAGGCCGGCGCTGTTCGTGGTTGTGGTGGCAAGCGGTGCAGACCCGCCGACGACGTAGAGGTCCACCTTGATGCCCGAGATGCCAGCTTCACCCGGATCCTGGACGCCATTCTTGTTGACATCATTCCAGACGAAGTCGCCCAGGTCGGAAGAACCTGCGCCGGAGGTGTCCACAAGCGCCGCGTCCCAGCTGAAGTCAGTGACACCGGCGCCGACGTTGATCACACCCGTCACGGCCCGATTTGGGTCGATGGGGTCGATAATCACGTCGCTGTCGATTCCGCTATCGTCACCCACATTGGGCTGTGACGACCAGGCACGCGGGCCCGCCGGCTTGATGAAGACCATGTAGTACGTGCCCGGTGCAACACTTGTGAAGTCATACTTGCCGTCAGCGCCGGTGGTCGTGCTGTCCGCCGGTACGTCATCACCTGTGTTGGGCAGACCGTCGGCGCCAACACCCCACAACTGCACCTGGATGCCACCCACACCCGGCTCATTTGCGGGATCGTTCTGCAAGCCATCACCCGCCAGCTTCTGGGGCGTGGTGGTCCCATTGGGGTTGCGGTCCAGCCAGACGTAGTCGCCTACTTGAGCGGTGGCGGCCAGCACCAGAACGGTCGCATCGTCATGAGCCGAGACCTGCGACTCAAAGTCGGTGTAGCCCGTGGCGGTGACCACGTCAGTCTCACTGTAGGCTTGGGCAGTGGGGCTCGGCGCGGTGACATAGGCCGTGAATGCACAGCTGTAGACATCGTCGGGCTGCAGCACCATGTTCAGAACACAGGTCGTTGACTTGACCTTGCCCTGCACCTGTGTGATGTCGCCATAGATCGAGTCAGTCAATTCCGTGATCATCACCGGATCGAGCGTGCTCGTGTTCTTGACACTGATGTTGAAGGTTACGTCGGCGCCCGGGTTGGGCACTGTCTCCGGCGTCGCCGTCTTGGTGGTGACGATGGATGGCAGGCTGTTGGTGAAGACACAGGTCGTCGTCAGGCCGGGCTCAACCCATGCGAAGCCGGTCGGGTAGACGCCGCCACCCTGCAGCGCCTCGGAGAGCTGAACCTCGGAGTTGCAGTTCTGGCTGATCTCACGCAGCGTCCAGCCTGCAGGCACAAGCTCGGTGACGTTATAGTAGCCGGGCCGCACCGGCACGCTGTGCGCTTCATCGTGCTTGAGTGTGGCGAAGGGCGCCTGCTCGACATCCCCAGAAGCGTACGTGAAGTCGAACGTGGTCTCGGTGTTGTCGGGTGCGATCTTCTTGACTTCAAGGTTGCCCCACTTCGTATTGGTGAAGGTGCACTTCCATGTCTCACCACCACCCACAATCACCGGTGCGGGATTCTGCACGGCGCTCACAGAGCTTGCTGCGAAGGCCTGCTCCGGGTTGATCGGCGATGTGTCCTTATCGATCATGCGGCAATACACGTCCGTGAGGTCCCAGCCTGCGGCGGGCACCAGCTCGGTGATCTGATAGGCCCCGGCCGAGACGGGCACGGACGTTGTCATACCGTGCGACAACTGGATCGGGCCGGTGAAGCCGGGGGCGTCGGTCGTGAAGTCGAAGAGCTGCGTGTTGCCTGCAGGAATCGTCAACTTCTCGATGATGATCTCGCCGTCCTTCTGGCAGTTGACCTGGACGTTGGCGTCGTCGCTGTCACTCCACACGCCATCAGAGATGGTCGCAATGTTGGGCAGTATCTTCTCCCAACGGTTGGTGCCTTCCACGTACTCAGCGCCGTCGCAGGTGGCATAGCGGGTGTACAGGTAGGTGTCGCTGTTCGTCACTGCCGTGCCCAACGCGCCTTGCATGTCGTCCGTCACGTTCATGGCCGGGTCGACTTCGGTCGGGATGACAGTGGCGAAGTTGACCTCCACTTCGGGCGTCGAATAGAGCTTTCCAAGGTGCGTGGCCGTCGCCGTGTTCTTCAGCAACGACTCCGGCCCAACGTTTGTTACAGGACCGTTGTACGTGCATGTCAGGGTGCCGCCATTGGCCGGTACATCGAGCGACTGACATTCGGGTATGAAGGTGTCATTGTTGCTCAACTGGTCGGTAAGGCTCGTCAGCGTCGCGTTGCTGGCGGGGTTCGGGTTCCTGACCGTAATCACACCCGATAGGGCGAAGTTTGCCGGGATCGGGTCGGACTTCTTGACCTCAACCGTGTAGTTGAGCGGCGCCGTCCCACCCTGCAGCAGCTCCACCACAGTGGGATCGACCGTCTTGGTGATCTCCCACGTGTAGAGATGGTCGTAGCGCGGGATGGCAGTCTTGCTCACGAGCAGACGGTAACAGTTGATGGTGACGGTTTCGGTATCGGTGCTGTCCACGCCTTCGGTCGTGCTGCTCACCACGTTGGTGCGCGTGTAGGTCGCCTTGCCGTTTGCGTCGTAGACGAGCCCCTGAACGTCACAGCTGTATGGCTCGCTGTAGTTCTGCGGACTGCCGCCGGCTACGCCACCGGTTGCTGTACTGCCCGGGGCGTCATAGGTCCACTCGCCGTTCGCTACGCCCTCCAGCTTGTCGTTGACGTTGATGCTCGGGTTGATCTCGGTGGTCGGCGTCTCGAAGTTGAACGGGTCGCTGCTGCCCGCTACAGGGTCGCCCTGCGTGAGCGTCACGGTGGCCTTGTTCGAGGTCGCCGTGGGCTTGATGTCGCCAAACGCCTTGTCGTACGTGCACACGATGCTCCGGCGGTCCCGCAACTCCACCGGACTTGCGAGCGGCAGTGTCAATTCGCTGCCGCCCAGTTGACAGGTCAAGTCAATCGGCGTGCTCGAAACGTCATTAAGGGCGTCGCTGATGCTCGTCACAACGACGGGGTTGCCGCTGTTGTTGGCAATCGTCACCGTGCCCGCCAGACGGAAGGCTGTGTCCACTTGACTCGACACTGCGGCCGACACTGTGTAGTTGGCGTTGACTGCCGCCTCACCGTCGAACAGGTCGATGACCTTTGGCGTTACGGCCTTGTCCAGCGTCCACTTGTACTCGCGTGTGAAGTAGGGGACGGCCGTCTTGATGACCTTGACTGTGCCGAGCTGCTTCACATTGTTTACGATGACCGAAGCCGAACCACCCGGCAGTACTGTCGCCGGGCTGGAGACGATACTCACAAAGTCGAAGCCGACTGGCACGTCATCCTCGGTAACGCTGTACTCGCCCGGCAGCACGTTGTCGTAGGTGTAAGTCCCGCCGTCAGCGTAGTCGCGGCAGGCATTGGTCAGCGACGGCCCGCTCACGCAGATGTTGAAGGGCGTGGGGTTCTCCGTGGTGTCCTTCCAGTCCACCTTCTTGGTGATGGTGAGGCTGCCACGCTTGGTGTTGGTGTAGGTGCACTTCCACGTCTCACCGCCACCGACCACCACTTCGGCCGGGTTTGTAAACACTGACGCGAAGGTGGTCAAGCGTGCCTGTGGCTGGATCGGCTCGTAGTCTGTGCTCACCAACACACAGCTCACGTTGGTGAGGTCCCAGCCTTCAGCAGGCACAGTCTCGGTGATGTGGTAGGTGCCGGCGTTCACAGTTGTGGTGACGGCGTCGCCGTCTGCAAGCTGGAACGGTGAATCCGTGAAGTCGGTTGTGAAGTCGAACAACTGCGCCTCGCCCGCAGGCACAGTCAGCTTCTCAACGACGATCCTGCCGTCCTTGATGCAGTTGACCTGGACTTCCGCATCGGCACGTTCTTCAGGAATCTCCACGATCCATGCCGTGTTGGGCAGTGTCTTCTCCCACTTGCCGGTGCTGTCGTTGTAGATGGTGTTGTCACAGCTGGCAGTCACCTCGTACGGGATTGTTGCATCTCCACCCGCGCTCGTGCCTTGTGGCCCGGCCGGGTTCGTGTCGGTTACGCTGATGCTCGGGTGGATCTCCGTGACTGTGGCTTCCATAAAGTCGGCATCCGCATCGCCAAAGTAGCCGGTTTCCATGAAGAGCGCCGTCGCCCGGTTCGTGTACAGCCCATCCTGTGCCACGTCATCCAAGTCGCTTCCGGCGTAGTCGCACACAAGCGAGCCGCCTGCGGGCACCGTCAGGAAGCCGTTCGGGCACGTAACCGGGATCACGTTGCCATTCAACACATCGGTCAGGCTCGTCAGCGCCGCGTCACTGCTCGGGTTCGGATTGACAACAGTGATGTTGCCGGCGACGCCGAAGTTCTCGGCCACTGGGCCGGTGCGTGTTACTTGAACGGTATAGCCAAGCGGCGCCGTCTCGCCCTCATTCAGCGTGACTTCGGTTGGAACCACCGTCTTGCTGATTACCCACGTGTAGCGGTTGTCGTAGCTGGTGGATGCCGTCTTGCTCACAACCAGCTTGTAGCAGTTGACCTTCACCGATGCGGTGTCGGTGTCGGTGGTCTGGCGGCTGCTGATGGTGTTGTTCTGGAAACCGTACGCATAGCCGTTCTCGTAGGTCGTCAGTGTAACGCTGTCGCAGGCGACAGTCTTGGTGTACACATTGCTGCCGCCACCTGTGCCAAACGAGATGGTGCCCGTCAGTGTGTCCGCAATGTCGATCGTTGGGCTGATTTCGGTCGTCGGCAAACCGAAGTCGACCGCAGCATTCCGCTTCAACGTCTCGCCGCTGGTCGTCGTGACGGTCACATAGTTCGTCGTGTCGACAATGCTGGTCAGTGCCTTCGTGTAGCTGCAGACCAGCTCTTCATTCGGCTGGAAGACCTTGGGCCAGGTCACGTCGCCACAGTCCAGCGCGATCTCCGTGCCGTCAGCCAGTTTGTCCACCGGCTGGTTGAGCACTGTGATCAGGCCGCTGGTGTTGCTGAAGGTGACCGTCCCCTTGATGGAGATGGCGCTGTCGTCGAAACCTGTGCGCGCCGCCGCCACCGTGTAGGTCACCACGGCCGACTCACCGTCGAAGAGGTCAACCGACTCCGGCTCGACGGACTTGGTCAGGTCCCACGTGTAGGTGCGCGTAAAGTAGGGCTCGACCGTCTTTTCGATGTCGACGTAGCCCTGCAGCCGCTTGTTGTTGACCGTCACGTGGCTGACGCCGCCGGCCGCCACCGTTGTTTGGGGATTGACGATGGAGACCAACTGGTAGCCAGAGGGTGCAATCTCGGTTGTGGTGTAGACACCCGGGACGAGCAGTGCAACCGTGTAGACCTGCGTGTCGGTCAGGTAGTAGGTCCCCACGATACCGCTGGGTCCCTCAACCTTGATCGGGAAGGTCTGGCCGGGCACAGCGTCGGTGCCGTTCCAGTCCACAACCTTCTTGAGGACGAGCGATCCACGTTGCGTGTTGGTGAAGATACACGTGATTTTCTCACCCGGGTCGACGACGATTGCGTCCGGGCTAAAGGTTACGTCGGGCGTGGCTGCCTCAGAGCAGAGCGCGCCGGTCAAGTCCCAACCCACTGGCGAGGCCTCGGCAACCGTGTAGGTGGCCGGGTCCACGAGCGTGCTGCGCGTTTGGCCGTCGGTCAGCGTGAAGGATGCCAGGCCGGTAAGATCCGATGTGAAGTCAAATGCCGTCTTCGAATCGGCGCTGCTCTGATCGGGCGCCGTCTGCTTCTCAATCGTCACGGTGCCGCGCTCGACGTTCTCAATCGAGCAGGTAATCACGTCGCCCGGCGCCGGCTCCAAATAGAAGCCTCCACTTGTGCCTGGTGCGCTCGCCAGCGGCTCGGTGCTGCCATTCAGGAAGCAGGCCACGGGCTTCTGGGCGTAGGCATTCCCAGGATCGACCTCCGTGAGGATATAGACCTGGTTTGGCGTCAGGTTGCTCCACATGGCTGTGGGCTGATCCTGATTCACAGGGCGCGAAGTGGGTTCAGGGCTGCCGCTCAGATCGAAGGTGAATTCCCAATCCGTCGCCGGGCCTGTGTAGACCTTCTCCATGGAGATGTCCACGGTCGCGAGATTCTCGGTGGCGCACTGGACATCAGCACCAGGTGTAACGAGCAACTGCAGGCCCGGGGCGCCGGCATCTGCATCGCCCAACACCTGCGTGCCCACCTTGCAGACAACGGGCGTCGCGATCCACTCGCTGCCCGGCGTCACTTCTGCAATCGTGTAGGTCTGGTTGGGAAGCAAATTGGCCCAGGTGGCTGTGCTCGCCGTGTTGCTTACCGTCTTGGTGGCCTGGCCGCTGAGCGTGAAGTCGAAGCTCCAGTCGCCCGGTGTGGAGTCCGCGACGGTCTTGGTAATGGTTATCTCGCCATACTGGACGCAATTGATGGTGGCATGCGCGTCGGCCGTCTTGTTGAGGTCCTTGATGCCGGCGATGTTGTCGACCTGGAAACTGCCCAGGCCATTGGTGTAATCATCGAAGCCTATGCACGTCGACGCGGTCGAGTATGTCGCTTCGTATGTCGTGCTGAACGAGCCCAGACCTGCAGGCACGTTCGTGTCGGTGACGACGATGGTGTCGTCAATCAGCGTCGGTGCGACGGCGCTGAAGTCAACCTGCGCTGTGTCAGTGTAAACCTTGCTGAAGAGCGTGGCCGACGCGGTGTTCGTGTAGACGCTGGCGGTGGTTGCACTTGCCACTGGCGCGTCGTAGGTGCAGGTCAGCGTGCTGCCACTCGGCACCAGCAGTGAATCGCACTGTGCGAGGCCGTCATGGCTGTTCACCCCGTCACTCATCTCGTCAGTCAGGCTGCTGAGCGTGGCATCGGAGTCCGGGTTCGGGTTCGTTACCACAATCTCGCCCTTGGCGGCAAAGGCCTTGGGCGTGCCCGGGTCCTTTGTCACCTTCACGGTATAGTTGAGGGCGCCTGTCTTGTCTTCGTAAAGCGTCTGCTCCAGCGGGAGAACGCTCTTCTCGATCGTCCAGTCGAAGTCCAATGTGTAGGTGGGAACGGCCGTCTTGGTGACGAGGAGCCGGTAGCAGTCGACATTGACAGAGGCCGACGTCGAGGTGACGCTCGAAACGGCGCCCACAGCGCCAACTGTATTGGTCCACTTAAAGGACGCAACGCCCTCTTCGTATACCAGGTTCTCGACCTTGGTGCAGGTCATGTCGTCGGTATACTCGTCTGATTCGAGAACGAGCTTCCCGGTCCCTTCGCCACTGAAACTGATCGTGTCACCGGTCTTGTCGTCCTGAACCGTCAACGTCTCATCGCGTATAACAGTGGGATTGCCCCACACAATCGGCGTCGTGCCGGTGAACTCCAGGCCGTTGGCTAGTGTCACGGTGACGTTGTTTGTGCCAACAATCTTGTCGTTCACAGGCAACGCGTAGGTGGCCGAGATGCTTGCGCCTGGCGCGAGCGTGTGCGGGAACGTGACGGACGCCGGCCAAACCAGAGTCAGTGGCGTATTGCCGTACGTGAGAACATCAACGACTCCGTCAATCACGGCAGAAGTCTGATTGCCGGAGTTTGTGATCTTTACTTCGCCGACAAGGCGGTGATTGGAGTCGACCGCGGCCGAGCGCGTGGCTACCACCGTGTAGGTGACAGTCTCGGATTGTCCGTCAAACAGACTCACCTGAGCGGGTGTTACTGACTTCTCAATCTCCCAGGCATAGTCACGCTCGTAGAGTCCGCTTACCGTCTTGTTCACGATCAGTGGGCCTACGGTGCGCTTGTTCGTCACCGTGGAGACAGCGTTGCCACCAGGCGAGACCTGCACCTGGCTCTCGGCAATCGAAATCACCCAGCCTGCTGACGGATCAGGTGACGACTCGCTGACATTGTAGGTACCCGGGACCAGGTTAGAGAAGACTTCTGTCTGGACCAGGCCGATTCCCGGGATAAAGTCCTTGCACACTTCGGTCGGGATGGCAGCACTCTCTGGGCCATTGA
Source organism: uncultured Caldilineaceae bacterium (assembly GCA_964427845.1). Lineage (GTDB taxonomy): Bacteria > Chloroflexota > Anaerolineae > Caldilineales > Caldilineaceae > UBA5069. Next base: position 29,706 of record CAYRVP010000035.1, read on the forward strand.
CGCATATTACGTATTTCTGGGCGTGGTCCGGCAGTGTGCCGTTCCAATCTACATACTTCGTCACGGTCAGGCTGCCGCGCTTCGTGTTCGTCCACGTGCAGGTCACGTCGCCGTCATTGGCCATGGTGACGACTGACTGGCGATCATTGGCGAGATTCTGGACACCGCGGCTGGCGCCGCCGGCCGCGCACTCGAGCGACGTGAAGTCCCAGCCGTCTGGCGATGCGCCTTCGGTAATTGTATAGACGCCGCTCGGGACGATGAACTGCGTCTGCGCGCTGCTCAGTGCCGGTGACGAAGGCGTTGCCTGGCTGGTGGTGGTTGTGCTCAGCGCAAAACTCGGGGAGACAGGCGCACCCTCGCCGGTGAAGTCGAATTGCGCCGATCCACCAATGGCCTGCTTGATGACCGTGATGGTGCGCGTCTTGCGTGTGTTGGTGATCGTGCAGACGAGATTCTGGCCATCCTCCAACGTGATGTTGCTCAGCGTGGTGGCATTGTCCACATTGGCGCCGTTGTTGCATGTGATGTTGGTTGTGTAGTCGTCAAGGTTGGTCGACGCGGCTGCCGTTTCACCCACGGAGATGTTTGTCCCCGTGTTGACGATGACAACGCCCGTGGTGCCGCCGTTGCCCACGCTGCCGCCGTTGATGTCACCACCCTTGAAGATGTATCCGTTGATCCGCAAGTTGAACAGCCCGGTGTCGGTGTATCCCTCGGGTGCCACGACAACCTTGTTGACAGTGACGGTGCCGGCCTTGCGCGTGTTCGTGAACGTGCAAACCACGTTCTGCCCGGCATCAATGGTCAAGGCGGAGAGCGTGAGGCCGGTGAGCGAGCCGTTGTCGGTAGCCCCCGTGCAACTGGCGGTCGTTGTGAAGAGCAACGGATCGGTTCCCAAGAGGCCGCTCTCGGCAATCGAGTAAACACCGGTCGGCGCATCAAACGCGCCTGTGGATTTCTCGCCGTCGGACACCACCGCGACATCCTTGTTGCCGGTGAATGGACCGCTGACGGCAAAACGCCAGTTCGTGTCCGGCACTGCGCCGACAACGTCCTTGATAATCGTCAGACTGCCCTTGTTGCGCGTGTTGGTAAAGGTACAGACAACGTCCTGCTCATCGCCTATGGTGATCGGAACGCTTGCACCGTTACCCGTGAGCGCTATGAAGCCGTTATCCCCCGCGCACGCATAGCTGGACGTATAGAGCGCCGCGTCTACGCCGGTCTCCGAGACCGTATAGTTGCCCGCAATCGCGGTGCGCTTCGTTGTGGCGCCGTTGTTGCCCACAGTGACGTCCAGAAACGTTGTCGGTCCACCCGTGGCGCTGAGCGTCCACTGCGAGCCATCGGCCGGGTCAACAATCTTCTTGATCTCAAGACTGCCGCTCTTGCGCGCATTGGTGAAGGTGCAGACGATCACGTCTCCGGCATTGACGGTGATGGGGCTGATGAATGTACCCGCACCGCTGACCGGAGCATCGAAGGCTGCGCCCTTGTTCGTGCATGCATACGTTGCGTTGTAGTCGAGCAGGCTCGTGGCCGGGGACGTGCCGCCGGTCTCCGAGAAGGCAAAGCTGCCGGGCGTTACGGCGCGTGCAAGTGTCGTGCCACCGTTTGGCTGATTGGTGGCCGTGTAGTCGAAGGTCTCGCCAATGCCTTCAATGGTCAGGTTAAAAACGCCGGTGTCGCCGGTGACAATCTTCTTGACCTCAACGGTGGCCGTCTTGCGCGTGTTGGTGATGGTGCAGACGATGTCGTCATCTGGCTCGATGGCCCACGACGCGGTCGTGCCACTTGCATTCGAGGCCACCACCGTTGCCGGCGCGCTACGCTTTACGCAACTAACCGAGCTGGTGTAGTCGCTCAGGTCTCCGATCGATCCAATTGTCTCGCCCACGTTAACGGGCGCGCCTGGTGCGAGACTCGTTCCTGCATCAACGAGAATAACGCCGGTGCTCGTTACGGGGCCCGAAATGCCAACGCCAAGGTTAGTGTCGTAGGCATCGGCTCTCATTGTTTCGCCGTTGATTTTCAGGTTGAAGCGGCCGGTCTCCTGTGCAAGGGTCAATGCCGAGACGACGTCCTTGCGGACTTCGACTTTGGCGGACTTCTTGACGGTAACGCCCGCCACCTGCACGGTAGTGACGCGGCACTTCGAGCCCGTACCAGTCTTCACGTCGGCGAACGACTGGCAGACGATATCGTTGGCGTTCTGCCCCCAGCTCGCCGCAACGCTAACATCCAATTTTCCGTCGTTATTTACGTCGTTGCAGGCGAAGGTGGCTTTCTGCAAGACCTTGATCACATCCGGATTGATACCGCTGCCGTCGCCAGAATCCATATCGCCGCAGAAGTCGCCGTCCTTGTCGCGGAAGGGGCCGGTGCCCAGGGGATTCGTTGGAAATGGGTTTGTGGACGTTATCGGGCGTAGCGCGGATAGGTAGCATGATTGCGCCGGGTTAACGTCGGCATTGATAGTTTTGCCGTCAAGCGCAACCCAGATGCCAATGTCGTAGGTGTTCGTGCGGTTGGCGGTCAATTCCGCGCGCACGAGCGCCGTCACCTGGTCGCCCTGCAAACAAGTGATGTCACCGCCCACATTGGTAATTTTGATGGTACTGAGATCGTTGGCGGTGCAAGTCGGGCCAGAAAAGCCGG
>CAYRVP010000036.1:0-32151 GCA_964427845.1 uncultured Caldilineaceae bacterium
AAAGCGCAGATGTTTTTCACCCCTCTCCGCATGGAGAGGGGCCGGGGGTGAGGTGTAGTTTTGCCGCGCGATGACTTTTGAATCGCCCTGCCAGGCAAGGGACTTGGTTGCGTGCATGGCCGTGCCGCCGTACAATGGCTCTACGCGACAGACCGTAAAGTGCGCAGTGGCGCGCACACGGTGAACGCGAGTGGGTGGCAACAACTGCCACAGGAGCACACATACGATGAGTGACAATCCAGTCGGGGCTGCCAGTCAGCCGAAACACCTCATCATTGCCTCGTATCCAGATGAGGAGCGCGCCGCGCAGGTGCTGGCGCAATTGAAGCAGGCGAGGTCCGCATCAAACCTGGGTGTGGAGGAGACAGCCATCGTACGCAAGGAAGACGACGGCACGCTCAGTATCAAGGAGCAGAATGACGTGGGCATGGGCGTATCGGTGGCCGCGGGTGGGGTCCTGGGTGGCCTGTTGGGTGGCCTGCTGGGTCACGGCAAATCCGGCGCGCTACTTGGGGGCCTGCTCGGGGCCGGCGCAGCCAAGGTCATCGATGCGGGCATCAATGACGACCGCCTCAAAGCGATTGGCGCGGGGTTGCCCGCTGGTTCGTCAGCGGTAGCGGCCATTGTGCCTGACAGCGCGCTTGCGGCCGTGCGCACGCTGCTTGAAGGCACGGGCGGCGCCGTAACCGTTGAGCGGATCACAGGCGGCGCGAGCGTCAATATCCCCAAGACAGGCATTGCGCAGATCGACACGCTCGCGCAGCAAGTGGGCGAAGCCGTGAAGCCCTACGCCGGCTCGGCCGCCGGCGCGCTGAGCGGAGCCGCGGCGTCCACCGAGGATTTGGCCAAACAAGCAGGTGACCAGTTGAGTGATGCCTGGAAGAGCGTTACTGGCGGCGGTACGTCCGACGACCCCGCAGCGTAGAGGCTGAACTCTTCACGCTGAGAAATGACAAACAGCACGGATGACAACGGATTACTGTTGTCATGCGTGCTGTTTCGTTTTTCTCTTGTGGATATGCTCTCTACGATGCGTCCGGCAGCGTGACGAGTTTAAGCGCCGCCTTGAGGCGCACAATGCGGCGATACGACTGCGCGATGCGCTCGGCGCTGATTTGGCCGCTGTCGACCAGTCCGCGAATGATGCCGAACGCGTCCGATGCCGAAATGGCCGACTTGCCCGGAATGTTGTTGCTGATCGCGATCAGGTCCACGCCGGCTTCAATGACCTTGAGAAGGGCATCTTCGGGCGTGTAAATGTCGGAGATGGCGCGCATGCGCATGTCGTCGCTGATGACCACGCCGTCGTAGCCCAACTTCTCACGCAGTAGCCCCGTGATGATGGCCTTGGAGAGCGTGGCAGGCAACTCCGGGTCCAAGGTCGAGTTGAAGATGTGCGCCGTCATAATGGCGTCCACCTTGCCTGCGGCGATGAGTTTGACATAGGGCGCAAGCTCGATCGTCTGCCACGAGTCGGTTACGTCCACGAAACCCAGGTGCGTATCGCCGCTGGAACTGCCGTGGCCGGGGAAGTGCTTGAGTGTGGTGCCGACGCCGCGTATGCGGTGTGCGTCAATTGCCGCACCTGCGTGCTTTGCGACAACCTCTGGGTCGCTCGAGTAGCTGCGCTGCACACCGCCGATGACAGGGTTCGCAGGGTTCAAGTTCAGGTCAACGACCGGGGCCAGATTCAGGTTGATGCCCAAATTGCGCAGCACGATGGCGGTGCTGGCCGCCTGCGCTGTGGTCACGCGCAGGTCGTCCACCTGGCCCAGGTATTGCTCGGGATAGTTGGGCGTAATGCCTGACCACGCACCCAGGCGGCTGACGTAACCACCCTCCTGGTCCACGGCGATGAGCAGCGGGATTGTCGCCGCATCACGCAGCGTCTGCGTCAAGGTGCGCACCTGCTCGGCATTGACGATGTTGTGGCCAAAGAGCACCACGCTGCCCAGTTTGCCCGTGCGAATCGACTCGAGGACCTCGGCATTGGGCGAAAGATAGGCACTGCCGAAGCCGACCAGCAGCATCTGGCCGATCTGCACGTCGAGGCTTGCTTCAGGCAACGGGTAGGGCTGCGTGCTGGGGAGAACAACGGGCGGCTTGTCGGCCGCGGCCGAGAAATCGGCAAAGAGGCGCCGGGAGGAGAACTCGCTGGCAATTGCAGGGCGCACGCAGCCCGTGAGAAGGGCTGCGCCGCCGGCCTGCGCCGCGGCGCGCAAAAAGCCCCGGCGGGAGATGGAGCTCATAAGGACGAAAGAGTGCTGAATTGGGCGCAGAGAAGCGCGCCTGACGAATGGCAGAGGGAGCGATCGGCGCTGGATGGATCGGTTCCCCAAAACGGCCCGGACATCGTCCGGGCCGCTGGCACAGCAAAGCAGGTGGAGATGGCGGGAGTCGAACCCGCGTCCGAAACACTCATCCAAGGACTTCTACAGGTTTAGTCGCTCAATTGGTTTTAACCAGGGAGGCTCTGTGCGACGCAAGCCTTACCCCAGCGAGCCGATTGTCTTAGGCGGCCTTATCGGCGTTCAGCCACCGCAACTCCTCAGATTATTACAGCGTACACGGGACCTGCGAGCACCATCACCGTGCGGCCGTGATCCCTCGAGGGGATCAGCTCAACTTAGGCGGCGAGGGCCGCAGGGGCCTGTGCGAAGCCGAAGTTGAAGGTTTTGCCTGTGTTGGCATTTGTAGCGGTGCGCCTCTTTTAACGTAGCCGACGCTCTACGACCTGCCGTCCAGAGATATCCTGCCCCGTCGAAACCGGTGCATCCCCAGATAACGAATTGATTATAGCACGGAATAGGCCTGCAATCAATCTGGCGCAAGTTCAAATTGGATTCCGTTGCTACTTGCATGATTGCATTTTGCATGGCGGTGCGCGTGTGGCAAGCATCCACTTGCCTGATGAGGCACGACTGATCTGTGAGGAGAAAGCTGCAAAGCAAGGAGTCCTGGCGGAGAAGCCTGTACGGGGGCAGGAGCCAGGGCGCCGAACAGATGGCAGTCTTCTGCGCTGCTATCATCATTCGCCGCTGCCCCGAACGACTCAATCATGCCCGTCATCCGCCACTCGCCTGATTTGCGCCAGTCGTGCGGCCGTCAACACAACCACCTCCAGCGCGTCATGGCTCCCCCAATCGCGCCCCTTCTCGAAATCACCTTCCACCTGGGCCATTTGGTTGGTGATGTGCGCAAAGCACACAATCGCACGGCCCTTGGCATGAGCCATAGCGTAGAGCGCGGCGGCTTCCATCTCCACGCCGAGAATGCCCTGTGAAGCGGCAAACGTGATCGCCTCTTCAGTCTCGCGGAAGGGTGCGTCAGTCGTCCAGGTGCTGCCCCGCAGCACTTCAACGCCTGCGCGGTCGAATGCGCCGCGCAGGCCAATGAGAAGGTCCGCCTGCAGCTCGCTGAAATCCGCAGGCGGCAGGTAGTGATAGCTGGTTCCTTCATCACGCAAGGCACGTTCGATTAGCACGAAATAGGGTGGCTGTCGCACGGCGACGACCTGTCCGGCCGAAGTCATGCTGATAATGAGTTGACAGCCGGAGGCGAAAAGCTCCTCGGCAACCAACACGGCAAAGGAGGCGCCCACCACATGTGGGACAATGCCGAACTCAATGCCTTCGCGCGTGAATACAAACAACTTTGTGTGGTAGCAAGCCCACCGCTGGTGCAGCAAGGCTTGTCCTGCAGATACGAGGTGGTGGGCGATGTCGCCATCCGGGTCCAGAATACAGACCGCCGGGATCCGGCCCGCGGGAATCTGCTTCTGCCTGTGCGCCTCGCGCAGCAGGTTATCGGCGGTGAAGACGGAGGGCGCGTCGTAGTGCTTGTTCTCGAGAATCACGGGCTGCATTATTGACTCCGGCGCTTACTCCTGGGGTGTGTCCGCTTCGCCGGCAGGCTGCTGGTTCGGCAGTCGTGGCTGCCTTGCGCGCCTTGTCGCCGTCTCGGGCAGCAAAAAGAAAGTGACGACACTGGAGAGGGCTGTGAGGGCTGCAATCGCGAGCACAGCAACCTGCAGGCTGAAGAAGTCCGACAGCACGCCACCCACCACCGCGCCGAAGGCATAGCCGCTGTCGCGCCACAGCCTGTAGACCCCCAGCGCCGAGGCCCTCCACGCGGGGTGGGCCAGGTCGCTCACCGCCGCCAGGAGCGTCGGATAGACCATCCCGGTGCCCAGGCCCATAATAATCGCCGCCGCATACCAAACCAGGTTGCCTGTGCCCAACACCAGGAGTGCAATGCCAATCGACTGCACGAACAGGCCACCCGTGATCAGGGGCTTGCGCCCGATGGTATCGCTCAATGGCCCCGTCACCAGCTGGCTGAAACCCCACACCGCCAAATAGGCGCCGCCCAGCGCAGCAGCCTGCTGCAGCGAGAGCCCCATGCTGATGGCATAGAGCGGCAGCAACCCCCAAATCACCACATCGTTGAGATTGTTGACCAGCCCGCCCTGCGAGAGACTGAAGAAGCCTTTGTCCTGCCAGCTTACGCGACGGAATATGTCGCCGAACTTTACAGTTTCGAGCGGCTGCTTGTGCTGCTGCGCCTCGTAGCGGGCATGGCCGTGCGTCTCGCGTACAAACAGCACCGAGAGCAACAGCCCGCTTGCAGCGAAGCCGATGCCCAACACAAAGGGCCAGGGGCGCAACCCTGTCTGCGCGGCTACCCAGCCCGCGGCCAGGGTGGAGAGTGCCATGGCAAGGTAGCCGGCAAACTCGTTTAGCCCCGTCGCACGCCCGCGCCCCACTGGCCCCACCAGATCGACCTTCATGATCACGGCGCTCGACCAGCAAAACCCCTGGTTCATACCCAGCAGGATGTTGGCGAAGACAATCCAGCCCCAACTGGGGGCGAACATCACCAGGAATGGGACCGGCAGCCCGATCAACCAGCCCGCTACCAGCAGTGGCTTGCGCCCGTACCGGTCCGCATTGCGGCCGGCAAAGAGGTTGGCCAGCGCCTTGACGATGCCGAAGCTGACAATGAACGAGAGGGTCACACTCACCGATGCCAGCCCGAATTCCTCCGAGGCGATCAGCGGCACGATTGTGCGCTCCAGCCCCAGCATGGCGCCGACGAAGGCATTCACGATCACAAGCAGCGTGAACTGGCGCCAGTTGGCACGCAGGCCCAACTGCAGCGGTGGCTGATGGCTCATGCGCGCGCGACGCTCCGCCCTTCAAGATTGGCCTGCCGGATGACGGCAAACTCGGGGGGCGCGGGGGTCTGGTTCTGCTGCACAAACGCGATGAAGTCGTCGCGCTTCGTGCGCTGCAGCGCCGGATTGAAGCGCCGCTCGAAGCCGATGGTCGAACTGGGTTTGGCGCTCATGGCGCGCCCGCAGGCCGAACCGGCAAAGTGGCTTGGATAGACCTCCACCATGTCGTCGAGCGTCAGCAACTTGTCGAACAAGCTGTCGAACAGGCGCCCGGCAAAGAGGGCTGTGTTTGCATCACCGTGCAGGTCGGGTCGTCCGACGTCGCCCACGAACAGCGTGTCGCCCGTAAAGACCAGCCACGGCGCCTCGGCCCGCACCCTGTCGCCGACGACCAGGCTGATGCTGTCTGCAGAGTGGCCCGGCGTATGCATCACGCGCACGTAGTCATTGCCAAGTTCGATCACGTCGCCGTCGCGCACCGGCGTGAAGGCGAATTGCACCTGGGCCGACTCGTGCAGGTAGATCAGTGCATTCGTGCGTTCTGCGAGCGCCATGGCGCCGGAGAGATGGTCAGCCTGCACATGCGTCTCGAAGATGGCGACAATGGGTGAGTTTGCCTGCTGCGCGACGGCGAGATAAGCGTCAATGTGATCGCTGTGTGGATCGACGACGGCCAGCTTGGCCTTGCCGGTGCAGCCAAAGACGTAGGACGCGCAGCCGGTCTGGGGGTGCAGAATCTGACGGAAAATCATGATCCCTCCTTTAAGCAAGTGCATTGGGGGGGCGCTGATGCGGCCCGCTGCCGTTGTCGGGGTCGTGATGTTCAGGGCTGCGTCTGCCGCTCGATCGGCAAGCCCTGGGCCCGCCAGTCCGGCAAGCCGCCGTCAAGACGCTGTGCGCGCATGCCACGGGCGCGCAGTAGCGCGACTGCCTCGTCGGCCATGACGCAGTACGGCCCGCGGCAGTAGGCTACTATCTCGCACTCGCGCGACAGATCGGCCAGGTGTTCTTCAAGGTCGGGTAGAGGGAAGGAGCGCGCGCCGGCAATGTGCCCTGCCTCATACTCCGCGCGTGGGCGCACATCCAGCACCAGCAGGTTGCCTTCCTGCATGCGCGCCGCCAGCGTGCGGCAATCGACCGCCTCGAGGGACTTGCGCTCGTGGAGGTAGGTGTCGACAAGCCGCTCCACTTCCGACAGGCGGCGCGTGCCAGTTTCGCGCAGCGCCTGCCAGAGCGCCGGCACCGTCAAGTCGGCCAGCCGGTAGTAGATCGTGGTCCCCTCGCGGCGCGTCTCCACCAATCGCGCATGCAACAGTATCTGGAGGTGGCGCGACGTGTTGGCGACTGACTCCTGCGTCTCGGTGGCCAGCGCATCGACGCTCCACTCCGCCTGCGCCAGGAGGTCGAGAAATTCGAGACGCTGGCGGCTGGCAAGTGCTTTGCCGATGCGGGCAAACTCGGCGTAGAGGTTGTCCTTGAATGTGCGGTAATGGGAGCGGGTCATGGCACTCCTTCGCTAGAAGACAATCACCTTGTCTGCGGCCATCGTCCATGCGGTGAGTTCGTCCATTGAACTGCGGTGGACGCCTGGCATGAGTTCAGTCTCGGCCAGACCGCGCGCATCCATGCAAGTGCCGCAGGCGCCGACAGGGATCGAACGCGTCGTCAGCCCTTTGAGCATTCGCTCGATATTGTAGAAGCCATCCGGCGTTTTCTGGCCGGCCTTGGCGCAGAAGACGGCGTCAGCCATGAGGAAGATGGTCAATTCGACTCCCTCCTGCTTGCGGAGCTGGAGAGCAAGTCGCAGCCCGTTGTAGGATCGTTCTGTGCCGTAAGGTGGGTCATTGAGCAGGATCAGGTAGCGCATAGGGTGGCTCCAGGGGTTGGTGGCGGCGGAGACATGAAATGAAAAATCATTTTATTTTGCATAATCAATAGAATAGTTGAATATATGTTGTGGTGCAAATGACCTGACGCATAACCTCAATTCAGTTGGCGCAATGGTGCCGGGGGGCGAGTTGCTGCATGTAACCATCACGAAGTCCGGCGGCCCGCACGCCTGAGCCTCGATGATGCGCAGCCCAATGTTATCTGTCCGGCCACCAGCAGGAGCTCAACACGCCGACATACACCCCGCGCTCGGACTTCACGCAGGAACGCCGCCCACGCGCACCGGAATCAGACGGTCGAGCCGAATTTCTTCCGTGGTGACAAGGCAGGTGGCGGCGCAGATGTGAACTGCCGCCGCGTGCGCATCGTCGAGCGCATCGGCAAAGCCGGGGTCGGTGGTGCGGTGCGCCTCGAGCGCGTCTGCATCGGGGCGCTGGACAATAAAGACGATGGCAGTGCGTACGCCAACGCGCGCAAGCGCCGCCAGTTCGAGAACATGTCTGCACCCGCGCGCCGTTACGGCGTCGGGGAAGCGGGCAACGCCATCGACGACCAGCGAGGCGGACTTGACCTCGACCCACGTAATGCGGCCGTCCAGGTGCGTGAGGCGGAAGTCGGCGCGCGAGTGGGGCGTGGCGGCGGGGCCCGCTATCAACGAAGGTGGCAGTGGCGCCTCGCGACGTGTTTCGCATAGCGAAGATGAGAGGGCGATGGCGGGGAAGAAATCAGCAGCGAGGCCCTCGCCAAAGAGAGCGTTGGGCACGCGCGTGTCCAGGCTGATGAGTTGCCCACTCTCGGGGTGTTCGACGAAACGCAGGTCCCACGCCGTGGTGCGCGGGCGCGCGCCGGCGCGGCGCGGGGCGGCCGGGCTCAAGTGCACGCGCACGCCGGGAATGAGCAATTCGGCCAGGCGGCCGGGGTCGGCGCAGTGGGCGACGACCCTGTCGCCCGAGCCGAGGCGCGCGTGGACAAGGTAACGGTTGGGGCGGCCGACAAACGTGGCGGGCTGGGTAACAAAATCAAAGCGCATGGGGGCATTGTAGCGCAGGGGGCGGCCGCTGCGTACGCCAGGACGAGGGCGTCTCCGGCGTGGCCGGCCGCATTGCCTGTGTCCACCACATGCCGACCATACGGCCTATTGCCGACGCGCCATTTGGCGCTGTCCCTGCCGTGCAGCATGGATTATGCTCAGCGCATATTCTCCCTGCCGGGAGAGTGCTCACCGCCACGGCAAAGCGCTGTATGCATGTGCTCGTTGGCGTGTCAGCCCATTCGCGCCTGCTGGATACCGGTGGCTCCCGGCCCTCTGAAAGGCAGAACGATGGCAAGCCCGGTCCCCTCCGGTCGTCTATTCATTGCGTTCGCAGATCGATTTGTGGCCGACCCGAACGCCTACGTCACGATCGACGTTGACGGCCTGGATACCGCCAGCGGCCGCTGGAATCTGCGGTTGTGCTTGCTTTCAGCGCCAGGCGTCACACAGGTTGACCTAATGACACAAAGCAACCGCATGCGCATTGCCTTCGACGCAGCGAGGACGTCGCCTGATGCGATCCGCGACGCTCTGGTCCATGCCCACGGTCGCCCGGCACATATTGTGATGATCGCACGCCCTGCCGGCTTGGCGGAGACGCCGTCATCAGGGACGGCACAGAGCGCCGTGCCCATTTCGCCCGCCACGGCGCAGAGTCCCATGCGCCACACCTGACCCTTGCAGCATTGTTGTGCTGCAAGGCCGCATTTGTCCGCTCCCTTCGCTCGCTTCCCAGCACCTGGGGAGGCGAGCACCCCCCCAAAGGAAAACGCCAACCATGTCCCAAGACCCCGAATTGGATGCCGATGAGCGTACGACGCTGGAAGCCGTGACCCGGGCTGCCATGCCAGACGCCAACCCGTCGCCACCGTCGCCTGAAGCTGTTCCATCACCCGAAAGTGCGCGTTCTCCGCGCCGTCTCAGCCGTCGCGAAGTCCTCCAGTTGTCGGCGGCAACGAGCCTGGCATTTGCCGCGGGCATTGGCGTTGGTTTCTGGCAGTGGGGTCTGCCGCTGGCATCGGCGACGGACCCGAGTGCCGTCGAATCTGCTGATCCGATTACCTCAGTGCCGGAGCCGCTGGCGCTGCCCGCGGATTATCGCCTGCCGATCGCATATGGGCGCATCGGCCCCCACCTCACCAATGCAGGCGTCCTGGACTACGAAGCCTTCGTCAGCGTTTTTGATCAGGAGCGTGCGCCGCTCTCCGAAGTGCAGCGCACGCTCCTGCGCGATGGGAGCGATGCGCAGGTGGTCATAGACATGGCTAACGCCCGCTTCCTGTTGAACCTCTTCTGGGCGGTGGGGCTTGCCAATAACAACCCCATTCTGCGCAAGGGCAAGATGGTAACCAATGGCGACGGCCGCATTGAGACGTATGCCTCTACCGGCGGATGGACACTTAATGCGCAGCCAATTCACGCGATCTACTCGGCTTCGACGCTTGCTGCACTCACCGGCACGCAGCAAGCGCGGCTCGAGGAGGCCGCCGCTGCGATCTATCGCCCCTGCTGCAACAATGCCACCGACTTCCCCGACTGCAACCACGGCATGGCCATGCTGGGCATTCTGGAACTGATGGCGGCCCAGGATGCGAGCGTGGAGACAATGCTGGAGACGGCCAAGTACGTCAACCGCTTCTGGTTTCCCGAACAGACGCGCGAACTTGCCCTCTACTACCAGGCCCAGGGCGCAGAGGGCTTCGATGCCATTCCAGCACGCGATGCAGTGAGTGTGGAGCGCTTTTCGGCCGGCGGCTACGATGAAGTACACGCCTGGCTTGTTGCCAATGGCAAGGGCGAGGCGCCGGGGCAGGGTGGCAGCAACTGTGGCGTATAAGAGAGGTGTGGAGCGAGGGGGCGTCTTATGGCGCTCCACGAGACCGAAATGCGAAGTCCCGCCTGTGGTACAATCTGACGCCTCGGATTGGCGTGGGCAGCGACGGGGACTTGCGCTAGCCGACTCTGGCGGTTCTTCTGGAATTCGGGGTAATTCCGTCGACGCGCCGGTTGTCGCATTGGGCCAGGACAATGCAAGGCAAGTTGTTCCGCCGATGCTGCGTGGTGCAAGTTGTTACTGCAGTCCGCTTCTCTCAAAGTGCTAAGGAGGCTTTCCATGCGTCAAATCTCTACTGTACTTGCCATCGTGGCGGTGCTCATTCTCGCATCCGTCAGTGTGGCACTGGCCGACACGGGCGTACCGGTCGGTGGGTGTCCCGATTCGTTCGCGCTGCACCAAGTGCATATGGAAGAAGGTGACGGAATGCACCATCACATCGGCAACGATGCCGACCAGAATGGGGACGGTTTCCTGTGCATGAAGCACGTAGGAGTTGCCGGCCACAATCACGTACACGTTGACAATGCCGTGCGGTAAGCCCCAAGGTACAATCATGGCTGTGCGCCTTCACGGCCGTCACAATTGACGTCCCTGGCGCAGAAATCAATGTATCGGGTACCGGACGCTGGCCAGTCGCCAGCGTCCGGTTGCGTTGTGCGGGTCACATCCGGCACGAGTCGGCTCGTACCGTGACCAGAGTCCATGTGGCACGCGCCGGGGCCGTGGGCGATGTGCGCTTCGCCCGGGCGGAGCCACGGATGGAATGGATGGCGCTTGGGGCGTGCACAAAACTGAGCCCGCGGCTTAACGAAGTCAAAGCGGATGGTCGGCATTGTGCTGCTGGCGAACACGCAATCCGCCACACTCATCGTGGCGCTCGCGGTGGGCGCAACGCCGCCAGCAGCGGCCGCAGCGTGCGCCAAAGCGCACGCGCCTCGTGTGTGGCAGCAGTGCGCTCGCCTGGGGGCGCATAGTGCGACGCGCTCACGGCGGCGCCCAGGGCGCGGGTGGTGCGCGCGGCCTCTGCAATCTCGACCGGGTTGCGGGCGTGCATTTCCTGCGCCAGCGCAGCCAGGCTCGCGCCATACTCAAGCGGCGTGTCGCCCGGTTGCGGCGGACAGCCCGCTCGTGTGCCCCATGCCAACAGCGCCAGCCACGGGTCTTCGCGCGCAATGCGAATGCGTTGAGTCACCCGCCACACCAACCAAAGCAGCGCCCCGAGCGGCAGCAGCCAGAAAAGCATCTGCGCGTTCCAGGCAATGCCGGTTGGCGCGGCGGGTGGCGGCGCCGGCGGCGGTTGCCCCGCGACGGTCGCCATGCTTGCGCCACCCACGCGTACAATCGGCGCACGTGCGGCGGTTGGCTCAAAGGGAATCCACCCCACGCCGGCAAAGTAGACCTGGGGCCAGGCGTGCGAATCTGCAGCCGTCACAAGCCAGGCGCGCGGGTCGGGCATCCAGCCGCCAGGCGCGTAGCCCGTCATAAAGCGGGTGGGTAGCCCGGCGGCGCGCGCCAGCACCACAAAGGCGGTGGCGTAGTAGTCGCAATAGCCGGTCTTCAAATCGAAGAGAAAATAGTCGGCCACATCGGTCACATCTGCAGGCGGCGCGTCGATCTCCAGGCTGTAGGGAAAGGTGCGCAAGTATTCTTGAATTGCCAGCGCCTTGTCGTAGGGCGACGCCAGCACGCCTGTGAGTGCATCGGCCAGGGCGCGCGTGCGCGGCGTCACGGTGGACGGCAGGTCGAGGTACGCGGCGAAACCATCCGGCAAGGGATTCGTGTCGCTCCAGGGAGGCAGCGCGCGCAGCGCCTCCTCGTCCAGCGCAGGCGTAAAGGAGAGGAGAGAATAACTGCCGCCGCCGCCGGTGATGGCCGTGAGTTCGCCCTGCGCGTCATAGCGCAGCCAGGTGCTCACGCCGGCTTCGGCAAAATCGCCCGCCGCAAAGAGGGTGTTTGCCGGGACGAAGACGCGCACACTCTGCGCAAGCAGCCGCCTGCCCGCATCCGATACCCCGGGCCGGCGGCTGTCGGCGGGCAATGAAAGCAACGTGTGCTCGGTGTCAGGCTCCCAGCCCAGGCCAGTGTAGTGGCTAAAGGCCGTTGCATTGAGATAGGGCGAAAAGAGTGGCGCATCGTAGCTGACGGGGCTGTCGCCGGTGCGCAGTTCGAGGATACGCGTCGTACGCAATGTGGGGCCGCTGCCCAGCAGAAAGCTGTTGGGCAGCCCTGAGGTCGTCCCTGCAACGCTGTAGCGCGGCGCGGTTTCGATGTTGGGGAAGGCCTGCCGGCGCACCGTCTCAATGCGCTGGTCGAGCGGGGCAACCAGGCGCGAATAGAAGTCGGCAATCGCGCGCACGGAGAAGACGGGAGCAATCGCCGCCAGCAGCAGTGCCAGTGAGGCCAGCGCCGCGGCGTTGAGCCAGCGTTCGGTGAGAATGTCGGGGTTGTAGTCGGCGTTTGTGCGCTGCCAGTGCGCCGCCATGCGGTTGTTGTCCAGCGCGACGTGCAGCAGCAGCGCAAGCGCCAGCGCCCCCAGGAACAGGAGCCGCCCGTTGCCGCCGAAGAAGACGACTGCGCCCACGATCACAATCAGCGGCGCCATGGCGGGCAGCGCGTGACGTGTGGCCCGCACCAGCGCCGCCGCAAGCGCCGCCGCAACCCAGATGAACGTCCCCGCGATGAGCGCAAAAACCCGCTCGTCGGGAATGACGCTGCCCCCTTGTGCGCCGGACCACCAGACAGCAAAGCGCGCGCCAAAGCGGATGATGGCTTCGTTCATTTGCGTGGCCAGAGAGCCAATGTCCCCTGCCCGCACCGCCACGGCAAGTGCACCAGGCTCGGGCAGCCAGCGGGTGACAAGCAGACTGATGACCAGCGCGCCGAGATGCAGCACGACCAGCGCCGCATACAAAGCGGCGGCGGCGCGCAGGTGCGTCACGGCTGCAGGGCGTCCCCAGCCCATGATCCACCAAACGCAGACGATGGCGAGCGCGCCTGTTGTCGAGAGTGTACTCACCGTCTCGGGCAGGCGCACCCAGTGGTTTGCCTCAAGCGTGTAGGCGGGGAGCAGCGCCAGCGCAACAGTTGCGCTCAGGGCAATCCAGCCTTCGCAAGGGCGCAACTGTGTCGCCACGAAGCGCCATGCGCGCGCCGGCGCCGACTCCGTGAAGTCGCGCATGTCGGGCACGGAGCGGTCCTCAAAGCCCATCAGGCGACCTCTTCCTCAATCTCCACGCGCACCACCCCGCCGCTGGGTGTCGAGCGCAGTTCGGTGCGGCGGCGGCGATGGGTGATGAGCGCCTGCAGACGCGCATCCACCGGCAATAGTTGCACGGGGATGGCATGGCGCGCGAGCAGGGCGTGAACCTCCAAGGCGGCGGGGGCGCTCTGTTCCGTGGTGACGAGAAGCAGCCCTGCCGCCGCACCGCTGCTGGTGATGCGCAGCAACTCGGCGGCCCAGCGCTGCACTGCGGCGGCATCAGCCAGTTGCGATGTGACGACCACCAGGCTCGTGCGGCTGCCGATAAGCGGACGGCTGCTCGCGAGCAAATCAGCCAGCGGCAGAGGAGCCGGGTCCAGCGGCGCGAGTGCCGCGAGCATGCGCCAGAGATGTCCGCGCCCGGCCGCGGGCGGCACCGTGATCGCCTTCGTTGTCTCACCGGATGCCGTCAGCAGCCCGACGGCGCGCCCGGCGCTGCCCTCGAGGAATTGTGCGGCAAGGCTGGCAGTGGCCATGAGGCCCGTCTCCAGTGTGGAGCGGTCGCCTTGGGTCAAGATGGCGTCGCAATCGGCATCGAAGAGCAGCCAGATGTCGCCGCTCGGCTCCTGCTCCATTTCGCGCACCATCAACCGTCCCAGGCGCGCCGTGCTGGGCCAGTGGATATGGCGTGTGTCATCGAAAGACTGGTACTGGCGCACGCCAGTTGAGGGGAGCGAACCGAGCAGCGGGCGGCGTGTGCGGTCGTCACCGCTGGCATAGCCGCGCGGCAGCGGAAATGTGGGCAATTGCACCACGCGCGGGTGGATCAGAAGCGCCTCGGTGCGCGCGTCAAATATGTCAAGCTCGAAGAGGTGAAGAGGGTCACCCGTGCGCAGTTTGTGCGGCCCCAATTGAAAAAGGCCGCGTCGCGGACAAGTCGCCATCGTGCGCCACTTGTCGCTGCTGTTGGCGCCGGCCGCAAGCACGCGGCGCGCGTTGTAACCCGGCAGCGTCGATTCATCCACCACCTCGGCCCAAACCGCTGCCGCGCCGCCGGCATTTGTGATGCGGAATTCCTCCTCCAGTTGGTCGCCCACGACAAGCAGCGTACCATGGCGGCTGCGCTCGAGGCGCAGGTTGCGCGCCAGTGACCTCGCCCACAGCCACGCACCCATATAGCAAACCAGGATGACGACGAGGGTGGTCGTCCACACCGGGTCGGGCATGGCAATTTGCGCCAGCAGGATCAGCGGCAGTGCGAAGAGCGGCCAGCGCACGCGCAGCGCAAGCGTGGCGTTATCCGGCAGCCCGCGCGCAAGCAGCGTGCGTTTGCGGGGATCGACAAGTTGTCGGCGTGCGGCCCGAATCTGAGGTCCTGGAGAGCGGATTTGTTGCATGGTGGCACCTGTGCCAGAATGTCTGTGCTAGCCAATTAGACCACAGAGGAGCGCAATTCACCAGTGCCAACCCAATCCACCCCCCCAGCCACCGGATCGACAGCGGACGGCGCTCCCGACGTTGTGTGGCGCGTCGACCTGCACTCGCACACCATCTTCAGCAAGGACAGCCTAACGCGCACCGAGGCGCTGTTGGCGCGTGCGCGCGCCGTGGGCTTGAACAAGATTGGCGTAACCGAACACAATCGCCTCGATGGGGCGCTGGCTGCAAAGCGGTTGGCGCCCGATTTGGTGATTGTGGGCGAAGAAATCAAGACGACGCACGGCGAGATCATCGCCTGGTATGTGCAGGATGAGGTGCCGCGGGGCCTCTCGCCACAGGAGACGGTGCGCCGCCTGCGCGACCAGGGGGCCGTGATCAGCATCCCGCACCCGCTCGATTCGGTGCGCACTTCGGCAATGGGCATGCAGACGGTACTCACGATCATCGATGCGGTGGATGCGCTCGAAGTGCTCAACGCGCGCTGCGTACGCGCGGCCGATAACGCCGCCGCGCTGGAACTGGCGCTTGCCCACAGTAAATTGATGACCGCCGGCAGCGACGCACACATCCCCTATGAAGTAGGCCGCTGCTTTCTGGAGATGCCACCGTTTGAGGACAACGCGCGTGCGTTCCTGGCGGCGCTGCGCATGGCCCGGCCTTCCGGCAGCGAGAGCCCTTTCTGGCCACATTTAGCCAGCACGTGGGCCAAGTTGCGCAAACGCATAGCGCCCGTGCAAATCGCTCCTTGAGTGGGGTGAGCGAGAGAGGTCGCTGGGCCGTTGCCTCGCCCTGCGCGGGGCTTCTAATCAATTTTCCAGCATTGGTTAATCCATCATTAACGCTGCTGCAGCAAAATGCGGTTGCGCTGTTGTGATGATGCTTAAACGTAACCCTCTACAGAAAGCATCATAAGAGAGCCCCGCTGCCAGCCCTCCTGGAGCGGGGTTTTCGCTTATCTGCGACCTGTGCACTTAGCCCGCGTGCCGCAAAGTGGCATCGAAATTGACATTACGATCATCTTGCACTGTGCGCAACGCGAGGCGTATACTGTGTGCCATGACCGCACGACGCCTGACCCCGCGCTTCGTCGCGCACGTGGTCGTACTCCCCCTCATCGTCTTTTTCCTTCTGCCGCAGCAGGCCACGCTGGCTGCCTCCGAGCCCTGCGAACCACCCAATGTACTGCCCGCCGCCGTCTGCGACTTTGACGACTGGCACGGTGATGTGCCGCGCCAGGTGGCCAATGGCTGGAATGAGTACATTCGCTCGGGCAATCCTGATTACTACCGCGACGAGCACTCCTTCTTCGGCGGTGGCACGCAAACGATACGTTCGGGTGAGCCTTTCCGGGCCGGCATCTGGACGCAGGTGGAGGTGACGCCTGGCGCAGGCTACCGCGGCAGTATCGCCTGGGGGGCGCCCAATCTGCCCGCAGAATTTGGCCGCCAACTCGGCATGGATCCAACGGGCGGCACGGACCCCGCGGCGCCCACCGTGATCTGGGGGCCGCAGCACTTTGGCGACGGGCGCATGCTCAACTACGTCTCCGACGGGCCCAACATCGACATCCGCGCCCGCGCCGTGGCCAACCGCATGACGCTCTTCTTCCAGGTGGATCGCCCCACAAGTTCGGGCGATGGCCTGATCTTCATTGACGCGATTGCGCTCTATCCCGACGAAAGCGCGCCGGGGGTCATTGACGCTCCGCCGGCCAGTGTCGGTTATTTGCCGATTACCATCACAGAGGCATCGCCCTCTGGAGAGGGGCCGCCCGATGCGGTTGTCGAGCCTGTGCCGGTGCCAAGTGACACGCCTACGGACGCGCCAACCGCCACGCAGCCCCTGACCGAGACGCCGCCACCTTCCGCCACGCCCAGTCCAACGCCCAGCGCGACGCCCAGCGCGACGCCGAGCGCGACGCCTAGCGCCACGCCCAGTCCCACACCCAGCCCGACGCCAACGTTGACGGCCACACCCTCGCCTACGTGGACGCCCTGGCCAACGGTTGTGGCCATGGGATTCATCGATGCGGCCGGAACAGCGCTGCGCGTGGGCGATATCTCCGGCCTGCGCGAGTCTCCCTCCTCAACGTGGACGCTCGCGGCGCTCAGCGCACTGGCGCTTGCGGGCGCGCTGCTCTTTGGCGGATCGCTCGTTTGGTTGCGGCGTAAATAGGCGTCGGCGCAAACGGTTTCTGATCGCTAGAATCTGCGAAGGCCGTGCGCCGCACGGCCTTCGTTTGTCGGCGGGCATTACCCGCGGAGGACATATGCAACAGTATCGAATCCCGCTTGTGCCGGGGCCTGTCTCCGTTCCAGAGGAAATCCTCGAGGCTTACAACGTCGACTACGGCAGCGCCGATCTTGAGGACGAATTCTTCCAACTCTATTCCGAGTGCGAGTATGGGTTGCAGCGGCTGCTGGGCACACGCAATGATGTGGCCATGCTGGCGGGAGAAGGCATGGTCGCGCTGTGGGGCGCACTCAAGAGCGCCATCCTGCCGGGTGACAAGGTGCTGGCTGTGGCGACGGGGGTCTTTGGTTACGGCATTGCCGAAATGGCGAAGCAGATCGGCGCAGAGGTGGAGGTGGTTGGCTTCGGCTATGACCAGGCGCTTGATCCCGAGCGGGTGCGCGACGCGGCCGCGGAGTTCTCGCCCCACATGATTACTGCTGTCCATTGCGAAACGCCGTCAGGCATCCTCAATCCGCTGGATGAATTGGGCGCAATCGCGCACGAAGTGGATGCGCTCTTTTATGTCGACATGGTGGCCAGCGGGGGCGGCGTGCCCGTGGAGGTCGACGCGTGGAATGTTGATTTCGGCCTCATGGGCAGCCAGAAGGCGCTGAGCCTGATGCCCGATCTGGCGATGGTGACCGTGAGCGCGCGCGCGTGGGAGCGCATGCGCCGCGCCAACTATGCGGGCTATGACGCGCTGCTGCCCTTCCGGACGGCGTGGCGCGACCGCTACATGCCCTACACACAGAACTGGCACGCCTTTGCGGGCCTCAAGGTGTCGCTCGATGCTCTCTTCGCCGAGGGGCTGGATGATGTCTTTCGCCGCCATGCAGATGTAATGATTACATGCCACACGCGCCTCGAGGGGATGGGGATTCGCCTCTACCCTGTCGACCGCAATACCGCCGCGCCCACCGTCACCGCGGCCTATTTGCCCGACAACTGGCCCTGGCCGCGCCTCAACGCAGCCCTGCGCGCCGAAGGCATGGCGGTGGGTGGCAGCTACGGGCCGCTCGCCGGTCAGGTTTTTCGTATCGGCCACATGGGGTCCCAGGCGAGCCACGAACTCATCCATCGCGGCATGGATGTTCTCGAGTATGTGCTCAAGCGTTGACGTGAACTGCGGGCTGGCCGCATCACATCGGGAGGGGAGCGTGCGGGGGCGGGCAAGTGTACGCCGGCGCACGGCAACGACCATCATTCCCGTGTAGACTCAACAACACGTAAATGGCACGTACGGCGGATTCTGCAGCGCAGCCGCCTGTGCATTCCAGGAGGAGGAATGATGAGCGAAGAAATTGCGACACTCGGCGGTGGCTGCTTCTGGTGCCTCGAGGCCGTCTATGACGAACTGCAAGGAGTGAACCGCGTCGAATCGGGCTATATGGGCGGCACGGTAGCCAATCCCTCCTATAACGCAGTGTGTACGGGCATGACGGGGCACGCCGAGGTGGTCCAGGTGACCTTCGACCCGGTACGCATTTCGTATGCCGACATCCTGCGCATCTTCTTCTCGATCCATGATCCGACAACGCTCAATCGTCAAGGCGCCGATGTGGGCACGCAGTATCGCTCTGCGATCTTCACCCACTCGCCCGAGCAGGCCGCAACGGCGCGCGCCGTCATGGCGGAGATTAGCGTTGCAGGGCTTTGGCCCAATCCAATCGTAACGGAGATCGCCCCCGCCGCCGACTTCTACGTAGCCGAGGAGTATCACCAGGAGTATTTTGCGCGCAACGGCGGCCAGCCCTATTGCCAGGTGGTGATTGCGCCCAAGGTTGCCAAGTTCCGCAAACAGTGGCGCGACCGGCTGGTCAACGCATGACAGTTGCCGCATGAACCTGCACGATCTCTTTGCCATCCCCCGCCTGCACACGCCCGACAAGGTCGCGCTGGAATTCCCGGGCGCGCAAGCGGAGATACTGACCTATGCCGCGCTCTACGCTGCCGCGGATCAGTTGGCGGCCGGCTTGCAGGCGTGGGGCTTGCGCAAGGGTGATCGGGTTGCCTTCTTTGCGGGCAATGCGCCGGATTTTGTCATTGCCTATTTGGCCGTCATACGGCTGGGTGCCGTGATGGTGCCCATCAACACGCGCTACCAGCGCGTCGAGTTGAGTCACATTCTTGGCGACTGCACGCCGCGCCTTGTGCTCACGGAGCGCGCCCTGCTGCCCCTGCTGGAGGAAGTGAGCGCTGAAGCGCCCGGCCTTGAGGCGACGCTGATCGTTGGCGAACTGGCCGCGTGGCACGGGGACCGCGCGACGCTGGTCGCGCCAGTTGTCGATGGCGATGACCTGGCGCTGATTCTGTACACATCCGGCACCACGGGGCGCAGCAAAGGCGCCATGCTCAGCCACAACGCCATCCTCGCCACAATCACCGGCTTGCTGGCCGCCTGGGCGTGGGAGGCGGATGACCGGCTGCTGCTCGTCCTGCCCCTCTTCCACACGCATGGGTTGATTGTGGGGCTGCACTGCGCACTTGCGGCGGGTGCTACCGTACTGCTGCGCCCCCACTTTGATGTCGCCGCGACGACGGCCGAACTGCTCACTGGCGCAGCCACCTGCTTCTTCGCCGTGCCCACGATCTACGTACGGCTGCTCGCCGCACTCGCGGAACGCACAGAAGACGCGTGTGCGGCGCTGACTGCCATGCGCCTCTTCTGCTCGGGCAGTGCACCGCTGGACCCCGGTACGTTTGACGTATTTCAGGTGCGCACGGGCCACGCCATCCTCGAACGCTATGGCATGACCGAAACGGGCATGAACCTGAGCAATCCGTACGCCGGCCAGCGCTGTGCCGGGTCGGTGGGGCTGCCCCTGCCGGGTGTTTCGGCGCGGATAGTGCGCGCGGTGAGTGGCGACGGGCAGCCTGTGGATGTGGCGTGTGGCGAGACGGGCGAATTGCTCATCAGCGGCGCCAACCTCTTCTCGGGCTACTGGAATGCGCCTGAAACGAGCGCCGCCGCATTTGTGACTGACGCCACCGGTCGCTGTTGGTTTCGCACCGGCGACCTGGCGCGCCAGGATCCGGCGACGGGCTACTACACGCTGATGGGCCGCATGCACGACCTCATCATCAGCGGCGGCTTCAACATCTACCCGCGCGAAATTGAGGAAGTCCTGCTGCGCTATCCCGACATTGAGGACGCCGCCGTCTGCGGTGTGGCCGACGTGGAGTGGGGCGAGTGTCCGGAAGCGTGGATTGTCTGTGCCGGCGTTGTTGATGACGCGGCGCTCACGGCCTGGTGCCGCACGCACCTGGCAAGCTTCAAGACGCCGCGCGCTTTTCACCGCATGGATGCGTTGCCGCGCAATGCCATGGGCAAAGTACAGAAGAATCTGCTGCCACTCTCGTGCGATTGACCTGCGCAGCCGTAAGCGATGGCCTTCGCCCGTAACCTGCGACCTCCATATTGTGTCATCATGGGTAGATCAATCCACACGAAAGGGGGGCCATGTGTTGCGATGGGCAAGTGTGTTGGCAGTTGCGCTGACGATTTGGCTGGCCCCTGCGGCCCTGGCGCAGCCTGCATGGGCTGCTGCGCCGCATGTGCTCCCGGCGGCCGCGGCCGCGGCGCCGCTCGAAATCCCTGAACCGGTGACGATTATCCTCTTCGCAACCGGGCTGGCGGTGATGGCGGCCGCGGCTACGGTCAAGCGCAGTCGCTAATTCAGGTGCTGGCGCGCTGCAAAGAATCAGCGAAAAGTGGAAAGGGCAGCGGCAAGGGTCATGACGAGTTCTCGTCATGACCCTTGCCGTTGCCGCCGTTTTGCCCGTCCGCGCAGGTTAGCGTCAGCGCGACAGGTCTCTGCCGTTCTTCACTTGAACGATTTGGGACAGGATTGCGAGCGCAATCTCCTCGGGTGTGCCACCGCCTAAATCCAACCCAATCGGTGCGTGAATGCGCGCCAGCGCCGCCTCGTCGACACCCATTGCGCGCAGTGCGTCCAGCCTGGCGGCGTGCGTGCGGCGCGAACCGAGCGCGCCAATGTAGCGCGCAGGCGTCGTCAGCGCGTAGGCAAGTGCAGGGTTGTCAATCTTGGCGTCATGGGTAAGGACCACAATGTAGGTGGTCTCGTCGGGCAGGAGTGCCGCCAGCGCGTCGGCGGGCCAGCCCACATGCAGTGAATGGGCATGGCCAAAGCGTTCGGGCGTTGCAAAGGCCGCGCGCGCATCAAGCACGGTTGTCTCGAAACCGAGCGTGTTGGCGAGCGTCACGAGCGCAATCGCCGTGTGCACCGCGCCGATAACGACGAGCCGGGGCGGCGGCGCCGTGACGTCGAGCAGCAGTTCGATTGCCCCCGCGTCGCTGTCCACCGTCACGCGCTGGGTCTGCTGCGTCTCCAGCGCGCGCAGAAGCAACGGCAAGACGGCCGTGTCGAGTGCATCGTCGCCCAGCGTGCCTGCGCGATCACCCGATCGCGTCATACAAAGCGAGCCGCCGAAATGGGGACCGTTTAGCACGACGGCGCGCGCGGCAAGCCTGGAGTGCGCGGCTGCCAGATAGAGGGCAAGGGACGTGCTCATTGTGCACTTTCATCTTGGCGCGGCGATGTCCCAATCACTTGCGGTTTAGTCCATATCCGGCGGCAGCGAGGGATTGTGCGCCAGTTCAGCCATGCGCAGCAGTTGGTGCGGCAGAATGCGCCCTTCGCTCAACGGGGGCAGATCGTCGAGTGCAAACCATCCGGCGTCCAATGTTTCGTCGCTGCCCGTGGGCGCGCCGTCCAGGTATTCGCACAGGATGAAGGTTTTGTATACGTGGTAGGGGAAGGGCGGCACATGCCCTTGCACGCTGCGGTCAAGCAGCGCCAGCAGGCGCACGGCGCGCACATCCACGTTCGCTTCCTCTCGCACCTCGCGCACGGCCACGCCGCTGGGGGAATCGTTGGGGTCGGCCCAGCCGCCGGGAGGCGCCCACAGCCCGTCGGCCTTCTCCTGGACAAGCAGCAGACGGCCGCGTGCATCAAAGACGATTGCGCGCACGTCAACCTTGGGCGTGGCATAGCCGTCCTGCATGTGCCAGTGTGCAAGCATTGCATCGGCCTCGATCGCCCCGCCCGAGGCCATGATTTCGGCGGCCACGCGCATGAGGTGCGCATAGCGCTCGCGATCGTACTCGCTATTTGAATAGGCAAGGCCGGCTTGGGCGATACCGTTCAGTTCCTTTGCCCAGCGCAGCCAGGCAGCGTCATTGTTCATGCAGGATAATCGATACCTCACTTGTGTGCTGTATGGGTTGTGGCGGGTATGAGCATAGCCGATGGTCACGCCCGCGGGCAATTGTACGGCGGGCGCGCGCAGCCGCAATTGACAGCCCCCATGGCGGTGCGTAGAATGCACGACTGGACAGTGCGTTGACCGCACAAGCGCATGATCAAGCCACCGCCACCCGGAGAGCCTTCGATGGACGAGGAAATTAGTGCCGTTGAGACAACGGATGAGAACGAGCCCGCGTTTGACGCCGAGATTTCGCTGCGCGAGGTGACGGCCGACTCGGTGCGCGCCATCCTGCGGCTGAAGGTGGCGCCTGATCAGGAGCAGTTTGTTGCCGGCAACGCTGCGTCAATTGCCGAAGCGCACTTCAATCCCGAGCATGCGTGGTTCAGGGCGATATATGCGGATGAGACGCCCGTCGGCTTCCTCATGCTCTATGACGACCCCGCTGAGCCCACCTACTTTCTGTGGCGCTTCATGATCGACAGTCGCTTCCAGGGGCGCGGCTACGGCGCGCGTGCGTTGCGCCTGCTTGTCGAGCATGTGCGCAGCCGGCCCGACGCGGCTGTGCTGGGTGTCAGTTATGTGCCCGGCGACGGCAGCCCCGAGACCTTCTACAAGAAGTTTGGCTTTGAAGAGACGGGCGATATGGACGAGGACGAGGTCATCGCCCAATTGCTGCTCGAGGAATTGACGAGCGAGGTGTAATCTGCAGCGTTGAACGAGACAGGGTGATGACTGATGCAGGATTGGGTGCGTGCGATCGATCGCTGGCGCAACGAGGACAAGCAAGTGGCGCTGGCGACGGTCGTCAAGGTCTACGGCTCTGCGCCACGGCCTCTAGGCGCGAAGATGGCAGTCTCATCGACAGGCGAGATGGCCGGCTCCGTGAGCGGAGGCTGCGTGGAGGGTGCGGTCGCGCAGGCTGCGCTCGAGGTAATCGACCTGCATGCGCCGCGCCTCGTTGCCTATGGCATCAGTGATGAACTGGCTGCGACCGTGGGGTTGGCGTGCGGCGGCAGCATCGAAATCTTCATCGAGCCGATCGTCTGACGCGCCTGCGCTACCGTGCCGCCCTCGGTGCAGCGCGCAAGCCACCAAATCGACTTGTTGCGTACGTGGCGGCCTGCTATAATGGCAGCAACCGGCTGGTCGCCCATTCGCCATCGCTTTCATCGACAAGACCAATGCCCGAGACACCCACTGCCCGCATCTCCAATATGCAGGTTGCCGACCTCCTGGCCGGTGTCGCTGCGCGCATGCAGATCCTCGAGGAGAATCGCTTCCGCATCGGCGCGTTTGAGAATGCCGCCGAGAGCATCCGCAACCTCGGACGCGACGTCAATGCCTACAATGCCGAAGACAAGCTCGAGGAGATCCCCACCGTAGGCAAGGGGATTGCCTTCAGCCTGCGCGAGCTTCTCTCCACCGGGCGCGTGGCGGAGTTTGACGCGCTCTTTGAAAAGGTGCCGCAGGGCGTGGTGGAAATGCTGGACATCCCTGAACTGGGCCCCAAGAAGGTCAAGCGGCTCTGGCAGGAATTGGGGATTGTCTCCGTGGAGGCGCTCCAGGCTGCGGCGCAGGCCGGAACATTGCGCGACGTGAAGGGCTTTGGCGCCAAGACCGAAGCGCGTATCCTGCACAACATCGAGTTGGCGCAACAACGCGTCGACGATGGCCGCATGCCCATTGGCACGGCGCGCCCTATCGCGCTGGCGCTGATCGCGAGCCTGCAGGCGGCGCTGCCCGCCGGGACGATTGAGAAGATCGAGGTTGCAGGCAGCCTGCGACGTTGGAAAGAGACCATTGGCGACGTCGATATGGTCTGTGTCAGCGGTGATCCCGCCGCCGTGATGGCCGCCTTCCGCACCTTGCCCGAGGTGGCCGACATTATCGGCAGCGGCGCGACCAAGACCATGGTCACCCTCCACAACGGGCTGGACGTGGACCTGCGCGTGGTAGAGCCCAAGCATTGGGGCGCGACGCTGGTTTACTTCACCGGTAACCGCGAGCACCAGATTCAACTGCGCGAAGCCGCACTCAGACTGGGCTGGAGCCTCAACGAATATGGGGCCACCGCCACGGGCACGGGCGCGGCGCCCGAGGGCGAGGAGCGTTTCTTTGCCGATGAGGAGGCGCTTTACGGCTTCCTGGGCTTGCAGTTTGTCCCGCCGGAACTGCGCGAGAGCCGCGGCGAACTGGCCGCGGCGCGCAGCAGCACACTGCCTGTGCTGATTGAGGCGAGCGATATCCGCGGCGAGTTCCATAGCCACACAACCTGGTCCGACGGCACGCGATCGGTGCTGGAGATGGCGCAGGCGGCGCACGCCCACGGCTACAGTTACTGGAGCGTGAGCGACCACAGCGTTGGCCTGGGCATCGTGCAGGGCGTCGACGGCGAGCGCTTGCGCAAGCAGGCCGAGGAGATTGCCGCGGCCAATGCGTGGTTTGCCGAACAGGGAATCACCTTTCGCATCCTGCAGGGCTCCGAGGTCGAGATTCTGGCCGATGGCGAACTGGGTCTGAGCGATGCGGTGCTCGCGACGCTGGACGTCGTCGTGGCCTCCATTCATTCGGCGCAGCGGCAGGACCGTGAGACGATTACGGCGCGCTGCCTCAAGGCGCTCTACAATCCGCACGTCGACATCCTCGGCCACCCCACCAGCCGTATCATTGGCTCGCGCCCGCCCACCGAAATTGACGTCGAGCAAGTGCTGCAGGCGTGCAAAGAGACCGGCACCGTGGTCGAAATCAACGCCAACCCGGCGCGCCTCGATCTCAACGATGTCTATTCGCGCCGCGCCGTGGAGCTGGGCTGCAAGCTTGTCATCAACTGCGATGCACATAGCCTGGTCGACCTGGATTTGCTTGAATATGGCATTCACACGGCGCGACGTGGCTGGTTGACGGCCGCAGATGTTGTGAACACGCGCCCACTCGACGAGGCCATGGCCGTCTTCAAGGACGCCGCAAGGTAGCCAGAGTCGCGAGAGGCTGCTGCGCGGGCGTTATATTTGCGGAGGGCCACCCGGCGTTTATGCGCCGTACAAGCAGCAAGAAAGGAAGGATATACCGCAGGACGCAGGTCATCATCGAAGCTTCGGGCTCCCACCCGAACTATCCATCATCGCACCCATTCATCGCCGCAGGAGAGACCCATGGGAACCCAACCACGCTATCCTTACCTGATTCTTGTCACCCTCTTGCTTGTGGCCGCGCTTGTGCTCTTGCAGGCGTGCGGCCGCAACGAAGCGCCGGCCACCGCAACGCCACGCGCCGGGGGCGTCGTCGTCTCCGATCAGCCCGATGCGAGCGGCAGCGCCACAGATGCCGGCGCAAGTACACCCGCCGAATCCCCGACTGCCATGACCACACCTGTTGTCTATACAATTGGCGCCGTGATTACGGCCTCTGCGCCGGTCTCCATTTACGCGACGGCTGCCTCGTCCTCAAGCGTGCTTGAGGTGTACGGCGGCGGCAGTGCCTTCACGATACTCGAGCCCAACGATCAATTCAGCACGTATCCGGTCACCAGCGGCGGCGCGTCGTGGGTGCGTGTGCGCGCGGCCGACGGGCTGGCCGGATGGGCCAAAGCCGACGCGCTGCCCAACTAGCGTCATGCCTGCCTGCGAATGGCAGCGCAACACAAAGGAATGGGCGCACGGAATCAGCAGCTGTTCGCTTTGCGTTGAGATGTGACTGTCGGCAGTCCGGCTGTGCTTCGATGGGCGGCTGCTGCCTGGGGTAAAATGACGCTCCACAATCCGTCGCGCCTCCGTCGCGCTGCGCAGGAGCACACATATGGCCACGCTTGACAGCGACACGCAGTACACCGAAAGTTCTTCCAAAAACGAGGCGCAGCAGGCCGCGCGCGCCGCGCACTTGCGCGACCTGCTGCGCCACCACCAATACCAGTACTACGTGCTTGACGCGCCCGAAATCAGCGACGCCGACTTCGATGTGCTCTTTCGCGAACTGCAGGCGCTCGAGGCGGCGCATCCCGCGCTGCGCACGCCGGACAGCCCCACCCTGCGCGTGGGCGGGATCGTGGCCGACCGCTTCGAGAAGGTTGAGCATCCGACGCCTATGCTCAGCCTGGCCAATGCCTTTGGCGATGACGACCTGCGCGCGTGGCGCGAACGGCTCAAGCGCTTCCTCCCGACTGAGCGCCACGCCGAGCTTTCTTATGTCGTCGAGCCCAAATTCGACGGCTTGACCGTGGTGCTGCACTACGAGCACGGGCGCTTCGTGCAGGGGGCCACGCGTGGCGATGGCCTCTTCGGCGAAAAGATTACCGACAACCTGCGCACGGTGCGCCGTCTGCCGCTCGTGATACCCGCCGCCGGCGCAAGCGGCGGCACGCATGCGCCCATCGACCTTGTTGTGCGCGGCGAGGCCTACGTGGACAAGTCGGACTTTGAGGCGTTCAATGCGCGCCAGGCGGCCGCGGGCGAGCGGCTCTACGCCAACCCGCGCAACTTTGCCGCTGGCAGCCTGCGCCAACTAGATAGCGCCATCAGCGCGCAGCGGCCGATCAAACTCTGGGTCTACCAGGTGCTTGTGCTCGAAACCGAGGACAATGCGCCCGAAACGCAATCGGGCATGCTTGAATACCTGGAACTCGAGGGGCTGCCCGTTTGCCCCAACCTGCGCCGCTTCGGAGATGATGAATTCGACGCACTGACCGAGTACCTGGCGGACTTCGGCGCGCAGCGTGCGTCGTTGCCCTACGAGGTCGATGGCGCCGTCATCAAGGTGGACTCGCTGGAGTTGCAGGAATTGCTGGGCTTTACCGGCAAGGACCCGCGCTGGGCGCTGGCCTACAAGTACGCCGGCGAGGAGGCCGTAACACGCCTCAATGACATTGTGGTCAATATTGGGCGCACGGGTGTAGCCACGCCCAATGCCGTGCTTGAGCCGGTGGCGGTGGGCGGCGTCATCGTCAAGGCGGCGACGCTGCACAACGAAGATTACGTGCGCGACCTGGACATCCGTATAGGCGACCAGGTGATCGTCAAGCGCGCCGGTGAAGTGATACCCAAGGTGCTGCGCGCGCTGGTGGACTTGCGCGACGGCAGCGAGGCCGAATGGCAGATGCCCGCCGTCTGCCCCATTTGCGGGCAGCCACTTGTGCGCCCGCCCGACGAAGCGGCCACCTATTGCGTCAACAGCGCATGTCCCGAGCAGCTCGTGCGCAAGGTGGAGTACTTCGTCTCGCGCGGCGCGATGGACATTGAGGGCTTCGGCATCAAGCAGGCCGAGGCCTTCGTTGGGCTTGGTTACATCCAGTCGCTGCCCGACATCTATAATCTGCCCTGGGACAAAATCGCACAGCTTGAGGGTTACAAGGAGAAGAGGCTGGACAATCTGCGCGCCGGCATCGAGGCGAGCAAGCAGCGACCCGTATCGCGCCTGCTCACGGCGCTGGGCATCCGCTTCGTGGGCGAGGTCGTGGCCGAAATCCTCATGGCGCGCTACAACAGCCTGCAGGAGCTGATGGAAGCGCCGCAGGAGGAGATCAACGCGATCCACGGCATCGGGCCGCGCATTGCCGAGAGCGTGCATGAGTTCTTTTTGCCCGAGCCGAACCGCGGCCTGGTGCAACGCCTTGCCGACTATGGCGTGCGAACGGCCGAGACGCCAAAAGCAGTCATCGGCGCGCAACCACTCGCAGGCAAGACCTTTGTTGTGACAGGCACGCTGCCCAGCTTTAGCCGCGACGAGGCGCAGGCCTTCATCAAGGCGCACGGCGGCAAAGTAGCAGGTAGCGTAAGCAAGGCCACGAGCTACCTGGTTTTGGGTGAAAACGCCGGCAGCAAGCTAGACAAGGCGCGTGAGCTGGGTGTGCCCACCATCTCGGAGGAGGAATTGCGTACGCTCGCGGCATGACTCTGCTGCTTTTCGCTGCGCGGCGCGCCCGCGAGGCGTAGGGCGAACGGCGGGCGGCCGCTTTGCCAAATGTGTTCAAAGCCCGTGTGTCATGTTGTATACTGCGCGCACGAAGCGGATTGCCATTGCATCGTAGCCACCCAGGTGGTGGAAGCCCATGGAAGATACGGCCCACGTACCGCGCGCCCGTCTCGGTGAATACCGCGAGCAATCCGGCGCCATCAGTTTCAGGATCACCAGCGCCCCCGATTTCAGCGCGACCATCGGCGAGCTCAAGCGGCGCGTGCCGCAGTGGGCGCGCCAGTACAACGCGCGCACGAGCGAATGGCGAGTGAAGACTGAGTTTCGCGACGTGCTTGAGGAGCTATTCCTCGATGTGCCGTCGCTCTACTCGTCGGCCGCGCGCGGCGCCGGCTATGAGGAGGAGGGGCCGAGCAGCCAGTGGCTCTGGATGGCGCTGCTCGTGCTGATTATCGTCACGGTGGGTGCGCTGCTGTGGGCGCGCGGCAACGACGCGCCTGTTGTCGCGAGCGAGAGCGCCGGCGCATTGCCGGTATTATCGGCAACACCATCTGCACCGCAGTTCCAGCCGCAGGCGGGCAAAGTCACCTCGGTGGTCAATCTGCGCGGCGGGCCGGGCACCGGCTTTGGCGTGCAAGGCAAGCTCAGTGCGGGTGCGCCGGTGATTGCTGTGGCGCGCCAGCAGGCGGACGACGGCTACTGGTGGCTCTTGCTTGACGGCGGCGCGTGGGTGCGGTCCGACCTGGTGGTCAGCAGCGCGGCGGGCGAGCCGCCCATTGACCTCACGCTGCTCCCCGACGCGAAGAATGCCGGCGCGGGTTCATATGCCGCCCAGGCTGCCACAGAGGCCGAGCAGCCCGCCACTGCACAGGCTACCCAGGCATCCGAAGCTGCCAACCTCCATATAGAGGCCACAGTCACCTGGGTTTCGGACGGCGACACGGTGCACGTGCAGATCGGCGGTCGCGAGTACCGCGTCCGCTATCTTGGCATCAATGCGCCCGACCGAGACGAAGCCGGCTATCAGGCAGCCTCCGATGCCAACACGGCGCTCGTAGCCGGGAAGACGGTGCTGCTGGCCAAAGATGTGAGCGAAAGTGACAGTTTGGGCCGATTGCTGCGCTATGTCTATTTGCCTGATGGCACCTTCGCAAATGAGGCGCTCGTGCGTGCAGGGTGGGCTGTGGCGGCAGCCGAGCAGCCCGACGTCGCCCAGGCGGCCACACTCCAGGCTGCCGAGCAGGAGGCGCGTGGGGCGCAGCGCGGCATCTGGTCCCAGCAGTGACGAACCACAAAGCATGAGGGGTGGCCCGCTTAGCGACGAACCGCCGATTGCTGAACTCGCAGCCGGGGAATGAAGCGCCCGGTTCGCTCCATGTAGTGCCGGTAATCGTCCCCGAACTTCGCCACGAGGTTAGCCTCCTCCCGCTGCGTGCGCCAGACCAGAAGCACCAAAGCCGCCGCTAACACCGCCAACAGCCACCAGAGCGCCGTCTGCAGCGCTAGCAATGAAAACAGGATCGTCGCGAGGCTGTAGAGCGGGTGCCGTACATATCGGTAAGGACCATCCGTCACAAGTAGTTGACCTTGGCGCGTCGTCTCGCGCGGTGAAATGTTGTTGCCGATGGTCCTGAAGAGGACAAGCAATGCCGGAATGAGGGCGAAGACCGCAGCCGCGGCGAGCCAGCGCAGCCAGCCGGGAACGGGCATGCGCGCCCATTCCACCCACGCCGGGTTGAAGAGGTACAGCAGCAGGGGTACAAACGCCGCCAGGCCGATCAGGCGCAGCACCACCAGCAACTGCCCCCCTTGCGAGCGGTCAAGCGCACCCCCAACGCGTTCGGCGCGCATGCGGAAGTGGGCGCTGATGCCAAAAATGACAAGCAGCAGCACGAGTGTCGTCAGCCGCAACCCGAGTTCCTGATTCATGTGGTGGGCTTCTTTCACAATCGAGCGCGCGACTGCCGAGCGTCGAACCGCGAACCTACGTATCCTGTAAGAAGTCTCTGCAGAAAGTTATAATCGGTATATAAAAGAGTTAGCCACTACTAAAATCAACAATACTCCCCATTGCAGACGTTGTCAAGCAGCACATTCAGGTTTCCGAGTCGGTAAAAGCACCGTACGCGCGCCCGCTAGTGAGTCCTAAAAACCAGACCGCCGCCTCCCGAGGGAGACGGCGGTTTGGCCGAACAGAGGTTGAAGGAGGCAACCGTGCACGGACGAGTAACAGCAGCCCGGACATGCGCCGGATGACGCTGCTGCTTGCTTGCGATATCAGTTGCGGCGCAGCACGCGTGTCAGCCAGAATGCGCCAACCGAGGCTGCCGCTGCGGTGACTGCGGACAGCCCCAGCAGCCCCGCAACAGGGATGCCGCCTGACTGCGGCACGCCCTTGGACATGACCGGGATGGTGGCCAGCTTGGCCGCCGCGTCGTGCTGCAGCTTGGCAAAGCGCACCGGGTCATTGCGCAGTTCGTCAGCCAGCTTGCGCTTGGCGGCCACAGTCTCGGGCGTCACATATTCGCCAAAGGAGCGCAGCCCCGCCAACCTGAAGCCATGCTTCTTGGAGAGGCGGTAGATCTCCTTGACCCGCTCCATCTCGATGTTGCGCCCCAGCGTGTAATCCTCGAAGCGCCCCTCCATGGCCAGCAGGCAGGTCTCCGCCAGACACGCGTAGGACGTCTTCGGCGGCAGGCCGATGTCATAGCCAATCTCGACGTCGCCGGGAATGGCGACCTCGCCACTCTCAATCGCCAGAATGTCCGGGCGCAGCGCCGCTTCGGCCGGGTTGATGTCGGGCGGACGCGCCACGTCGCAAATCACGGCCCCTGGCTTGCACTTGGTGAGGTCGATGACCCGCTGGCCAAAGGCCGACGTGGCCGTGACGATCAGGTCGCAATCGGCGACAAGATCGCCCGTCTTTGTCGCAATGGTTACGTTCGCCTCGGGCGTCTCGCGCTGGATGGTGCGCTTGAGTTCAAGCAGTTTTTCGGGCTCAATCGAAACGAGTACGACGTTGTGAATGGCCTGCGCGAGCAGGCGCGAGCAAACGGATGCAATCGAGCCGGTGGCGCCGACGATCATCGCCTTGCCCTGCGAGAGGTCCGTCGCCCCCATCATCTTGACGGCTTCCTTGGCCGCCTCGAGCGTCATCGAAACGGTGAGGCTGTTGCCGCTGGTCACGGCGATGTCCGATTCGTGCGCGACGCTGATGCCCGCATCACCCACGACCGAGGTAAACGCGCCCAGCCCGAGAATGCGTGCGCCGCGCCGCTCGGCCATGCGCGCCGCCTTGTTGATGCGCTGGTAGGTGAAGTTGGCGTCGCGCCGCATCATTTCCTTGGGCGTGGCCCCCAGCGTGTAGAGGTAGCCCTCCACGCGCTGGCCGGTGCTCTCCGAGACGGCCCCGCGTATGGTGCTCACCAGGAATGGCTGCGTATAGGCGGCAACCGGCTCCAGAATGCGGGTGGGCACAACGCGCGTCCACCACATGGAAGGATCCTTGCGCACAAAGCCGATGTTGAGCGGGTGGATAACGAACGCAAAGCGGTTGATGCCCGCCTCGTTGGCTTGCAGATAGCGCACGGCCGGGGTCCACTGGATGTCGGCCATGAGATCGAGGTAGGTGTCTTCGGTGAGGGGCGCGTCGGCGTTTGTGCGCAGCGCGACAAGCACCGCCTCGATGACGGCTGCCGACCAGCGTCCAAGCGTGTCGGCGGGATCCAGCGAGGGCATGAGCGTGGTCACGATGCTGACGCCGCGTGCGCGCAGGTCGGCGAGATCGGCGTTCGTGGCATGCTCAACCACAACCGTCTTGTGCGCCAGTGTCTGCGGCGCATAGCGGCGAATCGCGCCAATGTCCCCTGCGATGACGTCGGCCCATTTGAAGGGCGCGCCGGCGCGGCGGTGGCGCGCGTCACCCGCTTGCGGCTTGATGCGGCG
The DNA here is from genome assembly GCA_964427845.1 of uncultured Caldilineaceae bacterium. Classification (GTDB taxonomy): domain Bacteria; phylum Chloroflexota; class Anaerolineae; order Caldilineales; family Caldilineaceae; genus UBA5069. The sequence goes on from CAYRVP010000036.1 coordinate 31,889, forward strand.
GTAGGGGGCGTCGACCAGGCGGGCCAGCGTCAGCGGGCCGAATCGTTCGAGCGTATTGCGCCGGCCCACGCCAAAGAGGTCGGGCAGACCAAAGTAGATGAAGGGGTCTGCATAGCGGATGGTGGAGCCGCGGCGCTCGAGCGCCTGCGCGAGGCCGCTGTGGTTGAGGCCCGGTGTCATGAGGATGCGCTTCTCCTCAAAGATGCCCGGTTCGGCGCGGTCGGCCAGAAGAAAGAGGTAACTCGTAAAGAGCGGCACCTGCG
>CAYRVP010000037.1:0-31879 GCA_964427845.1 uncultured Caldilineaceae bacterium
CAGTGGGCAGTGGGCAGTGGGCAATGGTTGACAAGTTGATTGGAGACACAATCAGTCAACTTGCCAACCACTCCCTACTCCCTACTCCCCACTGCCTACTGCCCCGCTTTTGCCCTCTCCTGCTCCACCAACATGCGACGCAAAATCTTGCCCGAGGAGGACTTGGGCACCTGCTCGATGAACTCCAGCAGGCGCAACTTCTTGTAGGGAGCCACACGCTCGGCCACGTAATCCATCAACTCCTGCGCTGTCGCTTCGCCTTTGAGCACCACAAAGGCCTTGGGAATCTCGCCCGCCTCTTCGTCGGCAACGCCAATCACGGCCGCGTCGGCCACTGCGGGATGGCCCACCAGCACCGCCTCGAGCTCGGCCGGGGCCACCTGGTAGCCCTTGTATTTGATGAGCTCCTTGAGGCGGTCCACCACGTAGAAGTAGCCCTCGTCGTCCGCCCTGGCAATGTCGCCCGTGTGCAGCCAGCCCTCTTCATCCAATGTGTTGCGCGTGGCCTGCGGGTTGTTGAGGTAGCCCTTCATCACCTGCGGCCCACGCGCCCACAGCTCGCCGTCCTGATTGGCGCCCAACTCGACGCCCGAGGCCACATCGACGATCTTCACCTCGGTATCGGGCACAACCCAGCCAATGCTGCCCGGCTTCTGCATGCCTTCGGGCACGGGGCGAATGTGAATCACGGGGCTCGATTCCGTCATGCCGTAGCCCTGCGTCACGGCGCAGCCCAGGCGCGCGATCACGGCGTTCTCCACTTCGGCCCCCAGCGGGGCCGCACCCGAAATAATCAGGCGCAGTTTGGAAAGATCGTACTTGTCCACCAGCGGGTGCTTGGCCAGCGCCAGCACCAGCGGCGGTGCGAGCGGCGCGAAGGTGACGCCGTAATCCTGGTTGATCTGGAGGAATTGCTCGAGGTCGAAGCGGGGCATGGAGACAACCGTCGCCCCCTTGTAGAGCGCCAACGACATCACCACGATCATTCCGTAGATATGGAAGAAGGGGAGAATACCCAGCAGCACGTCATCGGGCGTAATCTCCGCCACACCTGCCAACCCGGCGTCAGTCTGCACCACATTCGCCACCAGGTTGCGGTGCGTGAGGAGCACGCCTTTGGGCAGCCCCGTCGTGCCGCTCGAGTAGGGCATGACCACAACATCCTCGGCGGGGTTGATCTCCACCGGCGGGAGTTGTCCATCGCTCTGCAACAGCGCTGCAAAGGGGGTCGCGCCCTCGGCCTCGCCAAAGACGAAGATCTCCTCAATTGAAGCCTCGGCGGCGGCCTGCTGCGCCTGGGGCATAAAGGTCGGCACGGTCAGCAGGTGCTTTGCGCCCGCATCCTGCAACTGGTGCGCCAGTTCGTGGGGCGTGTAGAGGGGATTGGCGGTGGTCACAATGCCGCCCAGCGTGGCCACGGCATGGAAGGCAATGGCATATTCGGGCACGTTGGGGCTGTAGATGGCGAAGACATCCCCCTTCTTGAAGCCGCGCTTGGCAAGGCTCGAGGCGACGAGACGAATCGCTCCGGCCAGTTGCCCGTAGGTGATCGTTCGCCCCGAGGGGCCGTCAATCAGCGCCGGCTTGTTGGGCATGGCGCCGGCGTGCGCCATCACGACCTGGGTAAAGGGCCCATCAGGAATGGTGATTTCGCCATAGGGACTGGTATGAATCATCGGTTGCTCTTTCCTGGGGATGGGGGCCACGGAGCCACGCCTGTGCGGCGCGCGTGTGGCTTGGCGGGTGTATGCAATTGTCCAGTGCGGAAGTGGGCGCAATCATAGCACACTCGCCGATGGAGACAAACGCGCGCGCAGACGCGACATTTCACGGATTTGGCGATCAGGCGCCCCTAAATCCGTGTGACTGCGTGCATGTCCGTGTCAAAGAGCGGAGAGGAGAGATTTGCTGCGGCGGTGCATCACGCAACGCCGCAGCAAGAAGAGGAAGAAGAGAGTGGTCTCAGACAAGGCCGAGGAAGAATTATGGAGGAAAGAAAGGCAGCACCCGCTCCCCGTGGGCGCTGAGTGCTCCGTTGACCTGCATTCTTCCGCCGGAGCACTGACCACAGTATCGCGCCGGGCTGGGCGTTCCGTCATTGAGCACTTTGCACAATGACGCGCGCATGACGCGGCGCGATGTGCCCAACTGTGCACGCCCCTGCAATATATTGCCGAAAGCACGCACCCGCTGCGGGATATTGCACAATGATAGTTGCCTTGTGCACCTCCTGCTGGATATATCCGAAAAACGCAGTCGTACATATAATCATGGCACCATCTACGCACGGTGGATTTGAGGCGACGGAAACCATGGATGCGACAAAGCGGCTGGATGCAGTCGTGCGCGGGCGCGTGCAAGGCGTTGGCTTTCGACAGAGCACTGCGGAGCAGGCGCACAGGCTCGGCCTCACGGGCTGGGTGGCCAACCGGCGTGATGGCTCTGTGGCCGTGGTCGCCGAGGGGGCCAAGCCGGTGCTCGACCGCTTTCTGCAATGGCTGCATAGCGGCCCCGCCATGGCGCATGTGGATGGCGTAGACGTCTTCTGGGCGAGCGCTACGGGCGAGTTCCGCAGCTTCAGCGTGCGCGGGTAGGGACGACTGGTGGGATGGTGGGCTGGTAACTCATGTTACGGAGGGGCGCATGTTTGTGTAGCCGGGGGCTTCCCAGCCCCCGGAGTGCAGGACCGATTTACATGTAGCCATGCGAATGCGCGCAGAACCAAGTCCGCCGCGTAGAAAACCGGGGGCTGGGAAGCCCCCGGCTACACAAACATGCGCCCCTGCATAACATGAGTTACCAGTTCACCAGCCCACCAGCCCACCAATCATTCTGTGCCGAGAAACAACACATGCCCTTGTTCGCAGATTGGCTCCAGCGCACGGCCCACGCCATCGGCGCAACGTGGCGGCGCAGCCTGGCCGCCTTCTCCAATGCACGGCGGCGCGCCGGACGCAAGCTGCTGCCCGACTATGTCGTCTTCACGCTCGACCAGACGCTGACCGACATCGCGCCCGCACAGCCGTGGTGGATGCGCTTTGTGCCCGCCATGCAACCGCCCCTCTCCCTCATCGAGCTGCACAAGGCGCTGCGCAACGTGGCCGACGACCCCGACGTGCGCGGCGTGGTGATTCTCGTCAAGGGCGCCGCGCTGCAACGCACCCATGCGCAAAACCTGGCCGCGCTCTTTGGCCGCTTTCACGCACGGGACCGCGCGCTCCATGCTGACGCGCCCGCCAAGACAATCCACCTCTTCCTCGAGCAGGTCACGACCGCCACCTACCTGGCCGCTTGCGCCGCTGACCGCATCTACATAACGCCTTTGACCACGTGGGAAGTCATCGGCATGCGCATTGAGGCTGCCTACTACCGCGATGCGCTGGCGCGTCTGGGCATACGCGCCGAGGTGGTCAAAGTGGCCCCCTGGAAGACTGCCGCCGATAGCCTGGCAGAGGCGGAGATGACGCCCGCAGCGCGCGACCAGTTCGAGTGGCTGCTCGACAGCCTTTATGGCGACATGGTGCAGACAATTGTCGCCGGGCGCGGCCTGGATGACGCCACGGTGCGCAGACTGATCGACAGTGCGCCGTGGAGCGCCGAAGAGGCGCGGGACGCCGGGCTGGTGGATGCGATCCTGTACGAGGATGAGCTGCCCGCGCACCTCGCCGTTCATGGCGCCGGCAGCGGAGACGCAGTGGGCGCAGAGAAACCCAAGCCGGCGCGCCTCAAGCGCTACGGCGCAGCGCGTGGGCTCCTCTACCGGCGCGTGCGCCCGCGCAGCCGCAAGACAATCGGCCTGCTTGACCTCTCCGGCTCCATCGTCTCCGGCAAGAGTCGCTCGTTCCCCGTTCCCCTGCCGCTGTTGGGAGGCGACATGCTGGGCAGCGCTGACGTGCAGCAGGCCGTGCGCGCCGCCCGCCGCGACGACAGCCTCGCCGCCGTGGTGGCCTATGTGAATTCACCGGGCGGCTCTGCGCTGGCAAGCGACCTCATGTGGCGCGAACTCATGCTGCTGGCGCAGGAGAAGCCGCTGGTGATCTATATGGGGCCTGTGGCGGCCAGCGGCGGCTACTACATTGCGGCTGCGGGGCGCTGCATCATGGCGCAGGCGGCTACGCTCACGGGGAGCATTGGCGTGATCACTGCGCGCATCGTCACCGACGCCGCCTACCAGAAGCTTTTGATTGGGCGCGATGCCGTGCAACGCGGGGCCAATGCCGGTCTCTATACCGACGCCCACGGCTGGAGCGCAGACCAGCGCGCCAAAGTGGAAGGGGGCGTGGAACAGGTCTACGCCACCTTCAAGCAGCGCGTGGCGGAGGGGCGCGCACTCGACGCCGCGGCCGTAAACGCCATCGCGGGTGGCCGCGTTTGGACCGGCGCGCAGGCGCTGGAGAATGGTTTGATTGACGCACTGGGTGATCTGCCGGCGGCGCTGGAGAAGGCCGCCGCCCTGGCCGGCATCCCCATCGCCGAAATCGAGGGCGATCTGCGTGTAGACTATGTAGATGAAGGCAGAAGCCATCCGCTGGCGCAACCTCTCAAGCAGGCGCAAGACGCGGTTGCGCTCGCCGCGCTGCTGCCCCAGTGGGCGCGCCTGCTGCGCAGCGACCGCTGCTGGTTGATTGCCGACGCCCTGCCGCGCCTGGACACATAAACAAAAGGGAACCCCGACGCAAAGCCGCAAAGAAAAGCAAAGACACGAGATACCAATCTTGTGTCTTTCTTGCTTTTCTTTGCGGCTTTGCGTCTTTGCGTCGGGGTTCCCTTTTGTCTAGATGTCCAACCCGATCTTCGTCTCGGCAATCAGGTGGTCCACCACAGCCTTGAGGTCACCGTCCGTTGCGTCAAAGACGCGCAATTGGCGGTCGGCGCTGGTGCCGTGCGCGAGCATCGCCTCAATCGGCTGGATGGCAGCGCGCGTGCCCAGTTCGTCCACTTCCTCGCTCACCATGTCAAGCAGTTCGCGAATTAGCTGGCGCGTGGGCAGTTCCATCGTCTTGCCAAAGTCAATCATCTTGCCGTCGAGGCCGTAGCGCGCGGCGCGCCAGCGGTTCTCCTCAAGCAACTCCTTGCGGTAGGTGCGAAAAGTGATGTTGCGGTGGCGCAGTTTCCACAACCACAGCACGATGGCCTGGAAGAGCGCCGCAATCGCAATCGCCTCATCCACGCGCGTGCAGATGTCGCAAATACGAAACTCGAGCGTGGGGTAGGCGTGGTGCGGGCGGCAGTCCCACCAGATCTTGCTGCCGTCGGGGATGCAGCCCGTGCGCATGAGCGTGCCGATCATGTTATCCCAATCGCCCACGCTGCGAACGTACTCGGGGATGCCCGAACGGGGGAAGTCCTCAAAGACGAGCGCGCGGTAGCTCTTGAGCCCCGTCTTGCGGCCGCTCCAGAAAGGGCTGCTGCTGCTGAGCGCGAGTATGTGGGGCAACATGTAGCTCACGACATTCATGCAGTCGAGCGCAAAGGCACGGTCTTCGATGCCCACGTGCACGTGCATGCCGAAGATGAGCAGCCGCTGTGCGAGCATCTGCATCTCCTCGAGCACCCCCTGATAGCGGGGCAGCGGCGTCACCGGCTGGTCCACATAGCGGCTGAAGGGGTGCGTCGCTGCGGCGGCAATTTCCAGCCCCTTGTTCCGCGCCAGCCCCGCCAGCCAACTGCGCTGCTTGACAAGTTCCTCGTGCAATTGCGCCACATTCTCGCACACAGGCGTGCCCAGTTCCACCATGGATTGGTGCAACTCGGGCTTGAGGTCGCGCTCCACCATAACGACCTTGCCGTCGCTGATGAACTGCGTGATAAAGGAGCGCATCTCGCGCGTCTCGGGGTCGATGATCTGATACTCTTCTTCGATGCCCAGCGAGAGCGAGGGGCGTGCGATCATGGGTGTGACCCTGACTAGTTAACTGGTTGACTGGTTGACTGGCGAATTGGTAAGTAGTGAAGTGGTAATGCGCGCTTGTAGGTGTGCGGAGCATTACCAGTTTCTACTTCACCAATTACCATTTCACCAGTCAACCAGTCAACCAGTCAACCAGTGATGTTGTTATTGCAGCGCCTCCGTTTGCGCCACAAGGTTGTCCACGACGGCGGTCAGCGCCTCGGCGCCCTCGCCTGCCTGCTGCCAAACGCGCAACTGCTGTTCGGCGTTGGTGCCGCGCTGCAGAATTGTGAGCACGTGCTGGAGATAGTCCGTGCTCGTCAAACGCGCGGCAAGCGGCTCCACCCGCTCGACCAGTTCGCTGATCAATTGCGAGGCGGGCAGCGACTCCTCGATGCCGAAATCGATCAGTCGCCCCTCGAGGCCGTAGCGCACGGCGCGCCACTTGTTCTCGGCAATCAAAATGCGCTCGTAGATGCGGAAGGACATGTTGCGCTGGCGCAGGTCCACCATCCATGCCATGGTGGCCTGGATCAGCGCGGTGATGGCCAGCGTGTCGCGCATTGAGGGGGCCATATCGCAGATGCGCACCACCAGCGTGGGGAAGCGATGGTGCGGCATGATGTCATAGCGGATCTGCCCGGTGTTGGGGATGCTGTTGGTGCGCACCAGCGTGTCCACGAAGGTGCGGTATTCCTGGTAGGAGGAGAAGGCGCCGGGGATGCCCGTGCGCGGCAGCGCATCCATGAGCACGGCGCGGTAGCTCTTGAGCCCGGTGTTGCGCCCATGCCAGAAGGGGCTGCTGGTGCTTAGGCAGAAGATATGGGGCAGCAGGTAGCGCATGGTGTTCATCACATCCACGGCCAGCTCGCGGTCCTCCACGCCAATGTGAATACGCACGCCAAAGGCCAACATGCGCCGCGCCACCATCTGTGCATCCTCGAGCATCGCGCGGTAGCCGGGGAGCACGTCGCCGCGCGCCTCCCAACGGCTGAAAGGGTGCGTGCCCGCTGCGGCCAGGCGGCAATCCTGGCTGTGGGCAAACTCGAGCATCTGCGTGCGCATGCGCAATAGGTGGTCGTGCGCCTCGTGGATGTCGGCGGCGACGGGGGTGCCCGCCTCAATCACCGCCTCGCGCATCTGCCTGGCGAATTCGGTGTCAGGCGTGCGCTCGCGCACCACCATTTCCTCGCGCGCCATCGACTGCGTTACATAACCCAGCAACTCGCGGCTTTGCGGGTCAATAATCTGATACTCTTCTTCGATGCCGATGTTGAACGAGGGGTAGTACATGGGATTCGGGTGTCGGCGGCTGGTTGACTGGTTGACTGGTTGACTGGTTGACTGGCTGACTGGTTGACTGGTTGACTGGCTGACTGGTTGACTGGTTGACTGGTTGACTGGTTGACTGGTTGACTGGTGCTTGGGAAGTGTGCCCGTTGGGGGCGAATTGGGCAAGTGGGCGGGCCGCGTCAAGACGCTGTCCGCCCATCGTCTGGAGACAGAGCCGGGTTTGCGGCCCAAAAGTTGCTTTGCGCATGCGTTGACACATCGTTGCGCGTATGTTATTCTGTCTGCAAGTTTGTGCACCACAATGACGTTTGTGCACCGCTCCCCACGCGTCACGCGACCGCAGGCGTCATCCGCAGCCTGTTGCCAATCGCCTGATGCCGATTGCGCGCCGCCAGTTATCAATCTTCAATTATCAATTACCCACCTCCCACTCATCAGGTGATTTCATGGACGCACTCGAATCCACCAATTACCTCACCCGTTTTGCATTGCCGGGCAAGCGCGCCCTCGTCACCGGCGGTTCCAAGGGGATTGGCGCTGAAGTTGCGCACCTGCTGGCGCAGGCCGGGGCGGATGTGGCGATCATTGGCCGCGACCAGGCCGGTCTTGAGGAGACAGCCGCGCTGGTCCGTGCCGCAGGGCGCACGTGCAACATCATCAGCGCCGATCTGGCCTCGGCCGAAGAGACGGCGCGTGCCGGGCGCGCGGCGCTCGAGTACTTTGGCACGGTCGACATCCTGGTCAACAACGCCGGCATTTCGCGTCTCGGCTCAATTCTGGATCTATCACTCGCGGCCTGGGATGAAACGCAAGCCGTCAACATGCGCGCACCCTTTGCACTGACACAACTGGTTGCACCCGGCATGATCGCGCAGCGCAGCGGCAAAATCATCAACGTCTCCTCGCAGGCGGCCACGGTTGCGCTGCCGAAACACGCCGCCTACTGCGCCTCCAAGGGCGGCCTCAACGCGCTCACCAAGGTGACGGCGGTGGAGCTGGGACCCTTCAACATCCAGTGTAACGCCGTTTGCCCTACGGTCATCCTTACCCCCATGGGGACGAGGGTTTGGGGTGACCCCGCCAAGGCCGACCCAATGCTCGCGCGCATACCCCTGGGGCGCTTCGGCACACCCCTTGAGGTCGCCGACCTTGTGCTCTTCCTCGCCGCACCCGCTTCGGACATGATCACCGGCCAGGCCGTCTATCTCGATGGCGGCTTCACGGCCAGTTAGCGGAGACGTTATGCAACAATTCATTCATGCGTGAGGAGCGACTGCGCGTTCTCTATCGTGTACCCGCGGCAGCGCCGGGGAGCGCGTCGGCCATGGACGCGCGCACTGTGGACGCGCGCGCCGAAGCGATTGCGCTTGAGCAGAGCGTGGAACTGCCGCGCGCAGCCGTGCCCGGAAATGTTGCCGCGCAGGGCACTGTTGGCGAAATCGAGTCGATTGAGCAACACGCGCCTGACCACTGCGATGTCTGGGTTTCGTATGCTGTTGAAAACGCAGGTTCTTCGCTTGCACAACTCCTGAATGTCCTCTTTGGCAACACTTCACTGGCACAGGACGTCACTCTCGTCGATATGGTGTTGCCTCCCTCTCTGCTGGCGAGTTTCGCTGGACCCCATTTTGGCATTGCCGGCGTGCGCCGCCTGCTGGCTGCAGAGCGCGGGCCACTCACCTGCACGGCGCTCAAGCCGCTGGGGCTGGATGCACCGGCGCTGGCCGCGCTCTGCAGCCGCTTTGCGCGCGCAGGCATTCACATCATCAAGGATGACCACAGCATCGCCGATCAGCGCCATGCGCCCTTTGCCAAACGCGTGCCTCTCTGCGCGCAAGCGGCGGCGAGCGTGGCCGATGAAACAGGGCGCCCCGTGCTCTACGCCCCCCATGTGTCAGGCGCTCCTGCTACGCTGCACGCGCAGACGGCGCTGGCGCGCGACGCCGGACTGCGCATGGTAATGATCGCGCCCATGCTCGTGGGGTTGCCCGCCTTCGCCGAAGTCGTAGCCGCTTTCCCCGACATGGCATTTCTGGCGCACCCCGCTTTGGGCGGCGCGTGGCGAATTGCCCCTGAACTCCTCTTTGGCAAGCTCTTTCGCCTGGCAGGGGCCGATGGGGTCATCTTTGTGAACTACGGCGGGCGCTTTGGCTACACACCGGCGCAGTGCCAGGCGTTGGCGGGCGGATTGCGGTCGCAGTGGGGTAGGTTGGCTCCCGCCTTTCCCGTTCCATCGGGCGGCATGACCGTGGCACGCGTGCCCGAATTGCTTGACTTCTACGGCCCCGACACAATGCTGCTTGTCAGCGGCGACCTCTTTGGTGGCCAACCGGCCGAGAGCGGTGCACTTCTGGACACCCGCAGCCGCGCCTTTGTACAGGCAGCACGCGACCGTTCCGCATCCCACCATGCACCTCTGCAAGGCGGTGGCACGCCGTGAACGCACTTCAGGAACCGGGCGGCGACCGCGACGACCAACTCGTCACCGTTGCCAGCCTCTACTACGAACTCAACCAGAATCAGCAGCAAATTGCCGAGCGCATGGAGATTTCGCGCTCGAGCGTCTCGCGCATGATCAAGGAAGCGCGCGACCGCGGCATTGTGGAGATCCGCATCCACCGCCCCGTCCACCGCGACTATCGCCTTGAGCAGGGGCTGATCGAAACCTTTGGTCTGCAGGATGCGCAGGTGCTCCTCACCACGGCCGAACTGCGCGATGAGCAGATGCTCTATGGCGTGGGGCGGCTGGCGGCAACCTATCTCGAGCGGGTCTTCGGCACGCTGCCTGTGGGCGCGTGCATCGGTATTGCCTGGGGCACGGGCGTGCATGCGGCCGTGACCGCGCTGGCCGAGGAGCGCAGCCGCCAGATCGACGTTGTGCAGATTCTGGGCAGCGTGGGCGCGGCCAATACGCTGATTGATGGCCCCGACCTCGCACGCGTCGTCGCTGCAAAACTAGGTGGCCGCCACTATGACCTGCACGCCCCTGTGCTGGTGGAGCAGGAGGGGCTGCGCGACCTGCTGGCGCAGGAGCCGAGCGTGCGCGACGGCCTCAAGCGGGCGCGATCCGTCGCCCTGGCCATAACCGGCATCGGCACTCTGCATGAAGAGGCCGCTTCCTTCCTGCGCGCGGGCCATCTTTCTCCGGCCGACCTGGCGCGCCTGCGCGGCGAGGGCATTGTGGGCGAAACGGTGGGGCGCTTCTTCGATGTGAACGGCCATTCGGCACCCTATGCCATCAACGACCGCGTCATCGGGATTGACCTGGAGGACCTGCGCGCGATCCCGCGCGTAGTGGCGGTGGCGCGCGGCCTGCCCAAGGCGCAGTCAATTTTGGGCGCGCTGCGCGGCAAATTCCTCACCGTGCTGGCCACCGACGACCTGACGGCGCGTGCCGTGCTCGAACTGGAGGGCTGGCACGCCGACAGCCGTCTGGCCCATTCCACCCATGACGGGTAATTCAACTACCCTGAAAGTGCGGCGCACTTCGTAGCGGAAGGCCTCCCGGCCTTCACTTTGCGAGCGCCTGGATACGCGACCACCGAAACGAAGGCCGGGAGGCCTTCCGCTACGCGCGAGTCCTCATTTTCATCCGGCGTTGTGTCCAGGCGGCATGACAGTCTGTGCACGTGGCTTTGTCCCGCTTTTTCCGCCTTTAGCGCGTACCAGCATTTTGAGAGGCAAGTATGGCAAACATTGTAATTCTGGGTGCGGGCGTGATGGGCAGCGCATTTAGCACGCCCCTCGCCGAAAATGGCCACAGCGTGCACCTGGTGGGCACCCATCTCGACGGCGACATCATCGAGGAGATCCATGAGACGCGCATTCACCCACGCCTGCGCAGCCGCCTCAACGACAGTGTGCGCCCCTTAACCTATGACCGTCTGGGCGAGGCGCTTGAGGGGGCCGATCTCGTGGTGCTCGGCGTCAATTCGCTGGGCATTGATTGGGCGGCGCAGATGCTGGGGCCGCTGCTGCCCGCCAACTTCCCGCTGCTCTTCCTGACCAAGGGGCTCTCGGGTGACGGCGATGCACTACAAACGCTGCCGCACCGCCTGCGCACAGGCTTGCCCGACGCGCGCCGGCGCGATGTGCGCCTCAACGCCGTGGGCGGCCCTTCCATCGCAGGCGAGCTTTCCGAGCATCGGCACACCTGCGTAGTCGTCACCGGCAGCGATGCCACGCTCATTGAGCGCCTTGCCGGTTATTTGCGCACACCCTACTACCACGTTTGGACCAGCACCGACCTCATCGGCGTGGAAACCAGCGTGGCCATGAAGAATGTCTATGCGCTGGCTGTGGGGCTGGTGGGAGGCATGTTGGAAAAGGACGGCATCGCACCCAATGATGCGGTGATGTTCAACGTCGCCGCCGGTCTCTTTGCCCAGGGCCTTTGGGAAATTGCCTACATGGTGGATATCATGGGGGGCGACCGGCGCAGCGTCTATTCGCTGCCCGGCGCAGGCGACCTCTACGTCACAAGCATGGGCGGGCGCAATGCGCGCATGGGGCGCTACCTGGCGCTGGGCACGCCCTTCTCGGAGGCCAAGCGCACCTACATGCCCGACGACACGATCGAGGGCGCACAGCTGTCGCAGGCAATCGGCCCCACCGTTGAGGCGATGATCGCCGCAGGCAAGCTCGACGGTGATGCGATTCCGCTCCTGCGCACGATGATCGACATCGTTTGTCATGATGCGCCTGTTGACATTCCATGGGACAATTTCTTCGCCGGTCCGCTCAAGGCATGACCATGGTGCGAAAATAGTGTGAGACAAGGAGAGCTTTATGTACGATCAAGCGAAACCAATTGTCGTGGGGGCCGATCACAACGGCCTGCCCCTGAAAAATGCCGTGCGCGACTATTTGCGCAGCCGCGGTTACACCGTGGTGGACCTGGGCGTGGAGAGCGAAGCGCCTGTTGATTACCCCGACGTGGGTGCGCAACTAGCCGAGGAAATCCGCGCGGGCCACTTTGCGCGCGGCATCCTCGTCTGCGGCACGGGCGCGGGCATGGCCATTGTGGCCAACAAGGTGCCGGGCGTGCGCGCCGTGTGCGTGGCCGACCCTTATACCGCCGAGCGCGCCGTGGCCAGCAACGACGCACAGGTCATCACCTTTGGCAGCCAGATTACGGGCTCGGCTGTGGCCGAAAAGTTGCTCGACATCTGGCTGGCCAGCGAATACCAGGGCGGCCGCTCCGCCCCCAAGGTCGACAAGATCAACCGGTTGGATGAGGCGTATCACAAGGTAGATTGACTGGTTGACTGGTTGACTGGTTGACTGGTTGACCGGTGGACTGGTTGACCGGTGGACTGGTGGACTGGTGGACTGGTGGACTGGTGGACTGGTGGACTGGTGGACTGGTTGACTGGTTGACCGGTGGACTGGTTGACCGGTGGACTGGGCCTCTAACTTGCCCAGGCCCAGTCAACCAGTCAACCAGTCCACTAGTGCACCAGTCACCATCGAATCTTACGTCCCACCACCCGCCCCCCACGAAAGGACCACCCGTGCAATTTGAATTCACCTCTCCCCACCGCATCATCTTCGGGCCGGGCTCGCTCCAGCAGGTGGGCAAGATTGCAGCGGGGCTGGGCAACCGCGCGCTGGTGGTAACGGGCATCACCGAAGAGCGCGTCCAGCCCTTGCTCGACCTGCTCACGGGCGCAGGCCTGGGCTATGTTATTTACACAGTCGAAAGCGAGCCCACAGTGGAGATGGCTCTGGAGGCCGCCAAACTCGCGCAGCACCAAGGCGCCAGCTTTGTCATCGGCATTGGCGGCGGCAGCGCCATGGACACCGCCAAGGCCGCGGCGGCGTTTCTCACCAACCCGGGCGATCCCTACGATCATCTCGAGGTGGTAGGCCAGGGAAAACCGCTGCGCAGCACGCCCGCGCCGTGGATTGCCATCCCCACCACGGCAGGCACGGGCAGTGAGGTGACCCGCAATGCCGTGCTGCTCTCGGTTCCGCACAAGGTCAAGGTAAGCCTGCGCAGCGCACACATGCTGGCGCATGTTGCGATTGTGGACCCGGAACTGACCGTCAGTGCGCCCCCGGCCGTCACCGCCTCCACAGGGCTGGATGCATTGACGCAGTTGCTCGAGCCGCTGGTCTCCACCAAGGCCACGCCGATTACCGACGCACTCTGCCGCGAGGCGCTGCCGCGCGTGGCCTGGGCGCTGCCGCGCGTCTATGCCGATGGCGCGGACATCAAGGCGCGCGAGCAAATGTCCTATGCCAGCTTGTCGGGTGGGCTGGCGCTGGCGAACGGCGGCCTGGGCGCCGTGCATGGCATCGCCGGCCCTTTTGGCGGCACATACCATGCGCCGCACGGGGCGGTGTGTGCCGCGCTGCTCGCGCCGATTACGCAGGTCAACCTGCAGGCGCTGGCCGAGCGTGCGCCCGACTCCACGGCAGTGGCGCGCTATGCCGAGGCTGCGGTCCTGTGCACCGGCAACCCCAAGGCCACCACAGCCGATCTGTTGGCGTGGTTGCACGCGCTCGTGGCCGAACTCAATATCCCGGGGCTGGCAAGCTATGGCTTTAGCGAGGCGGACTTCGACACCCTCATCCCGCAGGCGCAGGCTGCGAGCAGCATGAAGGGCAACCCCATCGTCCTCACCGTAGACGAACTGCGCCAGGCGCTTCGTGCCGCGATGTAACGCCGTAGTCAAGACGCAGTGATAACGCATAGAAGGTCAGTGAAAAACAAAGACAAGAACAGCGAATCCGCGGGCGGATTTGGGGTTCTTGTCTTCGCTTTTCTGCGCCTCCTTGCTGCTTCAGCGCATCGAGTCTTGCAGGCGCGAGGTACCCGGATACCTCGCGCGCATTGCAGGGCAGGTGGTCGTATCCATGACCCTGGGCGCGCCACGCAGATTGCAGTACAGCAAGTACTTGCGCGCCGTGCCCTATTGTTCGCTTGCCTCGGCCAGCGCGGCGCGCTGGGCGCGCGTTAGCCCACGCACCACCAGCGCGTAGGAGTGCTGAATCCACGCGCACACTTCATAGTCGGGCACGCTGCCGTCCATCGCCACCGAATTCCAGTGCTGCTTGTTGAAGTGCCACGCCGGCGTCACCGCGGGCCAGGTCTCGCGCAGCAATTGGCCCAGGTAGGGCTCCGCCTTGAAGACCACATAGGGCGTCTCGCCCTGCTTCACCTCTTCGGGCAGCAGGACGAACATCTTGTTCATTACCTTGTAGACCAGCGCGCCGGGGCCAAAGGGCAGAGACTCCTCAGTGGCCGGTTGCGCCAGGCAGAAGGCGCGCAATTCGTCCAGATTGATTGGCACAATGGCTCCTTCGGTTTCGTGACGTTGTGGGTGGCGGCGATGGACTCGCCGCGTTTGCGCTTGGGCAGCCACGCCCCGCCGTGCTAGAATGGCGGCAGCTTGACCAATAATCCGCCCATTTTTGCCACCTGCAGCCCGCCACTTCTATTGTTGCGGCTTCGTCTTTGTCTGTCAATCCCGGCAGGCCCGCCCCTCGTCAGATTGCATGAACCAGGACGGCGTGCAGCGTGATGCACGTCGCAACCAACAGGAGTCCACCTATGTACTGGCTCAATATGAACTGGATTACCGTAAACTGGGTGCCGCTTCTGGTTGCCCTCGTGCTTGGCTATCTCATCGGCTGGCTGCTCACGGGCATGTCGCCGGCGCGCCGCGTGCGCGAACTGGAAGCGCGCAACGCCGACCTCGAGGGCAAGCAGCGCAAGAACGATCGCGAACTGGCGGATGCGCGCAGCGACACCACCAAAACCAAGGGCAGCCTGACGACGGCGCTGGCCGATCTCGAAGCCGAGCGCACCAGGGCCAAGGGCCTTGAGGCAAAGGTGGCTGCACTCGAGGAGGCCGCCGAGTCCGCCGAAGTGCCTGCGGCCGCAGCGAGTGACGATGCGCGCGACCTTGCTGCTGCCGGCGACACTGGCGACACTGGCGATACTTTTGATGTTGACGACAGTGATGACTTCGAGTCAAACGAAGAGGTCCTGCTTGCCGAAGCCGTGCTCCAGGCGCTGGAGAAGGCAGTCGATGGCGAGGTGGCCGGCGCTGAAGGCAACGATGCAGCGGCCATCACGCGCCGGCCTGCGGCCGTGGCGCTTGCGCCCGACCAGATAGCCGAGAGCTTTTCCGCCGTTGCGCGCACGCCTGCAGCCATTGAGACCGACAAGGCGCGCGAGATTGCGCTGACCGAAGCGTACAGCCGCGCGGCGCGCCTGCAGGAGGAACTGAACCAGCGCGACAAGGTGCTCACCATGCGCCAGGCGGAGCTTGAGTCTGTCAAGGCCGAGTTGCTCACCTCCAATGCCGCGCGCCATGAGCTGGACAATCGCCTGGTGCGTGCGCGCGAGGATGTTGCCTCGGAGCTTGCCGTGCTCGCGTCCACCATGATCAAGATGAAGGACGAGGCGCTGACACGCGCCGAGGCGCGCATTGCGGCGCTTAACCTAGAACTCGACGCGCTGCGCGCCGAGGCGGTCGCTGAGGCCCCAACCACCGAGCCAGCCACCGAGCCCGCATCGGAACAGCCATCCGACGCCGCATAGCGCCGGTGCGTACGCCGTTGGCGCAGGGCCGTCTCATGCCCCGCCACTCTGCGCCGCTTGGAGAGGAAACGCCGCTCCCATGTCAACTACATTGACCATCGGGCTGACCCTGCTCGGCTTTCTTGTGGGCTTTGTCATCGCCGCCTTCTTCAGCCAGTCGCGCGTGCGCAACCTTGAGGCCGGCCACGCCGCGCGCGTCAACGCGCTGCAAAGCGACCTCGACAAACGCACGCAAGAGCTTGCCTCCGCCCGTGCTGCCCTTGAGTCTGAACAGGCCAACCGCCGCAGCCAGCTTGAAACCGCGCAGGGCGAGGCTACGGATTTGACCGCGCAGCTCAACATTGTGCGCGCCCAGTTGGAGGAGTTCCAGGCCGAGGCGGGCGAAATGGAAGACCGCCTCAACGCCGCCGAGGCGCGCATCCTCAGCAGCGAAGCCGAATTGATGCAAAATCGCACCGACATTACGCAGTGGAGCGGCGCATACAGCCAGCTCAAGGCCACGCACAGCCGCCTCTCGGCCGAGAACAAGGAGATGCAGGAGCGCCGCCGCCGGCTTGAGGAAGAGCTGGCCGAGCGGCGCGGCGAAATGGAGGCGCTGAGCGTTCGCCTCGAGGCTCTGCAGAGCGCGCAGTTGCTGCCCGCGGAAATGGGTGGCAGCGATACCCGGCAAACCGTGGCCGCAATTGCGCTGGCACGTGCCGACGCCGAAGGCGCCTTGCGCCGCCGCGAGGCGGAATTGACCGAGGTGCGCAGCCGCCTCTCGGCGATGCGCTACAGTGTCAACGTGCTCACCGCGGCCGGCGCCGAACTGGCCGCGCAGGTCGCCTCGCAGAATGTGATTGACCTCGAGCCGCTCCCGCCACCAGCGGCCGCGTCGGCCGCTGCGCTCGGCGCGCCTCTTTCTGCCGAAGCGGCACGCGAAGAACTGGCTGACCTGCACGGCGTCATTGCCGACTGGTTTGGCGCCGTGCGCAAGTCGCTCCCCTATGATGCCGCCACGCTGCGCGCGTTCGGTGGCGAAAGCGCCTCCGTACGCCTGGGCGCGACTCCCGTGACCATTGATGCGCTGGTCAACATAGGCGACATCGCCGATGCCGGTGAAGATACGCGCGCCGCCGCACGCGCCCTGCCCATTGAGGCGGGTGATGCGGCGCTTCCGCACACGGTCATGTTGGCCGCCATCAAGGCAGTGACCGCCACGCGCATGGACCGCGCGGCCACGCGTCAGGTCGAACTGGCGCACGAACTGGCTGCGCGACAACGCGATCTTGATCTTCTCACGGTCCGTATTCGCGCCTGGCGCACCATGCTCAGCATTACGCTGGCGAGCGAGCCGGAACTGCTGGCGCTGCTGGATGAGCCGCGTGAGACGACCGCCGGTGACATGCTCTCGGCCTGCGCCACGGTGGCGCTTACCGCTTACCAGAAGAGGCAGATGGCGCAGATCGAGGCCGGGCGTGAGGCGCAACCCAAACGAACGACCCCCGAGACGACATTGCCCGACGAACCGCGCACCTTGGCAGATGGGAGTCAGCAGGGCCTGGCGCTGCGCGAGTGGCGTCCCGTGCGCCGTGCGCGCAAGTGAGAAGGGCGGGGAGCGGGGAGTGGGGAGTAGGCAGTAGGCAGTAGGCAGTGGGCAGTAGGGAGCGGCCACGCTCCGGATAATCGAGGAATTAGAAACAAGGGATCGGCAGCCTATCGCTCACGAGGAGCGTGCTGTTGATCCCTTGTTCTTGATTTCTCGACTATCCGGAGCGTGGCCGTTCCCTACTGCCCAATCCCTACTGCCCAATCCCCACTACCCAATCCCTACTGCCCACTGCCCACTGCCCGCTTTTCCCCACTGCCCGCTTTCTCCCACAGCGCACGCGCCTCGAGAATGACGCGCAGCGTGTCGGGATGGAGCGCATAGCTCTCGAGCGCGGCGGGTTCGGCCCAGGCCACCGCCGCGGCATCGTCGGCAGCCACGGCCTCGCCCGAGCAGAGCGTGGCCCAGTATTCAATGACGATGTAGTGGTACTCCAGGCGGCTCGCGTCATCCCAATGCAGCGACTCAAAGGTCGTCACCAAACCGCCCACATTGATTTCGATGGCACATTCTTCGCGCACCTCGCGGCGCACGCCATCCTCAAGGCGCTCGCCCAGGTCAAGCAGGCCACCGGGCAGCCCCCAGGATCCCTTGCGCGGTGCGTGGCCGCGCTGCACAAGCAGAACGCGGCCTGCGTCATCAAAGATAGTGGCCGCAGTGCCCACCATCGGGGCCTCGGGGTAGCGACGATGCAGCGTCACCGCGCGGCTGGGTTCGTGTGTACTCATGCCTGGTTCTCAACGCAGTTGCGGAAATTCAGGGCGCCGATCAGGGCGCGGCCCACGCGTCAATGAGTGCGGGCAGTTCATCCAGCGTGCGGATTGTGGCGTCGGGCCGGACGCTGGCGGCGAGTTGCGCATTGTCGTGCACCACCTGTGCGCTCGCATCTTCCGCCTCGAGCAGCACGCTGAGGCAGCCGGTCTCGATGGCCCCGGCAATCTCCTCCTTGCGGCTGTCGCCTACTACCACCACCTCGTAGGCCAGCGCGCCCCACTGCTCCAACGCCAACTCGAAGAATTTGGGATCCGGCTTGCGGTACTCGACGGCGGCGCTGGTAATGCACAGGTTCAGCCACTGTCGAATGCCGAGGTAGTCGATCGCGCGCTGGAATACGCGATCGGCGTTGTAGTTGGCCATGATGCCCACCTTGTAGCCCTCGGCGTGGAGCGCGGCGAGTAAATCGCGCGCGCCGGGGCGCAGCCGCCAGGCCGTCATCTCGGGCGCATAGAAGATGTCCACGGCGCGGCGCAGCACAACGGGGTCCATGCGGCTGGCAGGAAAGCCAAAGAATTGAAGTAGGAAGGAGAGCGCGTCGTCGGCGAGATGCTCCTCATGCTCCTCCTCGGATTTCTCTTCGGCAAAACGACGCGCCTCGATGATGTTGGCGGCAAACTCGGCGGGCAGTTCCATACCCGTGCTGCGCATGTAGGCCACGGCGTCGGCGGCGCCTTGCGCCAGCAATTCGTCAAGCGGGCGGCTGAGCGTGGCAAGCGTATCCTGCAAGTCGAAGATGATGCCCTGCACCAGCCGGGGCGCGCCGGGTGTGTCGCTGCCCAGTTCGGGGAAGAAGTCGCGCGCTAACGCCTGGACCTGCGCGCTGTTTAGGCGAGCTGCCTCCATCTCATCCACAACCTCGGCCGCGCGGAACTCCTCGACCTGCGCAGGCGCGGGGCCAAAGATGGCGTATTGCTCCTCGGAAGTGAGCGCGCGCCCTTCGGCGCGTGCGCGGCTCAGGAAGGCTTCTTTCTCTTCGGGTGTCAGAGGTTCGATATTAGGCATGATTTCGTGAGCCGGGTGAGGTGCTGTTCCGTCACATCCCCGGCGTGGCCTGCATCAATGCGCGCAATGCGACAATCTGCGCCTCCACGGCGCGGCGGCTTGTACCACCCGCCACATCGCGCCGCTCTACGCTTGTCTCCATACTCCACACAGCGGCCACGTCCTCATCAAATGCGGCGTGGAGCGTGCGCAGGTCATCCAGGTCCAGTTCGCTCAGCGGCAGCGCCTGCATCTCGGCCATACGCACGGCTGCGCCTGTGATGTGATGCGCCTCGCGGAAGGGCACGCCCTTGCGCACCAGATAATCGGCCAAATCCGTGGCAAGCATCTCGGTTGTGAGGGCAGCGCGCATCGCTACGCGGTTGACAGTGAGCGTGGAGAGTACGCCGGCCGCAATTTGCAGCGCACCGCTGAGGCTGTCCACAGCATCAAAGAGGGGCTCCTTATCCTCCTGCAAGTCCTTGTTGTAGGAGGTGGGCAGCCCTTTGAGGGTCGTCATCAGCCCGGCCATATCGCCCAGCACGCGCCCCGACTTGCCACGCAGCAACTCCAGCGCGTCGGGATTCTTCTTCTGCGGCATGAGGCTGCTGCCCGTGCTGTAGGCGTCGGCCAGCGCCACAAAGCTGAACTCGCGGCTGCTGTAGATAATGAGGTCTTCGGCCCAGCGGCTCAGGTGGAGCATGGTCAGCGTGCTCCAGAAGAGGAGCTCAGCGATGAAGTCGCGGTCGGCGACGGCGTCGAGGCTATTGGCGCTGGCGGAAGCAAAGCCCAGTTCCTGCGCAAGCTTGTCACGGTCAATGGCAAAGGGGTTGCCCGCCAGCGCACCGCTGCCCAGCGGCATTACATTGACGCGCTGCGCCAGTTGGTCAAGGCGCTCGGCGTCGCGCGCCCAGGCGGTGGCGTGGCTCAGCAGCCAGTGGCTCCAGCGAATGGGCTGGGCGGGCTGCAGGTGGGTATAGCCGGGAAAGATAAGGTCGATTTCGGCAGCCGCACGTTCGACAGCCACGCCAATCAACTGTTGCAAGTGGCCGCGCAGCAGCACAATCTCGTCGCGCAGCCAGAGGCGCACATCGGTGGCCACCTGGTCGTTGCGGCTGCGCCCGGTGTGAAGTTTGCCCGCGACGGCCCCAATCAATTCGGTAAGGCGCCGCTCGTTGGCTGTATGAATATCTTCATCGCCAGGCTTTAGCACAAATGCGCTCGCGGCCCACTCGGCGGCCACCCTGTCCAGCCCCTGTACAATCGCATCCGCTACTTCTGGCGTCAACATCCCGGCTGCGGCCAGCGCCCGGGCGTAGGCCTGGCTACCGGTGATGTCGGCGCGCCACATGCGTTTGTCCACGTGTATCGATGCGTTGAACGCCTCCATCAGAGGGTCGGTCGCGCCGGTGAAGCGTCCGCCCCATAGCCGACTGCTCATGAACAGTTCTCCCTGGGTTTATGGATTGTGCTGCAGCGCCGCGGGGCGCGGCTGCGTTGCCGCCGCATGCACGGGATATTCCGCCAACGCGGTGCAGAGGCGCACGCTGCCATCGATGCGGCGCAGCCCAAGCCAAACCGCCGCAACGCCAATGGCCATGGCAATCAGCCCCAGCAGCCCCGCCTCGGGGCCAAACATGCCCCCCGTCCACGCCTGCGGCCCCGTTAGCGTGGTGCGCATGAGCGTAACAGCGCTGAAATTGTTGCCGCTGACAGCAAACCCAAAGAGATTGGCCTGGGCAAAGTTCCACGCAATGTGCAGCCCAATCGGCATGGCCAGGCGCCCCGTAAGCACCATGGGCAGCCCAAGCATGAGCCCGGCCAGGGAGAGGTTGATCGTGCTGGCCCAGGTGGCGTTGGGGTTGAAGAGATGATAGAGGCCAAAGAGCAGCGACGTAACCAGCAGCGCAGCCATGAGCGCAGCGCGTGCGTGCAGCGGCCCGTTCAGCCCTTCGGCGCAATTGCGCAGCAGGTAGCCGCGAAAGATCAACTCCTCGGCGAACCCAATCACCACAAAGATCGCAATCGGTCCAAGTATGGCCGCGAAGAATCGTTGCCCGGCGGGCGCAGACCAGACGTCGGTCACGACCAGCCAGCCAAGCGCCCATTCGGCCGCGAAGACCAGCGTGATGAGCAGTGTGCCCAGCATCAGCCCCAACGCCATCTCGGCCCACCAGCGCCTGCTCGGCGAGAGCCCCAGGGTGGCGCGCGAGCGACGATCCACAAAGCGCGCCGCCAGCCACGTCACCCCCACCACCGAGAGCAGATAGTAAGCATAGTGCAGCGTGCGCACAAGCGCAGGCGCCGCCAGCCCCTGGCCCGCGGGCAGCAGCCAGCGGTCAAGCAGGTGCAGCAGCACACGCCAGGCCACCATATAGATGAGCAGCCGCCAGAGCGCACGCAGCCGCCGCTCCGTACGGTTCCAGAAGGGATTTGCCACCCTGCACCCCTTGCACCCAATCCAGCGCTCGCGAGGAATCGAGGTGAAATGGCCGGGCCAACCATGCAATGCACTCGGCGCATTGTAACCGCCAAGCGCCTTGATGCCAAGTGCACTCGAGGCGCAGACATTGTGCAGTCGCGCATTTGCCACCCGGCGCCGCACGAGTAAAATCGGGCTGTGCTTTGCCATGGCCCGGGAGGTTACTGCGATGACCACGCAACGAGATAGGAAAGACGACCGCGATCAACTGGAGATTGACGCAGCGCGCGCGCGTGCGCAGGCCTACAAAGAGCAGGTGCAGGGCGAGGAAGCCAGCCGCGCTGCCTCCGCACCAAAGGCGCCGCGCAGCGAAGCCGAGTGGAACGACGTCGTGAGCCAGGCGATTGAGGAGGCCATGCGCAAAGGCGAATTTACCAATCTGCGCGGGCGCGGCAAACCGCTGCCGCACAAGGACCACGCATTCACCCCTGCCGGCTCCGAACTGGCATACGACATCCTCAAGAACAATGACCTGACACCCGGCTGGATTGGCGACCGCAAGCAGATTGAGCAGGAGGTTGCACGCTGGCGCGCGCAACTTGGCGCCGACGCCACGCGCATTGCCGCCGACTGGGACGCCGCGTCCTCGCCCGCCGCGCAGGCGGTCGTGCGCAGCCGCTGCGAGGTGCAGCGCGGCCGTTTGCGCACCGCGCTCGATCTTCTCAACCGCCGCATTCGCGACCTCAACCTCAAGCAGCCCGTAAGCAGCCTGCACCTTTTCACGCTGCGCCTTGGCGAGGAAGAGCGTCGCGCCGGCATTCCCGAAGCGCTGCTGGCGTAGCGGAGGAACGACCCAATCGGTCTGTTTTCATTTCGTGCCTTGTGACGCAATCGGGCGTACAATAGAGGCAGTCCATCCCCTTTGCCGGGTGACCTCACACAGACCGAGGCGCTACATGACTTCGCGCACTTCCGCCACCACCTTTGTGGACGACCCCCACGCCGATCAGCCCACTCTTCACGCAGGCGCACGCCTGGGCAAAGCGCACGCCCTGCTGATCTTGTTGCATGGCCGCGGCTCAACTGCACGCGACATCATGGGGTTGGCGCGCGAGGTGATGCCCGGCAACGCCGAGGCTGCGGCGCACCTTGCCTTTCTTGCGCCGCAGGCCGCCTCCAACACGTGGTATCCTCAGCGTTTTGTGGCGCCCCTGGCCGAAAACGAGCCATGGCTCACGTCGGCGCTGCGCACAGTGGCGCGCACGGTGGAGTCAGCCGTCACCGTGGGCATTCCCACTGAGCGGATTGTGCTGCTCGGCTTTTCGCAAGGGGCCTGTCTCACGCTCGAATATGCGGCGCGCTTTCCCCATCGTTTCGGCGGCGTGGCGGGGCTGAGCGGCGCGCTGATCGAGAACGGGGACCGGCCGCGCACCTATGCGGGCAGCCTGCTGGGGACGCCGCTGCTGCTGGCCGGCGGTGATGCGGATGACCACATTCCCACTGAGCGCATTGACCGCAGCGAGCGCCTGCTGACGGGGATGGGCGCGGCGGTTACACGCAACATATATCCCGGCATGGGCCACACAGTGAACGCCGACGAAATGGCGCACGTCCGGGCCATGATCGCGCTCCTGCTCGAAAACTGAAGCCAAAGTCTGTACGCAGACGGTCATGCCTTGTCGGCACCACACAGGATGAAACTGGCTCGGCACGCGTAGCGGAAGGCCTCCCGGCCTTCGTTGTGGTGCGCAAAAGGTGAAGGCCGGGAGGCCTTCCGCTACAGACCTGCGCGGTATTTTCAGGGTAGAAGCAACGGTACCAGCGGAAACGACATGAAAACATCCTTCATGTCGTTTCCGCTGGTACCGTTGTTCTTGCGTACAGACTTTTCTGGGTGCCGCCTACGCGCCCGGCCGCCAGAGGGGCTCGTCCACGCCCTTTGCGTGGTTTTCGTAGCGCGCCATCACAAAGAGCAGGTCCGAGAGGCGATTGAGGTAGGCAAGCACGGAGGCCCCCACGCTTTCAGCGCGCGCCAGGGTCGTCGCTTCGCGCTCGGCGCGGCGGCAAACGGTGCGCGCTACGTGCAACTGCGCCGCGCCCGCTGTGCCCCCAGGCAAAATGAAGTTCTCCAGCGGCCCCACCACACGCTGCAATTCATCGATCAACTGCTCGAGCGCGCCGATGTGGCGCGCCTCCACCTGGGGCAGCGGCCACTTCTGCTTGTCCGCCTCGATGAAGCAAAGGTCGGACCCTACATCGAACAACTCATTCTGGATGCGGCGCAGGGGTGCGTCGATGGTTTCGTCCAGCCCCATAGCCAGCGCCACGCCGATCTGCGAGTTGAGTTCGTCCACCGTGCCATAGACGGCGACGCGCAGATTGTCCTTGGGCACGCGTTGGCCGCCGCCCAGCGCGGTGTCACCGCCGTCGCCCGTGCGGGTGTAGATTTTTGTCAATCGTGGCATCGTGTTCTCCCAATAAGCAATACCGTCCCAAAGGCGCACAATCGTCAATGGTCAGTCGTTAATCGTCAATTCTCGCTCTTCAAGTCCCATGCCCGCGAGCGCATCCTCGGGTGTGAGCCAGCCGCTGTGGGGAAAGAGGCGCGCCACCTGCGGCGCAAAGAGAGGTGACGACCCCAGCACCTGCGCAGGCGGGCCATCGGCAATGATCTCGCCCTGGCTCATGATCACGACCCGGTGCGCCAGCGCCGCGGCCAGTTCCACATCGTGGGTCACCACCACCACGGCGGCGCCCGCCTTGCTCCACTCCTGCATCATCTCCACGAGCGCAGCCTTGGCGGCGTAGTCGAGGCCGCGCGTCGGCTCGTCAAGCAGCAGCGCGCCCGGCTCCGTCACGGTGACGGCCCCCAGCGCCACGCGCTGCCGTTCGCCCACGCTCAGGTCGCGCGGGTAGGCGGCGGCCTTGTCGGCCAGCCGCAAGCGTGACAGCGTCTGCGCAATCTGTGCGCGTGCCGCGCTGTGCGAGGCGTCGCGGCCATGATTGCGCAGCGTAATCGCCAGCTCGTCGGCTACGCTGTCGGCAAAGAGAAGGGCGTTGGGGTCCTGGGGCAAGTAGGCCACGTTGCGGCAGATCGCCGCCGTATCCAGCGCACGCGTATCCGCACCCGCCACGCGAACTTGCCCGTGCGCCGGCTTCACCAGCCCCACCAGGCACTTGAGCAGCGTCGTCTTGCCGGCGCCATTGCGCCCCATCAGCGCCACAATTTCGCCGGGGCGCACCTCCAGCGTCACATGACTGAGCACGGACCGGTCGCCATAGCTGAAGGCAACGTCGCGCAGCGAGAGATAAGGCGCAGCCTGCGTATCCGCCTGCGGACGACGCGCCGCTTGGTCGCGTGGCACGGGCAACGCCGCGCGGCTAAAGCGCAGCCCTTCCTTGATGGTAAGCGGCAGCGGCGACCAACCCAGACGCCTGGCCAGGCGCACGAGCGGTGGCGCGACGTCAACCTGCTCGAGCACGCGGCGCGGTTCGTCCACCAGCACGCCGCTGCCATGCGCCATCACGTACACGATGCGGTCGGCATAGGCGAGCAGACGCTCGAGGCGGTGCTCGGCCAGAATCACCGTCAGCCCCAAATCCTGATTGAGACGCACCAATGCGTTGAGCACATCCTCGGCGGACTTGGGGTCCAGTTGCGAGGTGGGCTCGTCAAGCACAAGGATAGCAGGGCGCAGTGCGAGCGCAGCGGCAATGGCGACGCGCTGCTTTTCGCCACCCGAGAGAGTGGCCAACAGGCGGTCGCGCAGCGGCGCCAGGTCGAGCAGATCAAGCGTCTCCTCCACGCGCACGCGCATCACCTGCGGCGGGATTGCAGCGTTTTCCAGCGCAAAGGCAATTTCGTCCTCGACACGATCCATGACGAACTGGCTCTCGGGGTCCTGGAAGACAAAGCCCACGTGGCGGCTCATGACCTGGGGCGAGGCGACCACCGGATCCAGCCCGTTGACGCGCAGTGCGCCGGAGATAATCCCGCCCGTGAAGTGCGGCACCAGCCCGTTGAGGCAGCGCAGCAACGTTGATTTGCCCGCGCCCGACTCGCCCGCGACCAGCACAAATTCACCCGCGGGCAGTTCCAGTGAAATGTCGCGCAGCGCGTGGCGGCTTGCGCCAGGGTAGCTGTAGGTGAGGTGTGAGAGGGTGATCATTGGGTAACGGGCACCTGGTATCCGTAAACGATAATTGAAGATTGAAGATTGAAGATTGAAGATTGATCATTGACACGCACACGGAAAGCCGTCAATCGTCAATCGCCAATCGCCAATCGTCAATCGTCAATGATCAATTGCATTCTTGATTGCCGGTCCGAGCAATCCCCAGGTGGCGACGACCAGGAGAAGGCTGAAGCCCGGCACGGACAGCGCAGGATAGGGGTACCAGGCAAGCGACGCGCGGTCGATGCCGGGAAGGGGCAGCAGAAAGAAGAGCGCCCCTGCACATGCCGCACCGGCTACTGCCCAGTCAGCCGGCCGCCAGGGCATGGCGCGGTAGACGGTGTGCGGGTGCGCCCGCCCCGCCAGCCAGATCGCCACGACCAGAATCGCCAGCCCGGCCAGCAAAAGCGCCGTTCCTGTGTGCGGCCGTCCCACAAGGCGCACGACCAGACCGCTCCCAAAGAGCAGTGTGCCGGCCACCAGCATCACCTGCGTGCGCATCCTGCCGGCCGATGGCTGGCCATCACCCGCTGCAAAGCCGCGCGCCACCATGGCTTCGGCCAGTTGCAGCGCCCGCTCCATGCCGCTGCTGAGCAGTGGCAGAAAGATGGGCGCCCAACTGCGCACCCCCTTGAGGCGATGGCCACGCACCGCCTGGGCCTCGCGAATCTGCACCGCCTGGCGCAACGTCACCGGCACAAAAGTGACGGCAATGGCGACGGTCACCGCGACGGGGTAGTAGGCGCGCGGCGCCAACTGAATGAGCGCGCGCACGGGTGTTACCCGGTTGAAGACGGCAAAGGCCGCAAAGAGGCCGGTAAGCACCAGCCCGTTGAGCGCGCCATAGGTCAGCGCCTCCAGCGTCACCGGGCCGCCCACGACGGGTAGACCGGGCGGAATGCGGACGAGCACCGTGTTGCCGGCGTGTACGAAGAGCGCATTGAGGAGTGCCGCGATCGGCGCCACCACCAACGCGAAGCGCAGCGGCGAGAGCACGGGCGCAAGCGGTGCGCCCGCCTCGGGAGCGCCAAGGCTCGTGAGCACTATCGCCACCCACAGCAGCACAAGGCCGATATAGATGGGGTTGCGCGTGACGGTGAGCATGGTGCCCGCCGCCAGCAGCCAAAGGAGCCATGCGCCTGTATGCAGGCCGTTCCTCACGCGCGGCTCCGCAGCGGCGCAGGTGCAAGGGGCGCAGAGGGGCGCGGCATGGCCGCGGGCTGCATCTCGTGAAGCGGCGCGGGCGCATAGACGAAATCAAAGCGCTGGTGGAAGCGGCGCAGGATACGCAGCACGGCGCCGCCCAGCAGCACAATCAGCAGTGCGTTGCCCGCCGCCGACGCCACATCCCATGCCAGCGAGGTGACGGCATAGAAGACGGCATAGCGCTGCAGCGTCTCCCACGGGCCAATGCCGGGCTGCCAGTACATCGTGGAAGGGCCCATGGCAAAGGGCCAGAACCAGATGTTCATGATCATCCCGTAGACAAAGCCCCAGAGTGCGCCAAAAGTCGCCAGCAACCCGACCTCGACGCTTGGGCCATCAATGCCGACGCGCCGCAGCGCCTGCACGGGGACGCGCAGCAGCGGCGCCGACATCCCCACCCAGCCCGCGGTCAACATCTGGTAGGGCATCCACGGCCCCACGCCGCCTGTAATCAGCGCCGAAGCGAGAATGGTGAGCGCGCCGAGCAGAAAGCCAATGCGCGCACCAAAGACATAGCCCCCCAGCATGATCAACGGGAAGATTGGGCTGAAGCCGCCCGGCATGGGAATGGCCACCTCGGCGAAGCGCAACACGCTGTTCATGGCCACCAATACGCCCATGAGTGCAATGGCCTTCGCGCTCACAGCCTGCGCCTGGACCTCCACCAGCAGCACGGCGAAGCAGATGCCGACGATGGCTGTGAGCACCAGCGCTGAATCGCTGGTGTGCGCCATGCCGCCGCCGGCCGAAACGCTCTGCGCCACAGCCGGCAGCCAGAAGGGGTAGAGAAATGCACCAATGCCCAACAGGGCGGTGAGTGCGAAGATTGTGATGCTGAGCGTGGCCTGAAGCCGCTTCATGCGTAGTCCTTCCGCCGGCGCAGCAGCAACAGCGCAGCCACCGGTATCACGACGAGCGCGGCCAGCCCGGCCAGCGCCCATGATTGATTGTTCTCTTGCGGTCGCTCTGCCTCCGCAGGTGCAGACGCCGCTGTTCCAGCCGGCACTGCGTCCGGCGGCACTGCGCCGGCCGGCGCAATTGCCTGTGGCGCACCCACCGGCGCAATCGTGGCGGCGCTCTCCGGCCCGGCGCAGATGTCAGCCAGCGTCAGCGCGGCCGGGGCCAGGGCTGTGCTCGTTGTCCCCTCGCCCCACACCCAGCCTTCGACCGTGCCGGCACTTATGCGCGTGTTGGCCGCGCCCGCGGTGGCATACTGCCACGCCCCTGCCTCATCCTGCCGCCAGTAGGACCAGTAGGTGCACGGCGTGCCCTCGCACTGGCAGAAGCAAGACTGGGCAGGGAAAGCGCAGCCCGTCCCATTCAGGCTGCAAATGGTCGCGCCCATGGCGTTCTGGTCTGCAATCACCTTGACGCCCGCGCGCTGGAGCAACTCGTTGCCGGAGATCGTCTCATCGGGATCGATGTCAACACAGTAGGTGGCGGGTTCACCGCTGCCGGTGACAATCACCAAGCCAGCCTGCGCAATTTCCTGCGCAAGCGCCGGGCGCGCGCCGCCAATCAACAATAGTGTCAGCAGCAGCACCCACAGCGAACGCCGGCGCAGAACCCTGCTCATTTCCACACACATTTCGTAACAGTGCGCACTGCAATCGGGTAGGGGCGCTGCAAAAGTGCAGGGATGACCTGCTGCGTGGCAAAGAGGTTGCTGCCCATGCCCGCCTGCCACTCAAAGCTGCCGTCAGCCAGTTGCAGGCTCAGCAGGTAGCCGATTGGGCTCACGCCCGCAACGCTCCACACCTCACCGGCGGGATCCTGATTGGCGGATACAAGCGCCTGGACGGCGTAGGCCGTCGAGTTGGCGTCACTGCCGCCGCCGCTCGTCAGGTCATAGGCAAAACCGCCGTCGGGTTGCTGCGCCGCTTTGAGGTACGCCAGGCCACTGATAATCTCGGTCGCGGTGAGCGGCTCACCCGTGCCAATCAGCGCCTGGATGACGAGCGCCGTGGTGTTGGAATCGGGGCCGAAGCCCGCCATCCACTCCCAGCCGCCTTCAGGCTGGATCGCCGAACGCAGGGTCGTGACCGCCGTGACGGGTACGGTTTCGCTCAGTGCGACAGTGCCCAGAATGCCCCACGCGTTGGGGCCACTGTCGGTGGCATACGCACCCATTTCGCCGTCGTACCAGGCCATGGGCAAGCGGCTGCGGCCGTTCCAGCAGGCGTCGGCAGCGGCGAGGCCCACGGCCACCTTGCCGGCGCCGGCCACATCATTTCGGGAATACTTGGTCTGTTGCGCACGTGCGTATCTCTCGAGGCTCACACCGTTGGGCGCTTGCCAGTCGCGCGCCGCAATCCCGTTTGCTCCGATCGCAAAGAGGGTCTCCGCCGCGCCACCCATGCCGCTGTAACCGCCGTTGTAGGGCGATTGCTGTGCGTGCAGCCACGCCAGCGCGGCGGGGACAGCATCCACAATGCCTACGGGCGATGTGGCCGTGCCCGTATAGACGCCCCAGCGCCAGCCCTCAATCGCGCCCGTTTCGGAAATCACCGACGTGGATGCGCCGGTGGCATAGCCTGCCCAGCCTTCGCCATCCCAGGCGCTGTAGTTCCAGAAGTTGTCGCCGCCGCAGAAGCAGTCATCCGCCGGGCAGCCGACGCCGTCGATCGCGCACACAGCCGGTCCAAAGCTGGTGTCGGCCACGGTGACATCCAATCCGGAGGCCTGCAGCGCCGCCAGCCCGGAAATGGGCTGCGTGAAGGTGATGGGCCGCACGATCAGCCCGTCCTCGGTTTGCACCATAATCGTGCCGGCATTGGGTGTGCCAGCATTGGGCGTAGCGGCGTCACCGGCGCCCTCTTGCGCGCGGGCGCTTTGCACGCCCAACACAAGCAACGCGACGCCCACCATGACCGCGATCACCAACGAACTTCGCCGAACCCACCTGCGCCAAACGACCATCGCAATCCTCCTGATCGTGTGGGCGGCGCGGCGCCGCCCCGATATTCGATGAAGCAAACAAAAGACACCTCCTCGCGGGGCGCGAGGAGGTGTCTCGGTCGACATGCCGTGGCACCACACCCCTGGCCGCGAGGGTGATTGTGCGCACAGACAGGCGGGCGACCTGACTTCCACAGCTACTTTGCCATCAGACAAAGTGCACTGCGGTTACAGTTGCGGGACAGTGCCGGACTTTCACCGACTTCGCCATTGCTGCCTGAGCCATCCGGGGCTTCAGACGCCTGCTGTGCAAACTACAGTTCCAGCTCAATTGTTGCGAACAGCATAGACCGATGCAGTGCACTTGTCAAGGATGTGCACGCGTCGCCACCAAGAAGCCGTGGTTCCGGCGCGTCCATAGCGCACACACCAAGCGGCCGCGCTGCTGTCCTCGACTAGCGCGTCGCAACGCTGCGGCTTCCTGTCTGGCGCGACGCTGTGGTTGAGGCGTTTGCTCAACGGCGAACTAACGCCAGCCGCACAGGGCGCTCAGGCCGCGCCGTGTTCATGGCGGTGGTGCAGGTCGGGCAGGTGTGGGTGGCTGTGTACTGTCGTTACATGTGTGTGGAGGTGGCTGTGGCGGAAGGGTGCGCCCGCTGCTGCACCCCCTACGTGTGCACCATCATGAGGGTGGGCATGGTGTGCATCCTCATGATCGTGGGCGTGATCATGGGTGAGCGTCGCGTGTTCGTGGTTGTGTCCGTGGCGCTCAAAGGTGAGCAGCAGCACCGAAGCGGCAATGATCAGGCCCGCGACGCCCTGCTGCCACGACAACCGTTCGCCCAGGAAGATGACCGCCATGGCCAGCCCAAAGTACGGCGCGCTCGAGAAGATCAACTGGCTGCGGGTGGCCCCCATCTGCTGGGCGGCGCTGATGTAGAGAACAATGCTCGCGCCGTAGGCCAGAACGCCAATCCCCAGGGCGCCCGCGACGGGGGCGACGGGCCACACGGTTCGCTCCAGGGCAACCGCCAGCGCAATGTTGACAGTGCCTGCCGCTAACCCCTTCCACAGTGTGCTTTCGGCGGGCGAGATGCCATCAATCAGCGCCGTCAGGTGGTTATCAACACCCCAGCACAAAGAGGCAAGCGCCACCAGCACGCCGGCCCGCCAGCCCGCCGCGCCCTCGCCCCACGAGAGCAGCAGTGATGCGCACACAATGCCCGCCGCTCCCAGCCAACCCAGCCGGTCGAGCCGATCGTGGAAGATGAGAAAGCCAAGCAGCGCCGTGGCCACAGCCTCGAGGTTGAGCCAGAGCGACACGGAGCCGGCGGCGGCACGCTGCAGACCCAGCAACAACAGCACCGGCCCCAGCACGCCGCCAAAGAGAATGGCCCCCGCCAGCCGCCGTTGCGTTGCGCGGTCATATTGCCAGGGCAAACGGACGCGCCCGCGGCGCAGGATCAATGGCAGCAAACCCAGCGCTGCACCCAAATAGAGCAGCCCCGCCATTTGCACGGGCGGCAGTGCGCCCAACAGGAGTTTGCTCAGCGGCGTGGCTGCGCCGAAGAGGGCCGCCGCCGTAATCGCAAACAGCAGGCTGCGCCGGCGTTGCACTGCAAATCGACCTCCCTGTACGCTCTCCACCGTGACCAATCCTCCCTGACTCTGATAGCGTGGGCGCGGGTGCAACGCGTCCAGCCTGTGAAAGACTGCCTTCTCAACTGGCCGCCCGCCGACCAGGTGCTCGTCAATGATGCGCTGCAGCAGCGCCTCGTCCACGTGGTGATACCAGATACCGTCAAGGTAGACCACCAGCAGCGGCCCGCCATAGCAGACCCCCAGACATGCAACGATGCCGCGTTTGACGCGTGCAGGGTTGTCGTAGCGTCCCAGTTCGCCCAAGCAGTGCGCAAGCAGGTAGTAGAACGCCACGGCCTTGCATTCGGGTTCACAGCAGGGGCCACCTCAAATGAGGATGTGGCGCGCATAGGACGCCTGGCTGCGTGCGGCGATGTGACAGGTCTTCAAAGGTGGACTGGTGGACTGGCAAGAGGCAATTGTCACCTGCGCTGTCGCCACTCATTGTACGTGG
>CAYRVP010000038.1:0-31025 GCA_964427845.1 uncultured Caldilineaceae bacterium
GAAGCGCACGTAGCCGCGCAGTTCGCTCACCATCAGCGCCTCCATAATGTGCCAGGCGGGCACTGTGGAGGAGCCGATGTAGCGCACCTTGCCCTGCCGCACCAGGTCGTCCAGCGCGCGCAGCGTCTCCTCAAGCGGCACATCAAAGTCGGGGCGGTGAAGCTGGTAGAGGTCAATGACATCGGTTTGCAGGCGGCGCAGCGAGGCTTCACAGGCGCGCATGATGTGGTAGCGCGCATTGCCGCGGTCGTTGGGGTTGACGCTGGTGGGGTAGTAGCCCTTGCTTGTCAGGATGACGCGGTCGCGTGCGCCCAGGGCCTTGAGGATACGCCCGACCATGCACTCGGTTTCGCCGGCGGCGTAGAGGTCGGCCGTGTCGATGCAGTTGATGCCGGCAGCGAGCGCGGCTGCGACGATACGCTGCGCCTCACCTTCGGGCGTGGGGTTGGCGAAGTTGTCGGTGCCCAGCACAAGGGGCGCAATTTGCAGGCCGCAGCGGCCCAGGTGGCGGTGGAGCATGAGAGAGTGGAGGAACGGTGGAGAGTGAGCGGAATGATTGAAGATTGAAGATTGATGATCGGTGCGCCAATCTTCAATCGTCAGTCGTCAATCGTCAATTCCTGGTTCACGCATTGTTTCCATTCATCAGCGCAAACAGCGCGTCGCCATAGGCGTTCGCCTTCCACGGGCCTATGCCGGAGATGGCCAGCAGGTCGGCTACAGTGGCAGGGCGGCGCTGCACAATCTCGAGCAGCGTGTCATTGCTGAAGACGATTTCGGGGGCCACGCCACGCGCACGTGCAGTCTCGGTGCGCCAGCGCCGCAATTTCTCAAAGCGCCCCTGGTCCTGTGATGAAAGCAGCAGTTCGGGGCGCACCATGGGGCGCGGCAGCGGCGGCAGCGGCTGAAGTGCACCTTCCTCCACAAGCTTGAGGATAGTCGCACCGTAACGGTTGGCCTGCTGGCGGCTCAGGCGCGCAATGACCTGAAGTTGCTCGGTTGTAGTTGGGCGGGTGGTCGCCAGGTCAATCAGCGATTCGTCACCCATAATCTTGAAGGGCGGGCGGTTGGTGCGCTGCGCCTCGCGCTCGCGCCAGTTCCAAAGCGCTTCGAGCACGCCCGTGTGTGCGAGATCGAGCGAGCGCGTGAGCTTCATTTGCCAGAAGTTGCGTTCGTTGGGCGAACGCTCGAGCGTGTCGAATTGCTCGAGCTGATCAAGCGCGTCCTGGCACTCTTCCAGGCGGCCGGCATCGTCAAGCGCCTCGAGCAACTGGTCGCGCAGCGCAAGCAGGTAATGGGTGTCCATCTGCGCATAGACGATCTGGTCTGCAGTCAGCGGGCGCACAGCCCAGTCGGTGCGCTGCATGCGTTTGTCGGAGACAACGCCGAAGCGTTCCTCGAGCATGGAGCCGAGGCCGACGCGCTCCCAGCCCAGAATGCGCGCGGCGAGTTGCGTGTCAAAGACGTTGGGGAAGGTAAAGCCAAAGTCGCGCCGCAGTTGCAGAATGTCATTCTCGGCGGCGTGCATGACGACCTGGATGTCACCGCATGCAGTGAGCGCGCCCAGTTCGTCGAGGTTGGTGAGTGCAAGCGGGTCAACCAGATAGTCGATGACATCGTCCGTCGCAGGCTTGTGCGCGTCGGCGAACGTGGTAATCTGTATCAGGCAGACTTTGGGATAGTAAACATAGAAGCTGTTGCTCTCGGTGTCGAGGGCAAACGCGCTTTGCTTGCTCAGGTGTGCAGCCATGGCAGTGAGCGCCCGCGGGTTATCGACGAGCACGGGCTGCAGCGTGCGCGGCTTGCTTGCGGATTGAGTCATGGGTACCATGGTAATGTCAGTGCGGGCGGATGTCAACCAAGCATCTACTCGAGAACGTTTGTAGCGGCAAATTGCGCCTCCGTTCGCGCCCGCCACATGAGGCTAGAGGAATTGACGGTGCATCCGACAACCGAAGCAGAGAGCAGTGAACAGCGCCGCCTTGAGCGCGTGGCTACCAACAGCCCTGGGCTGTGGTGGGCGCTTGCGCTTGAAATCGCGGGGCTTCTGCTCTTCGTCCTCATCTTCAACTTCGTCTTCCCGGCGCTTGGGGACAACCTGAGCGATGGGCCGCGCATCGCGCTCGGGCTGCTCTTCGCGCTTGTGCCCGCGCTGCTTTGGCTAGCCTTCTTCTATGGCTTCGACAGGCTGGAGCCGGAGCCCAGGCGCATGGTGATCACCACCTTTGCGGGCGGCGCAATCATCTTTGCCGCGCTCGCGGGGCCTCTGCTCAATCGGGTCTTTGGCGTGGAGGCATGGCTCGCCACCACCTGGTGGAGCCGGCTGCTGGGGGGCGTGCTGGTGGTGGGCGTCATCGAGCAATATCTCGTCTACCTCACCGTGCGTTACCTGGTCTTTGAACATGCCGAGTTTGACGAGCGGGTGGATGGGGTGGTCTACGCCGTGGCCGCCGGGCTGGGCATGGCCACGGTCATCAACTTCGCCTATGTGCTGGCGCGCGGCGGCGTGGACCTGGATATCGGCTCGTTGCGCATGGTCATCAATGCGCTGGCCTATGCTTCGTTTGCAGGTGTGCTGGGTTACTTCATCGGCCAGGCGCGCTTCGAGCGCGTGCCCTGGCACTACCTGCCGCTGGGGCTGCTGGCGGCGGCCTCACTCAACGGCCTGCTCTTCTTCGTGCTCGAGCGCCCCAGCACGGGGCTGGCGGCAAGCAAGCCGTGGGGCGCACTGGCGCTGGCCGCAGCGGTGGCGCTGGCTGCGCTGCTGATCGTCTTCTGGCTGGTGGCGCGCGCCAACGAGGAGACGTTGCGCGTGCTGCACGACGCGCCCGCAGCCGCGCCGCGTGCGCCCCTTCGCGAGCGCGCACCCGCGCCGTGGCGGGCGTGGTTTGGCGGCGGCTTCGCTGGCGCACCTGTAGCGGCTTCGCTGGACGACGCCGTGGATGCGTTTGAGGTGGACGAGGACGCGCGCCCGCAGCAAGAGCCGCCTCCACCCCGTCTTCCCGAAAAGGGCGACCCCACGGGAGGGGCGGCATGAACGCATTCATCGACTCGTGGCGGCGCAGCCGCACCAACGCCCCGCCCACGCAGGCCGACATCGTGCGCAACGATGCCATTCTCTTCGTCTGCGTGCTGCTGTTGCTGGCGGCGGGCTGGGGCGTGCGCCTGCTCGCACAGCGGGACGCCACACGCACCGCCGACCTGGGGCCGGGCATGCCCGCCATCGCCTACCCGGCTGCATGGTTGCCCGCGGTCAACCCCGGCGCAGCAGCCGGCGACGGCAACACGCTGCTCTTCCAGGCGCGCAACGTGGGCGCGGCCAGCAGTTACAACAACACGCTGCGTGTCGAAGCGCTGCCCGTTCTGCCCGAGGATTCACTGGGCGCGCTGCGCATTCGGCAGGGGCTGCGCCGCGCCCAGGAGCTTGACCGCTACCGCGAGCTCGCGGCCGAGCCGGTTGCCGTGCTGGGCGGGCGCGAGGCGCTTCTGACCACCTACGCATTCCTGGCCGACCCGACGCGTGACAGCGCAAGCAGCGGCGTGCCCGTTGTGGTGGAGGCGCAGGATCTGCTCTTCCGCAACGAGAACCAGTGGCTGGTGGTCACCGTCGCCGCCGACGCCGGCGACTGGGCCGCTGCCTCCGCCGCCTTCGCACCCGTTTTCGAGAGTCTCGGGCTGGAGACGATGGCTCCATGAGCAAACAGCGCGCGCGCAACGTACGCATGCTATTGATCATTGCCGCCGCGCTCGCGCTGCTGACAGTCGTAGCCCAGCGCCGCGCTGTGTGGGGGCTGGACCGTGCGCAGCGCGAGCAGGCGCTCCTCGCCACCGTGCAGGTGATTGTGCCTGACGAAGACGGCCACCCCTTCAGCAGCGGCAGTGGCACCGTGCTCGACGCCGAGCAGGGCTACATCCTCACGAACTATCATGTTGTGGGGGCAACGCGCACCCGCACCCCGTTCACTGACCGGAGCACAGCAACAATCACCGTCACCCCCCCCTACCTGCACACCGCGCCCATCTTCAAGTCCTACGCTCGCATTGTCCACGCCGACACCGAGATCGACCTGGCCGTCCTCCAGATCGTCTCTCCGTTTGACAACCCCAAGGGGCGGCTGCCCACCAACCTGGGGCTCACCGCCGCGCCGCGCGGCGAGAGCGAGGCACTCCTGATTGGCGACCCCATCTTCGTGCTCGGCTTCCCCGGACTGGGGGGCGACACCATCACCTTCACCTCGGGCACGGTCTCGGGCTACCTGGATGAGGACAAAGACGGCGCGGAGGAGTGGATCAAGACCGATGCCGAAGTGAACCACGGCAATTCGGGCGGGCTGGCTGTGGATGACCGCGGCGCGTTCATCGGCGTGCCCAGCGCCGGCCTCACCGACGCCGAGGCCGCTGGCAAGATCAGCCTCATTCGCCCCGGCGACCTGGCGCTGCGCTACTATGACGCGTGGACGCTGGGCAGCGCCAAACCCATGGCCAACAGCGCACCCCAAATCAGCCGCGTAACCTATGGCGCAGCCATTCGGCGCGACGGCGTGGTGCGCGACGCCGTCAGCCGCTTTGCCGGCGGCACAACCGACATCTACGCCGCGATTGATTACCGCAACCTGCCGCGCGGTCAGGCGCTCACCTACCGCTGGTATCGCGACGGCGTGGAACTGGAGCGCGGCTCCTTGCTGCGCGGCGACAGCGAAACCGGCAGCGACTGGATCAGCCTCTCGGCCGACACGCAAGCGGCGGGCGCAGGTCTGGCCGACGGCTTCTACGAGCTGGAGCTTTGGCTGGGTGGCCGGCAGCTCTACCGGGGAGGCGTTGCCGTGGGCCAGCCCGTTGCTTCCGGCCAGCAACTGGTGCAGTTGGGCGCCATGACCTTCGCCGAGGGCGTACAGGAGAATGGCTCGCCCATTCGCCCCGCCACCAACTTCGCCAACGTGAGCGAGGTCTTCGCCATCTTCCCAGCCGAGGGGCTGCACAACGGGGTGGTGCTGCGCTCCGTTTGGTCCTACGCCGGCAAGGAAGTGTTGCGCGAAGAGTGGGCGTGGGATCAGGGCGACGTGCGCACGGCCTGGCTGAGCATTACCCACGCCGAAGGGTTGCCCGTGGGCGACTATATGCTCGACCTATTTGTGGAGCGCAAACCGGCGCAGTCGGGCGTCTTCCGTGTGACGGAGCAGACGGCCGGCACGCGCAGCAGTGTGAACATGACCGGCAACGTGCATGACGCCGACAACAGCCGCCACGCCATTGAGGGTGCGCTCATCGTCCTGCTCGAGCCGGGTGTCACCGTGGATAGCTGGGTTGAGTCGGGTTTTGACGAGGCGCAAATCCATGCCAGCGGCCACAGCAACCGCGCGGGCGACTATCAACTGGACAAGCGCGTGGACAGCGGGCAGAGTTACGCCGTGATTGTCGTCCACGATGGCTACCTGCCCGTGCGCGAGGATCACTTTCAGGCGCCCCCCGACGCCACCGACCCCTATGTGCTCGACGTTCCCATGCAGCGCCGCTAAAGTGATACGAGCATGAAAACAACATCAACATACAAGCCGCAAAGAACGCAGAGAAACGCAAAGAACAGCTACAAGTCAGTTCGTTCTGAGCCGATGTCTTTACTTTGCGTACTTTGAGGCTTTGCGTTGAGGTGTGTTTGTCTGCGGGTTTCAGCCAGGTCTCACTTTAGGCTGTGCAGGGAACGTCGGAAACACACACAGGCGTTGTCTGCCAGGGTGACCATGCTCGTGTGGACTCCCCATTGCGCAGACGCCACGCGTGCAATGTGCGGTTCGAGAGCAGTGTTACTCGAACGCACGATTGCCCTGACGGAGGGAATCTCAATGCATTTTCGCACACGTGTGACCGCACTGTTATCGAGGCGGCCACTGCTGCTTCTCTTGCTGCTGCTTGCAACCGCACCGGCTTTGCCCGCGGC
Source organism: uncultured Caldilineaceae bacterium (assembly GCA_964427845.1). Taxonomy (GTDB): domain Bacteria; phylum Chloroflexota; class Anaerolineae; order Caldilineales; family Caldilineaceae; genus UBA5069. The sequence continues at coordinate 5,936 of CAYRVP010000038.1, forward strand.
GCACAGGGCGCTGGCGCAGTCGCCACAGGGAAGCCCTCCCTGGCCCACCATAGCCCTGCAGGAGGTTGCGACCGGTTTCGCCAAACCCGTGTACCTGACCCATGCCGGTGATGGCAGCGGCCGCCTGTTCGTGGTGGAGAAGGCAGGCAAAATCTTCATCATCGACAATGGCGTCAAGCAGACCGCGCCCTTCCTGGACATCGTGAGCAAGGTCAATTCAGTCTGTAACGAGTGCGGGCTGCTCGGGCTTGCCTTTCCGCCCACCTACGCCAGCGACGGCTACTTCTTCGTTTCATACACGGGCAAGGGCAATCCCGCCCCGCCGGTGTTATCCGGTGAGCCATCACCCACGCTGGGCAACGACAACGTGCTGGCGCGCTATCGCGTCTCCACGGTCAACCCCAACCTGGCCGATTCGGCTAACGAGGAGCGCATCCTTACCATCAACCAGCCCTACCAGAACCACAACGGCGGCGCAATTCTCTTTGGCCCCGACAACCTGCTCTACATGGGCGTGGGCGATGGGGGCAGCGGCGGCGACCCGCTCAAGTCGGCGCAGAACCTGGCTTCACCCCTGGGTAAAATCCTGCGTATCGAAGTGGGCGCGACGGGTACCTACACCGTGCCGCCAGATAACCCGTTTCTGGCTGTGAGTCTCGGCCTGCCAAGCGCTGTCCTGACAGACACCGCGTACAACAATTGGCTGCCGCTCATTTCCGTGCCCGAGCCAACGCCAATCCCCACAGTGACCCCGACCCCCACACGAACACCTACATTCACGCCGACGCCTGAACCGACACTCACGCCGACGCCCGTGCCCACGTCACCACTGCGCGCGGCCATCTGGGCCTACGGTCTGCGCAACCCCTGGCGCTTCTCCTTTGATGCCACTACAAGCGACCTGTGGATTGGCGACGTGGGGCAGAGCAACTGGGAAGAAGTGGACTTTGTGCCGGCCGCTGCTGTGGGGGGACAGAACTACGGCTGGAGCATTCTGGAAGGCACGCACTGCTATCCGCCGCGTACAAGCGGTTGCAGCACCACAGGCAAGACGCAGCCCATTCACGAATATGATCGCGCCGTGGGGCAATCGATCACCGGCGGCTATGTCTACCGGGGCGACATTGCCGCGCTACGAGGCATCTATATCTATGGCGATTTCAGCGCAGGCAAAATCTTTGGCCTGCGCAACGAGGGTGGCGCCTGGCAGAGCCACGACTTCCTGGAAGCGGGCTTCGGCATCCCCAGCTTCGGCCAGGGGCCTGACGGCGCGCTCTACGTGGTAGACTTCGGGGGTTTGGTCCACAAGATCGTGCTTGCACCCTAATCTTCGCCAGCGCATATACGAGGCACTCCCTTGATCCGCATTCTCTACCGCCACCTCAGCACGGGCATTGTGGCCGAGCTGCCCGTGGAGAAGCTGCAAACCGCCGTGCAGGACAAACTCATCAACCTGTGGATCGACATGCTTGCGCCCACGGAGGAGGAGTGGCGGCTTGTGCTGGAGCGGACCTTCCGCTTCCATCCGCTCGCCATTGAGGACGCGATTCAAGACATCCACGTGCCCAAGCTCGATGACTACGGCAGCTATCTCTTCGTGGTCATCCACACTGTCTCGCTGGGCGATGAACCCATGGATCTGGACACCGACGAGGTGGACATCTTCCTGGGCAACAATTACATCATCACCATGCACGACAAGCCGCGCGCGTCGATTGACCGCCTGTGGCACATGGATTTGCACGAAACCCGCGGCCTCTCACGCGGCGCACCCTTCGTCCTCTACGAAATGCTCGACCGCCAGGTGGATACCTTCATCCCGATTCTGGACGAGTTCGAGGCGCATCTGGAGGAGTTGGGGGATGTCATCTTCCACTCCGGTTCGCAGCGCGGGCGCGCGCTCCTGCTCAACGATATCCTGACAGCCAAGAGCAGCGCCCTGCGGCTGCGGCGCATCCTCATTCCCCAGCGCGAGCTCGTCAACCGCCTGGCCATGAATGATTATGCTGTGATTCCAACCGAGATGCGCATCTACTTTCGCGACGTATATGACCACATGGTGCGTCTGGCTGACCTCTCGGACGGCATGCGCGATCTGGCCAGCTCGACGATTGAGACACACCTCGCGCTCGCCAACAACCGCATGAACGAGATTGTCAAGCTGCTGACGATTATCTCCACCATCTTCATCCCGCTCAGTTTTGTGGCGGGGGTGTACGGCATGAACCTCGAATTCATGCCCGAGTTGCAATGGCGCTACGGCTACCTCTTTGCGTGGGGCATTTTTCTCGTGATTGGGCTGTCGCTGCTTGCGTCCTTCTGGCGGCGCGGCTGGCTCACCTCGGGGGATGACGGCACGCTGGACAGCGTCGAGCGCAGGCGGCGCTGGCAGGCGCAGAATGCCATGAATCCGCTGCCCAAAGTGGAGGGGAATGGGGAAAGAACGTAACTGGTAACTGGTAAGTGGTACGTGGTAACTGGTAGTTGGTAACTGGTGCGCCTGATACTCGAGTATCAGGCGCACCAGTTACCACTTACTGCTGCATCCTGCAAGTGAGACGGTCTTTCGTAGCGGTTGCTTTAGCTGCCGTACTGACCAATCGCACCGTGACAAAGACGAACGGCGGCTGAAGCCGCCGCTACGAATCCGCGACGTACTTGCAGGATGCAACACTTACCAATTACCAGTTACGCTTTGCGCTGTCACCCCTCCACAGCATTCTTCGCCATGACCTCAGTCACAAAGTGGGCGCTCTGCTTGGGCAGGCGCGCCTGCGTTTCAAAATCCACCCACACGGCGCCAAAGCGCTGCGCGTAGCCCTCGCCCCACTCGAAGTTATCCATGAGCGACCAGACGAAGTAACCCGCCACCGGCGCCCCGGCGGCACGTGCGCGCGCGACGGCGGCGAAGTGGCTGCGCAGATAATCGATGCGATTGGTGTCATGCACCTTGCCGTCCGCCCCAGGACCATCGGGAAAGGAGACGCCATTTTCGGTGATGATGATCTTGGGCGTTTGGTAGTCAAAGTGCAGGCGGCAAAGCAGATTGTAGAGTCCCTCAGGATAGATCTCCCAGCCGATGGCCGTGCGCGGCAGGGTGGCCGCTTCGGGCGCGCTCTGCCAGCCGCTGCCGTCCTCGCCGGCCTTGACGACCTCGCGAGAGTAGTAGTTGACGCCCAGGAAATCGGTGGTTGCGGCAATGATCTGCATATCGCCCGGCTGCACGAACTCCTCCAGACCGCCGGGCAGAAAGCCCGCTTCAGTGTAGTAGGTGACCATGTCGGCCGGGTACTCGCGGCCGTGCACGGGGTCAAAGAACCAGCGGTTGAAGTAGCCGTCAAAGAGGCGGGCGGCGTTGTAGTCGGCGGCGGCGGTGGGCGCGGGCGCAACCGTTGCAGGCTGCGCATGTGTATAGTTCAAGGTAATTGCCACTTCGGCGCCGGGACTGTTGGCGCGCAGCACGGGCACGGCCAGCCCATGCGCCAGCAGCGCATGGTGGGCCGCACGCAGCGCCAGCGGGCCATCGTGCAGGCCGGGTGCATGCGCGCCAATGAAGTGGCTGAGCAGGCTGACGCACCATGGCTCGTTGATCGTAATCCAGCTCTTGACGCGATCGCCCAGGGCGCGGCTCACCACATCGGCGAATTCGGCAAAGGCTGCGGCGGTGGCGCGATTGCCCCAACCGCCCGCGTCCTGCAGCGCCTGCGGCAAATCCCAGTGGTAGAGCGTGGCACAGGGGGTAATACCGGCCTCGAGCAAACCATCCACCAGGCGGTTGTAGAAGTCGACGCCGGGCGGGTTGATTGTGCCGCGCCCAGTGGGGAAGACGCGCGGCCAGGCAAGCGCGAAGCGGTAGGCGTTGAAGCCCAGCGACTTGATCAGCTGAATGTCCTCGGGCCAGCGGTGGTAGTGGTCGCATGCCACGTCACCGTTGGTGCCGTCAATGATTTTGCCAGGGGTGTGCGCGAAGCGGTCCCAAATGGATTCGCCCTTGCCGTCTTCGTCCCAGGCGCCCTCAATTTGGTAGGAGGAGGTGGCGCTGCCCCAGATGAAATCGGGCGGGAAGGTGTAACGAGTCATTGTGATTCCGTCCTGTGTGCGCCGCTGTGCAGGCAGCGGACCAATGGCGAGGGTTGGTGGGATGGCGCGCCCGCGTGCGCCCAAGCGGTGATCTTATCACAGGGAGATGCGTGCTGCGTAAATGCGGGCGGAAAGTGAGCATGCGGCGCCACATGGAGCAAACAGGTGGCGGCAGCGGCCTCTTCAACATTGCTTCGGGTTGGCATGATCAGCTGCTCAAGGTCGATGTGTGCAGCGGATTTCTTCGTACGATTGCACAGTGAGTGAAGCCCCTGCGCCGATCGACTTATGGTTCGTATACGCATCTCAACGTATACTTGCAGTTCGGACTTGAAGATTGCGGACTCAAGGAGAAGGTGCCAGGGAATGGAATTCCTGAACAACATTCAACTCATCCAGGGCGGCATGGGTGTCTACTTTTCCAACTGGCGGCTGGCGCGGGCAGTTGCCATGGAGCATTCCGGCGCAACCGCCGGCACGGTCTCGGGTACAGCGCTGGACGTTGTCTACGTGCGCCTCCTGCAACTGGGCGACCCCGGCGGCAACATCCGGCGCGCCTTTGCCGCCATGGATGCCCAGTTCGCCACCGACGTGGGCCGGCGCCTCATCGAGCGCTACTACATTGAAGGCGGCAAAGCCCCCGACGCCCACTTCAAACCCGCCCCCATGCAAATACCCCACTCGCTGGATGGAAAGAACACCTTCACCGCACCGACGGGCGAGGCCCGCACCATCCCGCTCAAGCTCGACGACAACGCTGCCGAGCTTGTGATCGCCACGGCCTTTGCCGAAGTGTGGCTGGCAAAGCAGGGGCACAACGGCAGAGTCTTCATCAACTTCCTCAACAAGATCGAGTTGCCGCTGCTCCACGCCATGTACGGGGCCATGCTCGCGGGCGTTGATGGCATCATTGTCGGCGCGGGCAACCCCGAGGGGCTGCCCGCCGCATGTACGCTGCTGGCCAACCATGCACCCGCGGTGCGCCGCCTGCCGGTGCTTTACGCTGCACCGGGCGAGGAGTTCGTACTTGCATTTGATCCCGCCGAGGTAGCCGGCGGCGTATTCACGCACGCACCGCTGCAGCGCCCCGCGTTCCTCGCGATTGCTTCACTCGACGACCTTGTGATGGCGCTGGCGGCGAGCACCACCGAAGCGCCGGATGGCTTTATTATTGAGCATCACACCGCAGGTGGCCACAACGCCAGCCCGCAAGGGCCGGCGCGGCGCGATGCGCTGGGCCAGCCGATCTATGGTGAGCGCGACGAACCCGACCTGGCCGTGATTCGAAAGGCCGGGCGCCCCTTCTGGCTGGCGGGTGGCTATGGCAGCCGCGCCGGGCTGCAAAAGGCGCGGGCTGCAGGCGCAGCGGGTGTGCAGGTGGGCTCCGTCTTTGCGCTGACCGAAGAATCGGGCATCAAGCCGGAGTTCCGCGCCTCGATCCTCAAGGCGCTGCGCAGCGGCGCCGATGAAACCGATTTGGTGAAGACAACGCTCTTCTCGCCCACCGGCTTCCCCTTCAAGGTGGTGCAATATGAGGGGAGCCTCTCCGATGACGACGTCTTTGCCGAGCGCCGCCGTGTCTGCGACATTGGCCTTCTGCAGCAGGTAGGGCTGAGCCAACCCGATGAAAACGGCACGCGCACCCTTTTCCAGCGCTGCTCGGCCGCACCCGTGGATACCTACCTGAGCCGGCGCGGCCTCGAGCGCAACACCGAAGAGCGCCGCTGCCTCTGCAACGGGCTGCTTGCCTGCGCCGGGCTGGGCCAGGTGCGTCGCTCGGCACTGGAGTTCGTGGAGGAGCCTGCCATCATCACGCTTGGCAACCATTTGGACGGCATCAAACGCATGTCGCGCCAGGGGCAAACGCCCTACCACGCGCAGGATGTGGTGGCCGACATCCTGGGCTAAACCCGGCACGGAAACTGCAAAAAACGCGCGGGTTGCCCACAGACGACAACGAAGGTCGTTATCACCTGTGGGCAATCCGTGCGTTCTCTCTACGGCCGTGACTTGTTACTCTTCGTCGTCGGGAACGGGGATTTCGGGCTGGGTGAGGAAGGCAAAGGTTTGCGCCACACTGTCGGCGCGGCGCTCGCCGGCGTCGCTGCCCTCGCGCCCGGCCAGCGCCACAATCACCCCCAGCGCCGCCATCAGCGTCACCAGGCTGGCCAGCGGGCTGGGCGACTCGGCAGGGGCATAGATGATCAGGTCGGCCATGCGGTTGACGGGCGACGAGAGCGCGCCGCTGACGCCCAGCGTGGCGCAGCCGCGCGCGCGTGCATATTGCATGGCGCGCGCCACATCGCGCCCATAGGCCGTGGCCGAAATGCCAACCAGCAGCGTTTCGGGCGTCAATGCCGTCAGCGCGCCGGCCAGGCGCGAAGGGTCATTGCCGGCGGCGTAGGCGGTGACGCCAAAGTGGCGCAACTGCTGCGCCACCAGCTCGGCCAGAGGAATGGTATAACCCTCGGCAATGATCATCATAGCCTGCGCCGCGTCCACCATGTGTGCCAGTTTCTCCACATGGTCGGGCGGATTGTGTGCCAGCAGCCGCTTGAGGTTGTCGGCCTCCTGCTCAACATGCGTGCGGAAGATGCCCGCGGGGTCATCGGGCTCAATCGGCTGCGGCACGTAGGCTGCGTAGATTTCGGACTTGACCTGCGCGCGAATATCGTGCAACAGTTCCGGGTAGCCGTTGTAGCCGAGGCGCTGCGAGAAACGCACCACGGTGGTGGTATCGACGCCGACGGCAAAGGCGAGCTGCGCCGCCGTCATGAAGGCGACTTCGTAGTAATTGGTGAGGACGAAGTCGGCCACGCTGCGGTAGCTGCGGCTCAAACGATCGTAGTAGTCGCGAATTCTCTGCCGATACATGATCGTTCTCCAATTTTGCAGGACTGTGCGAGATGACGCACGCGGTGGCGGGAGCTAGGCGCGCAGGCGACGCGGGGCAGGGAGGCCAGGGCGCGTTGGCAGCAGCAGAAGCGTGTCAAGTATACGATTATCAATCTCTGTTGTCAATCATGCCGTATTTGCACGCAAAAATGAGTGCGCTCACGCCTGTGCCGGGCGAGAATGCAGCGCGCGTGTCTCCGGCTGTTGCACCTGAGAGGTGCGCGTGCTACCATCTGCACATGCAAGAGCAGCCGGGTCGCGCGCGCCCTCAATCGGGCCCCCAGACACACGATTCTTCTCAGCGCACGCCATTCCGGCGTGCGCAACGCTGGTTGGGGGCGCTTGTGCCTGGCCTCGCGTTGCTGAGTGGCGCACTGCTGCTGCTCCACGGTTGCACATTGCCCGCACCCATCCATGCTCCCGGCCCAACAGCCGCGGGCCAGACTATTCCAGCGACCATCCCAGCGGCCATCCCAGCGGCCATCCCAGCGGCCATCCCAGCGGCCATCCCAGCGGCCATCCCAGCGACCATCCCAGCGACCATCTCGGTAACTGTGGCAGCAGGCGAGCCCGAGGTGGTGCTTGCACCTGTGCCGGCAGCGCAGCCCATTGCCGCGGCGCTAGGGGAGCAGCCGGACGTGGCGGCCGTCCTGGTTGAGCCGCTTGCGCCCGCAGCGGCCATGCCGGCGCGCGGGGCTGAAGCCGACGACGGAGATACCGACAGTGTGCGCGCGCCCGTTGCTGTGGATGCGCCCGATGGGCTGGCCGGCCTCGCCGCGGCAGCGCACGAAGCTGCGCCTTTCCCCTCGGCCACACCCACCATACCCGCCGACGCAACCGCCGCCGCCGAGGCCCTGCCCGTTGCGCCACTGCCCGCAGCGGAGACGTCCCCCGCGCCCGAACCGTTGGCCACGCTCTCGATTACCGAGGCGCTGTCGATTGCCGTGCCCATCAGCGCGGATGCGCCCGCCGAGGCGGAGGCGCCTGCACCGCCTGCACCACTGCTTGCCTTCGCGCCTGACGGCGTGGCGCGCACGGCCACCGTGCCCATCCTCATGTACCACTATGTGAGCACGCCCCCCGCCGACGCCGACATCTACCGGCGCGACCTCTCCGTCGCCCCGGCTCTCTTCGCCGCCCAACTTGACCGCCTGCAGGCCGACGGCTACACCACCATCAGCCTCTACGACCTCATGGCGCACCTGGGTATGGGCGCGCCCCTGCCCGAGAAGCCCGTCATCCTCACCTTTGATGACGGCTACCGCGACCTCTACGCCAACGCGCTGCCCGCCCTGCGCGAACGGAGCATGAAGGCCACCGTCTTCGTCCTCACAGACTTCATGGACGAGGGGCGGCCCGAGTACCTGACGTGGGACATGGCGCGCGAGATGCTGGCTGCAGGCATCTCCATTGAGTCGCACGGACGCAACCATGTCAGCCTGCAGGGCAAGAACAGCGATTACCTGATTTGGCAGGCGCTGGGCAGTGACGAGACGATCGCCCATGAGCTCGGTGTGCGCCCGCGCTTTGTCTCCTACCCGGCGGGTGAATTTGACCAGTCGGTGATCGACATCTTTGCAAGCGCCAACTACTGGGCCGGCGTCACGACCGCGCAGGGGATCACGCACAGCAGCGACGACCCCTTCCGCCTGACGCGCCTGCGCGTGCGCGGCACCACCTCGCCCGATGATTTGAGCAGGCTGCTGGCGGCCGATTGGTAGGAAGCGCTAAGCGGCGCTCGTGGCCTTCGCCCGTACCTGCGCGACGAGCCTGCAGGGCGCCGCCGCAAACGCATTGTCCCCCTTCTGGCTCTCACGCAATCACATGCAACCATTCGCCATGAACTCTCTCGCGGGCAAAACGGCGCTTGTCACCGGCAGCGGGCGCGGCATTGGGCGCGCCATTGCGCTGGCGCTGGCCGCACGCGGCTGCAACGTGGTGGTCAACTTTGTGCGCCGCCGCACCGACGCCGAGGCGACGGCTGCGGCGATTGAGGCGCTGGGCGTGCGCGCGCTGGTCGTCAAGGCGCATGTGGGCGACGAGGCCGCTATGCGCGGCATGGTGGAAGAGGCCACGGCGAAGCTGGGCGGCGTGGACATCCTTGTGGCCAACGCAGCCAGCGGTGTGCAGCGCCCCGTGCTGGAGATGGAAACGCGCGCCTGGGATTGGACGCTGAACATCAACGCGCGCAGTATCCTGGTGGGCGCGCAGGCGGCTGCCCCGCACATGCAGGCACGCGGCTGGGGACGCATCATCGCCATCAGCAGCCTCGGTTCGCAGCGCGTTTACACAGACTACGCCGCTGTGGGGGTGAGCAAGGCCACGGTGGAAGCGCTGGTGCGCTACCTGGCGGTGGAACTGGCCCCCCATGGCATCATCTGCAACTGCATCAACCCCGGCCTCGTGGAGACGGAGGCACTCGACCACTTCCCGCGCAAGGATGACATGCTTGCGCACGCCAGGGCCACCACGCCCACAGGCCGCCTGGTCGTGCCCGCCGATGTGGCCGAATTGACGGCGTGGCTCTGCAGCGACGCCGCCGCGCAGATTGTGGGCCAGACGATCCAGATGGACGGCGGCTACTCGCTGGTGGTTGGAAGGTAGACAGTGGGGAGTGGGGAGTAGGCAGTAGGCAGTGGGCAGTGGGCCATGCGATGCCCGTCCGCCCTACTCCCCACTGCCTACTCCCTACTCCCCACTCCCCACTCCCCCATTTGACGCCCCCCGCCCCCTGCGCCATAATCAATTGATACGTAATCTCATTCATTCCCGTGCGTGGCCACCCGCTGCTGCGCACGTTTGCTTGTGGAGAAGGGCCATGTCGCCCACACACCGCGCCAACTCGCATGACCCCGCAGCGCCCGCGCTTGAACTGACGGATGTGACGGTCAGCTATGGCAATGTGATCGCGCTCGAGCACATCAGCCTCTCGCTCAAGCGCGGCGACCAGGTGGCCGTCGTTGGCCCCAACGGCGCGGGCAAGAGCACCCTCTTCCACGTCATCGCCGGCGTGCTGCGCCCCGATTCGGGCACGGTGCAGGTTTACGGCAGCGGACCGGGCGGCCACATCTGCGTGGGCTACGTGCCCCAGCGCGCCCGCATCGACAGCAACTTCCCGGTCACCGTCTTTGACGTGGTGATGATGGGCCGCGCCGGGCGCATTGGCCTCCTGCGTCGCCCCGGTCGCGCCGACCGCACCGCAGTTCGCGCCGCTCTGGCCCAGGTCGACCTGCTTGAACTTGCCCAGCGCCCGATTGGCGCGCTCTCCGGCGGGCAGCAGCAGCGCGTGCTGCTGGCGCGCGCGCTGGCGCAGGAGGCCGAAATCCTGCTGCTCGACGAGCCGCTGACCGGACTTGACCAGCCCAGCCAGGAGGCGCTGCTCGCCACGCTCAACGTGTTGCGCGACCAGGGCATCACCCTGCTGGTGGCCACGCACGACCTCAACCAGGCGGCCACGCGTTTCCCGCTTGTGGCGCTGGTCAACCGGCGGCTGGTCGGCTTTGGCCCACCCGCGCAGGTGCTCACAGCCGCCAACCTCGCCGGCGCGTTTGGCAATAACGTCCATGTTGTCCACACCAGTGAGGGCGACCTGGTGGTGACGGACACCTGCTGCGACGACACCCACCCGCTGCCCGACGCCGTGGTGGGGCGCAGCGCCGACGCCGTCGCGCTGCCCGCTTACGAAGTTGAGGTGGACGGCAGCCGCACGAAAGGCCGCGCCTGATGGATGGCATGGGTGCATTCGCGTGGTTATGGCAGCCCCTGCAGTATGGCTTCATGGTGCGCGGCTTGCTTGCGGCCATTATGGTGGGCATCATCTGCCCGGTCATCGGCACCTACATGATTCTGCGTGGCATGTCCTTCTTTGGCGACGCGCTCTCGCACTCAATCCTGCCCGGCATTGTCATCGCCTACCTGCTCACGCTGCCGCTGGCTTTGGGCGCGCTGGTCGCGGGCATCGTGGCGGCGCTCTTCATAGGCTTCATCAGCCAGCGCGGCAACGTGCAGGAGGACACCGCGATCGGCATCGTCTTCGCCGGGGCCTTTGCGCTGGGCGTCGCGCTCATGAGCACGGTCAGTGGCTATTCGGTGGACCTGACGCACATCCTCTTTGGTGATGTACTGGGCGTCTCGGTCTCGGATCTCTGGTGGACCTTCGGCCTCGGCCTGCTGGTGCTGGCGATCGTGATTGCCCTCTACAAGGAACTGGCCATCATCACCTTTGACCCCACGCTGGCGCTTGTGCTGCGCCTGCCCGCGCGCACGCTCCGCTACCTGCTGCTGGTGCTGATTGCGCTGACAATTGTGGTTGCGCTGCGCACGGTGGGCATCTCGCTCATGCTGGCCATGCTCGTCACCCCGGCGGCGTCTGCACAGTTGCTCACCCGTCGCCTGCCGTGGATGATGGTGGTGGCGGCGGCGATTGGCGTGACCTCCAACGTGGTCGGCCTCTATCTCTCCTATGCGCTCAACATTGCCTCGGGGCCGGCCATGGTGCTGGTGGCGACGGCCGTTTTCGCCGTTGTTTTTCTGCTTGCTCCAGAGCGTGGTATGCTGTGGCGCAGGCTTCACCCCGCCTGAAACGCCTGCGCTGCACCCCGCCGTGAACCCGCTTTGAACACCCAATAAATGGAGGCACCCCCAATGACCATCAAGGCTGACCACTGGATCCGGCGCATGGCGCAGGAGCAGCGCATGATCGATCCCTTTATCGATGGCCAGATGCGCGAGGGGGTCATTTCCTATGGGCTGAGCAGCTTCGGCTACGACATTCGCGTGGCCGACGAGTTCCGCATCTTTAGCGCGGCCACGGGCCAGCTCAGCGTGGTGGACCCCAAGTTGATTGACGAGCGCGCCATGGTTCACTACCAGGGCGAGGTCTGCATCATTCCGCCCAACTCCTTTGCGCTGGCGCGCACCCTGGAATACTTTCGCATTCCGCGCAATGTGCTGACGATCTGCTTGGGGAAAAGCACCTACGCGCGTTGCTTCAGTGGCGACACACGGGTGGCATTGGTCGACGGCACCGCGCCCACACTGGAAGAGATGGCGCGTCGCGGCGATGATGGCGAACTCTTCTGGGGCTACAGCATCGGCCAATTTGGGCGCGTGATGGTCACACTTCTGGAGCAGCCGCGCCTGATTGGGCAGGATGTGCTCATTGAAGTGGAACTTGATAACGGCGAGCAGATCGCATGCACGCCGGACCACGAAGTTGTCATGCGCGATGGACGGTTGCTGCAGGCCGCTGCGTTACGCCCGGGCGACTCGCTCATGCCTCTCTACCGCAAGCCGGCGCGGGGCTATGAAATGGTCTACCAGCCTTCCAATCGCCACCTTTACCCAACCCACTTGCTTTCCGATGAGTGGAATCTGCGTCACGGACTCTACTCGAACGCGCCCGGCACACATCGTCACCATATCGACTTTGATCGACGCAACAACCGGCCCAGCAATATCGAGCGCATGGATGCAAGCGCCCAAGTCCGATTGCATAATGCCGAAAGCTATGGGCCTGATTTCTCGCCGGAGGAGCACAGCGCCGCGATTCGCGCCGCCTATGTTCGTCTGCGCGAAGACCCTAATCGTTTCGCCGCACTCAAAGCCAGCAACCAGCGCAAGGCGCAGCAGTTCTGGTCAATGGCTGAATACCAGGCAGCACGTGAGCAACTGCTGGAAAGCCAACTGGCAGCCTGGACGGACGAACGCCGCGCGGCACAGCAGCAGGCCAAGCTCCGCTACTATGAGGACCCCGCCCACCGTGCGGAGGCAGGTGAAAATGCTCGTCGGGCCTGGTCACGCGATGATGGTTCGCGCCGTGCGGCGCAGGCTGAGCATGCTGGGCAACTGCGGTTGCGCCCCGAGGTTACCGCAGAGCGCGTACGTTCAGCGTTGGACGAAACCGGGTCAATCCACGGAGCGGCGCGCCTGCTCGACTGCGACAGAACTACCTTCCGTCGCTTTCCGGAAGTGCTAGCTGCATTCCGTGGCAACCGGCAGGCGGATAACCACAAGATCACCGCCATCCGCAGCCTGCCCGGCGTACATGATGTCTACTGCCTGACCGTACCGGAGGCAGGGAACTTCGCGCTTGAGTCCGGTGTCTTCGTTCGCAATTGCGGCATCATCGTCAACGTCACGCCGTTCGAGCCGGAGTGGGAGGGCTACGTCACGATTGAAATCTCCAACACCACGCCGCTCCCTGCCAAGATTTACGCCAATGAGGGCATCGCCCAGGTGCTCTTTTTTGAGGGCGAGCAGCCCGACGTCTCCTACGCCGACCGCAAGGGCAAGTACCAGAAGCAGACGGGCATTACTTTGCCGCGGCCCTGAGCGGGGCCGCGCTAGTCGGCGAACCGCTACCGACCCTTGACCTCGCCTGAGTGCCGGTGACGTCACGTGATAGGCGGCAAGACAGGTTGGCAGCGTACGCAAGCCGGCCACCTGCGACAGGTGGGCAATTCCTCTGCGCAAAGCATGAGGTGTTACTTAATGGATCGCTCCGCTGCCAATCCTCCGTCTTCTCCCAACCCGCGCCGCGCCCTGGGCGCCGCCGGCGAGGAGATGGCCGCGCAGGCGCTCACTGCTGCCGGCCTCACCATCATCGAGCGCAACTGGCGCTGTACGGGCATGGGGCTGCCCGGCGAACTGGACATCATCGCAGAGGAGGTCGGCCCCGACTACACCCAGGGCGGCACTCCCGCCACCTGGCGCGTGATCGTCGAGGTGCGCACGCGCCGCGGCGACAGCCATGGCACGGCGCTCCAGTCGGTGGACGAGCGCAAGGCGGCGCGCCTGCGCAGGCTGGCCGCGGCCTACATCGCCGCGCGCGACTGGCAGGGGCTGTGGCGCATTGACGTCGTCGCCATACAAATGGACAGCGGCGGCCGCCTGCTCGAAGTCGAACACATCCGCCACGCAGTCTCGGGGTAAAATGCAACACTTCAACGCAAAGGCGCAATGGACGCGACGAAACGTAAAGCAAGGCGAAGAACAAGAGGCCACACCCTGGCTTTTCTTCTTGACTTTGCTTTGCTTTGCGTCCCTTCGCGTCCTTTGCGCCTTTGCGTTGAGATGTGGCTGTGTGTTATGCGGCCGCTGATTGTGCTGCTGGGGCCAACGGCTGTGGGCAAAACCGCGCTCAGCCTGGCGCTCTGCCGCCGCTATGGGGGCGAAATTCTCAGCGCCGACAGCCGCCAGATCTACCGCGGCATGAACATCGGCACGGCCAAGGCCACTCCGGCCGAGCAGGCGCAAGCGCCGCACCACCTGATCGACATCCGCGACCCCGACCAAACGCTTACCCTGGCCGAATACCAGGCGCTGGCCTACGCCACGATTGACGCGCTCCACGCACGCATGCACGTTCCCTTGCTTGTAGGGGGCACGGCGCTCTATGTGCGCGCCGTGGTGCAGGGCTTGCGCATACCCGAGGCGCCCCCCAACCCTGCACTGCGTGCCGAACTTGAGGCCACACTTGCCGCCGAAGGGCTGCAGCCACTCGTGGATCAACTGCGCGCGCTCGACCCGGCCAGCGCCGCCGTAATCGACCTGCGCAATCCCCGCCGCGTGCTGCGCGCGCTCGAGATTGTGCGCATCACCGGCCGCTCCAAAGTAGAGCTTGAGGGCGCCGAGCCGCCGCCTTATGCCATGCTGCTGATTGGCCTCACACGATCGCGCGCCAGCCTGCACGCACGCATTGATGCACGCGTCGATGCCATGCTCGAAGCCGGCCTCGTAGAGGAGACGCGCCGGCTGCTGGCAGCCTATGATCCCGCGCTGCCCGCGCTCTCCAGCCTGGGCTACCGAGAGATTGGCGCCGTGCTGCGCGGCGAGATGGCGCTGCCCGACGCCGTGGCGCGCATCAAGACCGAAACGCACCGTTTCGTGCGCAACCAGGCCACCTCCTTCCGTAAACTGGAGGATGTGGAATGGTTCGATCTGGATACAGTCGCCGAGTCAGCGGTGGTGGAGAGAGTGGGCAAGTTTCTGCAAAGGGACGCGTAGAGCCACCGCCGCGCACGTCGTCCGCCCCTGCAGTCAATGCGGGGCTTCCGCAATCGGAAGCCCCGCTCGTGGGCGTGCCTATGAAGTGGTGCGGCGCACTTAGCGCCTGCGGTTGAGGATGGAAATGTAGTAGAGCATCGTCGCCAGTGACTGCACCGCGGCCGCCACATAGGTCAGCGCTGCCGCATCCAACACCTTGTCCACACCCTGCACCTCTTCGGAAGTGAGGATGCCGTTGGTCACAAGCACCTGCTTGGCGCGGTTGCTGGCATTCAATTCAACCGGCAGCGTTACCAGCGCAAAGAGCGCCGTCGCGCCGAAGAAGGCGATGCCCACCCACGCCAGCGGGGTGAACTGCAGGAGCAAACCAATGAAGAAGAGAATCGGCCCCACCATGCCGCCCACGCGCACAGCGGGCACAATTGCGCTGCGCAGTTTGAGCGGCCCGTAGTTCACCTGGTCCTGCAGCGCATGGCCGGCCTCGTGTGCGGCTACGCCCACTGCAGCAATGCTGGCTGAGCCGAAGACGCCTTCACTTAGACGCAAGGTCTTGCTGCGTGGATCATAGTGGTCCGACAGCGTGCCGGGCACGCGCTCCACATCCACACCCTGCAGCCCCGCGCTGTCAAGCAGCATGCGCGCCGCTTGTGCGCCCGTGAGGTTGCGCCCCGATGCCACTTTGGAGTAGCGTGCAAAGGTGCTCTTGACGCGCATCTGGGCCCACAGCCCCAGCAACAGGGGCGGAATCACGTAGAGAAAATACATCGGATCAAGGTACATGGTTGGTGTGATACTCCTTACGCGGGTCTACCTTGGTAGACGGTGCCCTTGTACGCAGGGTTGCGGCAGATAGACTGTCCCCAGCGTATCATCACTACGTATGCGCGAGGATTAGAGTTCCATCAGAGTTGCGTTAGTGTGCAACAACAGAACCCCAACGCAAAACCGCAAAGGAACGAAAAGAGCCGCTGGAGCAAGAACAGCAACGAACAAAAGTCCTGTTCTTGCTATTGCTGTTCTTTGCGTTCCTTTGTGGTTTTGCGTCGAGGCTGTGTTGCTAGCGGCGACGTGCCAGCGCCACCACCTGTCCCAGTTCGGGCGCACGCAGCAGCGCGCTCACGCCAATGAAGAGCGCAACACTGCCCAGCAGTGCCACCGCGTCAGCCGCGATTTGCATGCCGGCCGCCTGTGTGGCCGCCCACTGCGCCAGCGGGTAGAGCGCCGCACCCATCACGCCCGCGGCCAGCACCGTGCGCCCCACGGATAGCGCCAGCGCGCGCCCGTCAACCCCACCCAGACGCCGCCGCAGCAAAATCAGCAGCAGCAGCGCCTCGAGCAGCGTGGCCGTTGAATTGGCCAGCGCCAGCCCGCCGAAACCGAGATAGCGCACCCACCAAATGCTCAGCAGAATGTTGAGTGCCATCGCAGCCACGCCCACCAGCACAGGCGTCCATGTATTGTGCAGCGCATAGAAGGCGCGCACCATAATCTCCAGCGATGCGTGGCCCACCAACCCCAGCGCATAGAAAGCCAGCGCATAGGCCACCAGCACCGTGCTCTCGGCGGTAAAACTGCCGCGCTCAAGCAGCAGCCGCACAATCATCGGTCCGAAAACGAGAAGCGCCACGGCCGACGGGATGATCAGGAAGAGCACCGTGCGCAGTGTTTGCGAGAGGGTGCGGCGCAGCGCGTCGGCGTCGCCTGCAGCAATCTGCGCGGCAAAGGTGGGAAAGACCGCTGTGGCCACCGACTGCGCAAAGATGCCCAGCGGCAGCAGCATGATCAGCCAGGCATAGTTGAGCGCGCTCAGGCTGCCTGTCGCCAGCCCGCTGGCCAGAATGGTGTTGACAAGAAACTGCATTTGCACAAAGAAGAGGCCGAGCACGCGCGGCCCCATCAGCCGCAGCACCTCGCGCACGCCAGCGTCGCGCAAATCGGCGCTGGGGGTGTACACAACACCCGTGCGCAGTAACTGTGGCAACTGCACCAGCAGGTGGCCCAGCGCCCCTGCCACCACGCCATAGCCCAGCCCCGCAATCCCCATGCGCGGGGCCAGCCACCACGCGCTGGCAATGATGGCCAGGTTGTAGACGACGGGCGCAGCCGCCGGCCACAGAAAATGCTGCGTGGCGTTGAGCGCGCCCATCACCAGACCTGACGCACCAAAGACCACCGTGCCCGTGAGCATGATGCGCATGAGCTGCACAGTCAGCGCCTGCTGCTCGGGCGCAAAGCCGGGCGCAATCAGACCGCTCACCAGCGGCTGCGCAAAGAGGATCGCCGTCAGCGCCAGCACAACCAGCAGCAACGTGACCAGGTTGAGCACGCGGCTGAAGAGCAGCCACGCGCCGGGCTTTTCACCTTTGACCCAATAGCCTGCAAAGACGGGGATAAACGCGCTGCCCAGCGCCCCACCCGCCACCAGTTGAAAGAGCAGATCGGGCACGCGAAACGCGGCCAGATAGGCGTCGTAGGCGGCGGAGGTGCCGAAGCGCGCGCCGATGATGATCTCGCGCGCCAACCCCGTGAAGCGGCTGATGACAAAGAAGGCCATCACAACCAGCGCCGCACCCGCCACGCGGCGTGAAGTCGCTGCGGACACGCCGGCCGCCGCCTCGACTACAAGCATCTCGGGCGCAGCTTCGGCGGGGGCTTCAAGCAAGGGGGGCGGCGGTGGCAGGCTCATTGTGCGATTATAGCAGCGGGTGGGATGCGGATGCTATTGCGCGCCACTTGTCAATCTAGAACGCATGACCTACAATGGCGACAGCATATCCTGCTGCAATGGCGCGCGATTCAACACACAGATCCTTATGAGCGGCAACTTTCTCTCCCTCAGCGCATGGCGCGAAATCCTGGCGCGCGTCTTCGGCACGTTGCCGGCGCAGGACAATGTGACCCCCGAGTGGCTTGTCAATCCGGCCACCAGGCGGCGTCTCAAGCTTGACAAACTTTACACCGATTTGGGCATTGCTGTGCGCTTCGAGGGGCTCACGGCCAAAGGCCAGGGCAGGCAGAGCGACTGGGAAGCGGCCGAAGTGGAGCAGCGTGACGGCACACGCGAGGAGATTTGCCGCCGCCACGGTGTGGAGCTGGTGCGCATCGACGCCGACGGCGAGGATCCGGTCAAGACGCTGGACGCACTGCTGCGCGCCATTGCCCGCGCCGGGCGTACAATCGAGCAAAGCAGCCGCACCCCCGGCGAGAAGGCGCGCTGGATGACCGTGATCGGCGGCGCACGCGACCGCGCCAACGCCGTGCGCCTGAGCCTGGCGCGCAATCCGGATCAGGCCATCGCCACCCTCGCCGAAGCATGGCGTGACCGCGAAACCGCACTGGCCGCCGCGCCTGACCCTGCACCCCGTCCCCCGCCCACCGCGGGCGAGCGCCTCGCGTTGTATGAGGGGCAGCGGCTGAGCCACGAGCGTTTCGGCCCCGGTGTCGTCACGGCGATCGTGCCCAATGGCGACGGCGACACTAAAGTGACCATCCTCTTCGACGGCGCAGGCGAGCGCACGCTGCTGCTTTCGCTGGCGCATGACAAGCTGGCGGCGGCAGAGTAGGTCGGGCGTCGACATTTGAATAAGAAGCAACTGGAAATTGATGATTGGCGGCACATGTACGGCGTGCCGTCAATCATCAATTTCCAGTTGCTTCTTGTCCACGAATGCCGGCCTGCCGACTTGAGACCTGTGCTAACCCTCGAAGGGCTCGCTGGGATAGCCGCCGGCGTAGGCGCTGCGCGTGTCGGGCTGGCTCTCCTGATGCATGCGCAGGAGCAGGGCCGCCGTCAGGCGCGTGTTTTCCTCAACTGCCAACTGCATGCTGATTGACTCGGCCAGCGCAAAGTAGATGACAAAGAGCAGAATACCGCTCAGCGCCGCAACGATGCCTGTGATGATGCCACCTGCACCAGCGCCCATCAAGTTCAGCAGGGGACCAATGACTGGCGTGCTAACAAGTGCCGGGGTTTGCAGGAAATTGGTGAAGTTGCTCAGGCCTGCCACAACGCCGCCCAGAATCGCAAGAATCAGAACAATCCACGCGATTACCTTGAGCAGGGCCGCGACAAATCGAAGCACACCAAATCGCTTGGGAACAGTCATTCCATCCTCCCGTCTGGTTCGTGGGCTATCAGTTCGGTTGTACCTTTGGTGATGAAGAGTGCCTCGGGAGCGCACAAGACGCATTCCCGGCGGCTGCTGCGTGGTCTGAGCGCACTACGCAAGAGCCATTCTACACGATTCCCGACAAATGCAATAGTGGCGAACGCGGCCCCGGGGCCCTGGCCGAAGCGACAACGCAAGGACGCGGCGACGACGACACCCCGGCCGGTGGCAAAAACAAACGCCGGCGGGCAGGGCGCAGCGTCGGCCCTATCCCACCGGGTTGTCATTTGTTGCCTTCGCGTGCGCCTGCAGCGTAACCTACTCCTTGGCGGCCGGCTTGCTTTCGGCTTTGTCACCGCCGGACTTGCTCTCCGTTTTGATATCGGACTTGTGGCCGGCCTTGCTGTCAGCCTTGTTGTCGGCCTTGCTCTCGACCGTGGTTTCGTTTGTGGCGGCCGGCTTGGCGTCGGATGCGCCTTCCTTGGCGCTTTCCTTCACGCCCTCCTTGGCCGAGTCGCCATTGGCGCTCTGCTTGCTGGAGCCCTTGCTGTCATTGATGTACCAGCCGCTCCCCTTGAAGTGGATCGCCGGCCGCCCCAGCAGGCGGCTCACGTGCTCACTCCCGCACTGCGGACAGGGAGGATGTCCCTTGGCCGAGAAGGACTGAATCTGCTCAAACTGGGACCCGCAATCGCGACAGACAAATTCATACAACGGCATGGACCAACTCCCGCACCCTTTGCTTCTCATCCTGCGCACCGCTTGCGCCGGAAGCCTGCAACTCGCATCGCAACATGCACCGGCTGAACCAGCGCCGGCTTTGCACCACTCCAAAGCCAGGACTATACTCTATGCTTTGGCCGCACAGCCCATCCACGGCGCGACGCGCTGGATGTACACCTGCACAGTAACGGAACAAGTATAGTCAGGGGCGGGAGCCCTGTCGAATTCACATGAGCTTCAAATTTGCCTCGCAAAAGTTGCTGAACGGCCTATTTGAGCCGGAAGGCATTTACCTGACCCCACCCTTTGAGGACGAATTGCCCGTGACACAGGGATGGGGCGCATGCCCCGAATTCTACGGCCAGTGGCGCTACAACGGCATTCCGCTCAAGGGCCATGTGGGAATTGACGTGCGCATTGCGCCAGGCGCACGCCTCTTTGCCATGGATGCCGGCAAGGTGACCGAAATCAGTGTGGACCGCGGCGGCTTCGAGCACTATATCAAGATTGAGCATCGCTGGGGCGAGTCCTTCTATGCCAACACCGGCGAGGCGCTGGTGGAAGCGGGCCAAAGCGTTGCCCGCGGTGATGCGCTTGCCACGGCCGCACAGTTGGACCCCGTTGCCCCCACAGCCCCCGGTGCACGTGCGGCCGGCGCGGCGGCCGGCGTCATTTTCCACTTTGCCATTCGTGTACTGCCCTGGAATCGTTACGACGGCTGGGGAGGATTTTGCGATCCGCTGCCCTATCTCGCACCCGGCTGCGTCTATCTGCCCGAAGACGCCGGCGATGATGAACGCATCTCCGTGCCACCTCACCCTATGACCGATGACCTCCCCGGCATGCGCCGGCCTTAGTTTTTCACGTTTCTTTCCGCTTTCTCTCACCTTCCCTTTCGCTAAATAGAATAAAGTTACCGTGGTAGGAGTAGACCCTGTGGAAATGCGGAAAAGCAGCGCCGCAGCGCCTACCGGGTGGCAGATGGTGGGGTCGCGCAGCGGCGACACACAAGATAGGGTGCTGCCGCTGCACTGCTGATTGTGGAGAGTTGAGTGCGCTGGTTCGGGAGAAGTTCTCCCCGCTGCCAAGGGTGCGGACGGTCCCGCGAAATCACGCACTATATGTGCGCTTGGCTGGCATGTAATGCCCAAGTCTGCTGAAAAGTCGACCGTGAAATCCGCAGACAATCCACCCCGTATCCGCCCGTTAAGCGGCACTTTTCCACAACTGTGTCAACAGCGGGGCACTAATGGAATGCAGACAGGTATGAGCAAGCATGAAGGCCGAAGAGAGACAACGCGTAGACGCGCCGCTCTGGCAATCGGCGCGCTTGTAACCTTTGCGCTCATGGGCTGCAACTCGGTTGGGCAGGGCGTTGCGGACATTTTTGCCGGCGTCACGCCGACACCGGACCCCACCGCAACCGCCACGCCGCTGCCCACGCTTGCGCCGGCGATACCCGTGCTGGCCGACCCTGCCGCCGCCAATCTGGCCGAACTCACTCCGCTAATCGACGCTGCCGGTCTGGATTTTGCCGAGCGGCGCAACATCAGCGTCTACGACCAGGTGGCGCCGTCGGTGGTCAATGTCACCACGCAGGTGCTGGTGCGCAACATGTTTGGCGTGGTTCCCGAAGAGGGCGCCGGCTCGGGCTTTGTGCTCGACATCAACGGCCACATCCTCACCAACTATCACGTGGTGGAAAACGCACAGCAGATCAACGTCAGTTTCAGCGACCAGACGGTCCTCTCCGCGCAGGCGGTGGGGCTCGACCCGCGCAACGACCTCGCCGTGCTCAAGGTGGACGCACCCGACGGCCTGCTGCGCCCGGTCACGCTTGGCTCTTCCACGGGCCTCAAGGTAGGGCAGTGGGCCATTGCCATCGGCAACCCCTTTGGCCAATTTGACCGCACGCTGACGACTGGTGTCATCAGCGCGCTCAACCGCTCGCTCCAGGACAACAGCGGCCGCACCATCACCGGCGTCATCCAGACCGACGCCGCCATCAACAGGGGCAATTCGGGCGGGCCGCTGCTCGATTCGAGCGGGCGCGTGATTGGCATCAACTCGGCCATTTTCAGCCCGTCGGGGGCCAGCGCGGGCGTGGGCTTCGCCGTGCCTGTTGACACTTTGAAGCGCGTGCTGCCCGATTTGCTGAGCCTGGGCTACTACCGCCACCCCTGGCTGGGGCTGCTGGGGGGCTATTCACTTTCGCCCAACCTGGCGCAGGCGCTGAACCTGAGCACGGAGAGCGGCATTCTGCTGGTGCAACTGGCCGACAACAGCCCGCTGGCGGCGGCGGGACTGCGTGGTGCGCAGCGCCAGGTCATCATTGGCAACCAGCGCGCGCTGGTGGGGGGAGACATTCTGGTGGCGGTGGATGGCCAGCCCACGACCGCCGCCGGCGATCTGGACGCGCTGCTTGAGAGCCGCTACCAGGTGGGCGACAGCGTGACGGTGGACTACCTGCGTGACGGGCAACCCAACCAGGTCAGCGTGCGCCTGGCCGAGGAGCCGCGCTAGGGCTACGGCGCCGCCCCCCGCCACAAACTCACGCTGCACGCGGCGGAATCGCTTACGGCCAGCAGCAACTCGCCATCGCGCTGCCAGGCGGCCACGCCCGTGGGACGCTGGAAAATGCCGGCGTCACCCAGCGCGGCCACGGGCTGCCCTTGCGCGCTGAGAAGCAGCACCAGGCCGCGCGCCGGGTCGCTGAGGATCAGCCGGCCGTCGGCCAGGTGCGCCAGGTGGGGGCCGTTGATTGTGTCCGTGGGGCGAATGGCCGTCAACGAGCCGAGCCCATCCATGCGCCACAGCCGCCCCTCTTCGGCGGCTATGGCCCAAATCGCCTGGGGCGCGGCCGTCACATCGACGGGCTGACCGCTGCCCAGCGGCGTGCCCTGCCCGCCGAATTGCACCTGCACCTCGACGCGCGTGGCTGAGGCGTCCACTCCAGCCACCACAACACGTGCACCCCCCGTATCAGCAAAATAGAGCAACCCCGCCGCATCCACATCCAGCCCGCGCGGGCGGTAGAAGCCTTCGCCCAGCGCGAACGTGTTGATCGCGCCGCCGGCGGGGTCAAAGGTAATTAAGCGCGGGGCGGCCGTGTCCAGCACGTAGAGCAAGCCCTCGGGCGCGACAGCCACATCCACCGGCTCCTCCAACTCGGGCATAGGCACAACTTCGGGCTGGAGTGCGCCCGCGTCATCAAGATGCAGCGCCAGCACGCGCCGGTTGCCCGTATCGGCCACGTAGAGGGTCTCGCGCGCAGCGTCCCAGGCCAGGCCGTGGGGTGCGTCGAGTTGCGAAACCGCGGGGCCGCAACTGCCGAACGCCCCCACGCGTTCGAGGTTGAGTGCGGGCAGAGTGCGCGCCGGGATGCGCGTCTGTGGCAGCCAGTAGGCGCTCTCGCCGCTCAGGGCAAAGGATTCATCGCCCAGGCGCGCATCCAGCACGCTGGGCAGCGTGGGCAGCGGCGCGTCGCTGGGCGCCAGCGGCGTTGGCGAGGGGTTGAGGTAGCTCACGTTGAGAGGTGCGGGTCCGCTGCCCGGCGGCTGCCAGTAGAGCTTGATTTCGGGCACGCGCCCCGCTTCATTCCCCGTGGCGTAGCGCACGGTGATGGGCGTCCAGCCCGCTTCCAGGTAGATCGTCCCCTCAGCAGGCGCATAGCCACTCTCGGATTCATCGCCGCCCAGTTGCGTCACCACCGCTTGCCCGTCCACCTCAATCAGCACGGCGCCGTCGCTCACCGCGCCGATGAGATACTCACCGGCGCGCGGCGCGGCGAGTTGCCCCTGCCAGCGCACGCTCCAGGGCGTGGCCAGCGAGGAATCGGCCTGGATGACGCGGTCCTTGCGCTGGGCAAGGATGGGGCCATCCCAGAGCGCGCCGCTCGTGTATGTGCCCACCAGCCCCACGGTGGGGATGGCGGGGTTGTGGAGCGCCTCAAGCGGAATGGGGGTCGGCTCCAACCCCGGCGGCTGCCACAGCACGCGCAAATTGCCGGGAGCGCTGCCGCTTTGGTAGCGCATGGTGACGGCGTAGGCGCCTGCGGGCAGCGTGTCGCTGTAATTGGTGAGGCCGGCGGAGCTGTCGAGGACGAGGCGGTTGTCGAGCAGCAGCGTAAAGAGCGCACCGGGCGACGCCTCGACGCTGAAGGCGTAGTCACCCCGCGCGCGCACGAGCAGCGAGCCGCGCCACTCGGCGGCAAAGGGGGGTGGCGCGGGTGGGTAGGCAGCCCAGCCGAAGTCGAGCGGCCCCGCGCTTGCGCTCAGGTCTGCGTTGTTGGCTGCGCTGCCGCTGCCTGACGTGGCAATCAACTGCAACAGGCCGCGGCTTGCGGCAAGGTCGCCCCCGCTCACCGAGAAGGTGGTGAGGGCGGGCAGTGACGGGTCGATGTTGGCCGGCGCCGCAACGCCCGTGGGGTAGACGCGCCAGAGCTCCTCGCGCGCCGCCGTGTCGTCCACGGCCAATAGATAGACGAGGCCATCGGGCGCATCGCCGGCAAAGGGCAGGTCGCTCTGCAGATTGTACCCCTGGACGCGCCCCGCCTGGATAGCGGGCGCGACAGCCAGACGCAGCGTGGGCGCATCGAGCAGCGGCGCAGGCACGAGCAACAGCGGCGCGCCCGCCTCGGATTCGGTCTGCACGCGCGCGTCCATGATGTAGGCCGCCATCGCTTGGGCCATGTCGGCGCTCGCACCGCTGTCCTGAGTCTGGGGCGCAGCCAGCGTGCGCCAGAGGCCGGGCAGCGCCACAAGCAACACAAGCGCCAGCGCCGCGGCGGTCACGGGGCGGGGGTGCAGGAGGGGGCGGCCGCCCAGCAGCGCCGCGCGCAACAGTTGATCTGCGGCCAGGGCCGCCAGGAGCAACAGCAAGGGAAGCAGCAGCGGCCACTGGGGCAAGCCATCGGGCAGCAGGAGCAGCCAGCCCAGCAGTGCGCCCGTCCCGCTGAGGAGGAGCGCACCGCGCCGCCCCTGCCGCAGCGCTGCGCCCGCGCCCACCACGGCCAGCGCACCAAGCCCCAGCGCGCCCGCTGCAAAGAGCGTCGCATAGAGTGCACCGGCGCGTGCCGTCAGGTCGGGCCATGCGGGCCATGCTGGCCAGCCAGACGGCAGACCGGGCAGTGGCGCATTCTGCAAGGCAACCAGAGAGCCGCCGGCGCTCGCCGCCAGCAACAGGATCGCCGCTGGCCACCATCGCCCCCGCTCTGCCTGTGTGAGCGCCACAACCAGCAGCGCCACCAGCCAGAGGAGCCATGCGGCCAGCAGCGC
>CAYRVP010000039.1:0-30741 GCA_964427845.1 uncultured Caldilineaceae bacterium
GCGTTCCATGCATCGTCCAGCGTCTGCATGGGCTCCAGGTTTCGGTTCTCGGTCTCTGTGTTCATGGCTCCTCCTTGGAGTCTTGTCAAGAACTGACTGCCGGACTGTCTGCACTGCGCCTGCGTTCCCCTTATGTCAAATGGGCCGCGACATGATAATGCATCTGCCGTCGAGCGCAAAGCGCGATCTGAGCGACTCGTTGCGGCCGCAGTGCTGCGTATCCCTGGATAAGCCTCACAGTGCCCCGCGCTGTGCGCAACAAGCACTTGGCGCGGGGGGCAGTTTTACTTGTCCTGCCTCCCCGCATGTAGAATGACGGCATCGAGTCGACATCTGGCGGCTCGATTCTTTGTTGGGGGAAACCGTGGACAACGCTGCATCAAACCTGCCCGTGCTCGCCGCATTGGGGACGACGCTCCTCAAGCTTGTATATGCCTTTGGTGCGCTGGCAATTGCGCTCTATGGGCTGAATGCGCTCTGGCTGACGCTGGAGTTGTGGCTGCGGCCGCGCCGCGCAGCGCTGCCCCCATTAACAAGCGACTGGCCGCACGTCACCGTGCAGTTGCCCATCTACAACGAGCGCCACGTGGTTACCCGTTTGGTGGATTCGGTGGCGGCGCTCGATTACCCCGCCGCGCGCCTGCAAATCCAGATCCTCGACGACTCGGACGACAACACCTCTGCATTGGCAGACGCCGCGGCGGCAGATTGGCAGCGCCGCGGCGTGAATGTTACGGTGGTGCGACGCACCGATCGCGCCGGCTACAAGGCGGGCGCCCTGGCCAATGCGTTGCCTGGCGCCATGGGCGACTTCATCGCCATCTTCGACGCCGACTTCCTGCCCGCAGCCGATTTCTTGCGCAGCGTCATGCCCGCGTTTCTGGCCTCGGGCGGTGACGACATCGCCTTTGTGCAGGCGCGCTGGGATCACATCAACCGCGACTACTCGCTGCTTACGCGCTGCCAGGCGCTTGCGCTCGACGGCCACTTTGGCGTAGAGCAACCCGCCCGCCACGCCGCAGGCTACGCCTTCGGCTTTAACGGCTCAGCGGGCGTGTGGCGTCGCGCCGCCATCGAAGACCCCAGCGTCGGTGGCTGGAGCGACGATACGCTGTGCGAGGATCTGGACCTGGCCTATCGCGCGCAATTGGCCGGCTGGCGCGGCGTCTTTGTTGAGCAAGCAGCCGCCCCCGCCGAAGTGCCACCACAACTAATTGCCTTCAAGCGCCAGCAGGCGCGCTGGGCGCAAGGCTCTGTGCAGACGCTGCGCAAGCTGACGCGGCAAGTTTGGCGCTCGGGCTGGCCGATTCCCAAACGTGTGGCGGCGCTCTTCCACCTGGGCAACTACCTCATCCACCCAGCACTGCTGCTGTTGCTGCTGGTCACCGTGCCGATGGTGTTGCTGCAGGTGCGCGTGCCTGCGCCGTTGGCGGCGCTCAGCCTGGCCTCGCTGGGGCCACCGCTGCTCTATGCAACGTCGCAACGACGACTACACCCCAACCAATGGGTGACCAACTTTCTCGCGCTGCCGCTGCTCATGCTCTTCGGCATGGGGCTGAGCCTGGGCAATTCGATTGCCGTGTGGCAGGGCTTGCGCACATCCGGCGGCGCTTTTGCGCGCACACCCAAGTTTCATGTCGAGCGCAGCGCCGACCAGTGGCGGCAGAGCAGCTACCGGCTGCCCGTCGCGCGCGCGAGTGCAATTGAAGGAGTGCTTTCACTCTACGCCGCCATCGGCGTGGCGGGCGCGCTCCATTGGGGCGATCTCTGGGCAGCAGTCTTCCTGCTGCTCTTCGCGCTCGGCTACGGCGTCATGTTCAGCGTCGAACGCTGGCAGAGCCGCACGCTGCGCAATACCCCCGCGCCTGTGCACATGGTGGTGCAGCCCAAGCCCATCACGCAGCGGCTGGTGAGCCAAAGCATCGCATCGTCCCAGCCCTACGGTGACGTTTCCGAAAACCGCAAAGATGTGAGTGAATAAGGCAAACGCCACGCTGCTGCACTGCACCGCACAGCACGGCAGCGCACCGACCGCAACGTCATTACTGAAATGAGGATGCATGAGTCAGACGTTTTGCACGCAGTGTGGCAGCCTTCTGCCTGAAGCGGGCAACTACTGCCCCGCATGCGGTGCGCCACGCGAACCCGCGTCGCCGGCTACCATCACCACCGCAACCCTCAAGCCAGCCAAGGCGCGGCGCTCGCCCTGGCTGGCCGGCGGCTTGCTCGGCCTGCTCGTCGTGGCCGGGATCGTGCTCTACTTCGTTGCCTTCCGCGACGATCCACGCAGCGCCATCCCCGACGGCTGCGTTGTGGGCCAGCCCTGTGAAAGCGCCGAGGTCGCGGGCGCGAGCGCGGCCGGTGGGGCGGTCGCCGGCGCAACCACCGACGCGGGCATCCCCTTC
The DNA here is from genome assembly GCA_964427845.1 of uncultured Caldilineaceae bacterium. Lineage (GTDB taxonomy): Bacteria > Chloroflexota > Anaerolineae > Caldilineales > Caldilineaceae > UBA5069. The sequence goes on from CAYRVP010000039.1 coordinate 2,406, forward strand.
CCCGAAGTCGTGCGCATTCCGGTGGCTGAAGCCAAATCGCGCGCCGACGCGGGCGGCGTCACCTTCATCGACGTGCGCGACAGCGAGTCCTATAGCCAGGCACACATCCCCGGCAGCCTCTCCATCCCCTTGACGGAGATAGAGACAAGTGGCGCACAACTGCCCACCGGCGCCGACATTATCCTCTACTGCACCTGACCGGCCGAAGAAACCAGCGCCCGTGCGGCGCTCTACTTGCAGGAGATGGGTTTTACACGTGTCGGCGCACTACTGGGCGGCTTGCGCGCCTGGGCCGACCAGGGCTATCCGATCGAATCGAATTGAAGCAGTCGCCACTTCCGGCGGCGCACCGGGGTAGCATAGCAAAAAGTTGTCAATCTCGAGGCGCGCCGCTACAATGGCCGTTGCGGCGGCGCACGCGCGCGGCGCAACTGTGCAACCAGACCCATAATCGTCACACTCTGCGAGGCAACACCATGCCCAAAAACGTGAGCGAAAGCGTTCCCTGGCTGGAAGACAAGGCAAACGTCATCGCCCTTGCCAATACATCCAATGAGAATTTCATTCTGGACCTGCCCACAGGACGCTATCGCCTGGATGCGGGACGGCGCATGTTGACGCTGCGCTCGATCCTCACCTTCGCCCAGGTAAAGGCGCTGGTGGACGGCGGCAAACTCGTTGTGCAGGACGCCTGACCCGCCCATGGCGACACTCCTGCTGATTGACGGCCACTCGCAGGCCTACCGCGCCTATTTCGGGGTCAAGACGCCCCTCTCCACCCGCCACGGCGAGCCTACTGCCGCCGTGTACGGATTTGCGCGCAAGCTGCTGGCAACCATCAAGGAGCAGAAGCCTGATTACTTCACGGTGGCCTTTGACCTGGGCGACACATGGCGTCACAGCGAATTCCCCGACTACAAGGCTACGCGTGACAGCATGCCCGAGGAGATGTCCACGCAGATGGAGCGCATTGCCGAAATGTTGCGCGCCCTGGACATCCCCATTGTCACCTACCCCAACTTTGAGGCTGACGATGTGATTGGCACACTGGCCTGTCAGGCCGCCGCAACCGGCAACGACGTTCTAATCATGACCGGCGACCGTGACATGTTCCAGTTGGTGGATGCGCATGTGCGCATCCTCTACACCTCTGGCGGCCCCAAGCCGGTGACAAAGATCATGGGCCCGGCTGAGGTGCAGGAACGCTACGGTGTTGATCCGACGCAATTTGTCGACTTTAAGGCGCTCTTGGGTGACAATTCCGACAACATTCCCGGCGTCAATGGCGTGGGCGAGAAGACAGCCGCCAAACTCCTGAATGCCTACGGCACAATTGATGGCATCTATGCACATCTGGATGAGGTGAAGCCCGACCGCGTGCGCGAGGCGCTTGCCCAATCGCGTGCGCAGCTCGACCGCAACCGCCGCCTCTGCGCGATTACCTGCGATGTGGAGTCCCTGACCTGGGACCCTGCTACCAGCGACCGTCGCAACTTCGACCTGGCGCATGTGGTTGATTTCTTCACCGAGATGGAGTTCAACTCGCTGATTCGCGATTGGCCACTCGTAGACCCTGGCAAGACGGGCGTGGCGGCAACGCTCCCTGCGGCCAGCGAAGTGCCTGTCGAACGCAGCGATGCGGGACAGATGACCCTCTTCGCTTTCGATAACGACGAGGCCACCGGCGGCCCCGGCAGTCAGCAGGTGGGCGTCACGCCAATCGTGCCCATGTCGCCCACAGGCACAGCCACCTACACAGTTGTCCAGGACGCTGCCGCACTCCACGCATTGGTGGAAGCACTGCCCAGCGCCACCAGCCTGAGCTTTGACGTGGAAACGACAAGTCAATACGTCATGCAGGCCGACCTTGTGGGCCTTGGCCTGTCGTGGGCGCCGGGCACCGCTGTCTACATCCCCGTGAGCCACAAGCTTGGCGAACAGTTGCCCTGGGAAACCGTGCGCGCCGCACTCCAGCCCTTCTTTGCCAACCCCAGTCTCCCCAAGCTCGCGCACAATGGCTCCTACGACCTCACCGTGCTGCTGGAGCACGGCATGGACGTGCAAGGTGTGATCCATGACACCATGCTTCTGGCCTGGGTGCTGGACCCTGCCAGCCGCATGTTGGGCCTCAAGGCGCAGGCGGGCATGGAGTTGGGCTGGCACATGACCGAGATCAGTGCCCTGATAGGAAGCGGCAAGAAACAGGTCACCATTGACCAGGCGCCGATTGAGACCGTGGCCGCTTACTGCGGGGCCGACGTGGACGCCACGATCCAGCTCTTTCCGCTGCTGAGTGAGCGTGTGCGCGCCGCTGGCATCTGGCCCGTCTACGAGAAGATCGAATTGCCCCTGCTTCCCGTCATCAGTGCGATGGAACGCGCGGGCATCCTGCTCGACGTCGACTTCCTGGCGCAAATGTCCGAACGGCTGGCGATGCAATTGGGAGAGCTCGCACGCGAGCTCTTTGCCCTCGTGGGCCACGAGTTCAACCTGCGCAGCACGCAGCAGATGAGCAATGTTCTCTTTGCCGAGCTTGGCTTCCCCACCAAGGGCATTGGCAAGACCGGCGCGGGCCAGTTGAGTACGGCGGTGGGTCAACTGGAGAAACTGCGCGCCAAACGCGATGAACTCAGCGAGAAACAGCAACGCGTGCTCGAACTGATTCTGGAGCAGCGCCAACTGGAAAAGCTGCGCGGCACCTACGTGGACAATCTGCCCGCGCTGGTGAACCCCAGGACAGGCCGCCTGCATACCTCATTCAATCAGGCCGGCGCGGTGACGGGGCGCATGAGCAGCAGCGACCCCAATCTGCAGAACATTCCCATCCGCACTGAGATCGGCCGAGAGATCCGGCGCGCGTTTGTGGCGCCCCCCGGCTGGCTGCTCATGTCGGCCGACTACAGCCAGATCGAGTTGCGCGTGCTCGCGCATGTCGCACACGAAGAATCGTTCATCGCCGCCTTTAAGGCCGACGCCGACATTCACGCCGCCACAGCCGCGCGCCTCTTCAAGGTGCCGCTGGAGCAGGTGACCAAAGAGCAGCGCGGGCTGGGCAAGACCATCAACTTTGCCACGGTCTACGGCTCCAGTGCGTTCGGTATCAGCAACCGCACCGACTTTGACCCCAAGCAGGCGCAAGCCTTCATGGACCAGTACTTCGAGACCTACCCGCGCGTGCGTGAATACATCGACGCCACCATCGAACAGGCGCATCGCGACGGCTATGTGCAAACGCTGCTGGGCCGCAAGCGTTTCTTCCCCGAGCTGGGCCAGGGCAACGTCCCCTACATGCAGCGGCAGGCGCTCGAGCGGCAGGCCATAAACGCGCCCATCCAGGGCGCGGCTGCGGACATCATGAAAATCGCCATGGTGCGGCTGCACGATGCACTCGTGGCGCAGGGCTTTGAAGCGCGCATGCTGCTGCAGGTGCACGACGAACTCGTGCTCGAGTTTCCGCCCGCAGAACAGGAGCGGCTGGTGGCGCTCGTGTGTGATGTGATGGAGAACGCCTATCCGCTTGACGTGCCGTTGCGCGTTGACGTGGAAGTCGGCCCCAACTGGTATGATATGCAACCGGCCGACCGCAAAGAGATTTGACGCAATGGCGCAAATCCGCAAAGGAACGCAAAGAACTTCTAATAGGGGACGCAGATTAAACATGAACACAGATCACAACGGAAACGGCGCGGATAATCGCGGATATCCGTCGTAATCCCTGTTGATTCCGATTTAATCTGTGTTCATGTTTTGTTCGCGGTCCCTATAAGGCAAGAAATACCAACAATTTTGCTTCCCGTGGCCCATTTCTGTTCCGTCTTTCTTGCTGTACCTTTCTTCCTGTACATTTCTTGCTGTTCTTTGCAATCCATTGCGGCATTGCGCCTTTGCGTCAAAGTTTTTGTTGCCTGTGAATCTGCGGGCACAAGTAGAATTGCCTCTCTATGATGGTTCGTGACAGACTCAAAGCGCAGATTCGCAGCGCCGTGGAAGCTGCGCAACAAAACAGCGCGCTGCCCCCCTTTGAAATCCCCCCATTTGATGTGCTCCGCCCCAAGCAGGCCGAACATGGCGACTACAGCAGCAACGTGGCCATGGTGATGGCAGCGGCGGCGCGCAAGGCAGGGGACGCCCAGACCAACCCGCGCGCCATGGCGCAGGCCATTGCCGACCAGATTGCGCTGACTGCGGGCGCGTCAAACGTAGGCGCCGGCGAGCGCGCGCCCCTCATCGGTGGCGTGGAGATTGCCGGACCAGGTTTCCTCAATCTGCGCCTCGCAGACGCGTGGCTGCAAGCGCAGGTTCCCGCCATTGCGGCGGCGGGCGATGCCTTCGGCAACAGCGAGCGACTCTCCGGTCAACGCTGGCAGGTGGAGTTCGTGAGCGCCAACCCCACGGGGCCGGTCCACTACGGCGGCGCACGCAATGCGGTTCTGGGTGATGTGCTCGCGAGCGTGTTGCAGGCCGCCGGCGCCGAAGTACAGCGCGAGTATTATGTGAACGACGGCGGCAGCCAGTTCAAGTTCTTCATCGAAACGCTCTACGCTCGCTACATGCAGCTCTTTGGCCACGATGTTGCCATTCCCGAGCAAGGCTACGTGGGCGAATACGTCGTAGGCTATGCGCAATTGGTGCGCGACCAGGTGGGCGACCAATTCGTGGCCCTGGATCGCGAAGCAGCGCTGGCCGCGCTGCGCCCCATTGGCCGCGCAATTGTGCTGGCCGACCTGGAAAACGAACTGGGGCGCATGGGCGTCCACTTCGACAACTGGTTCAGCGAACAGAGCCTCTACGACGATGGCCTGGTGCAGCAATCGCTGGACTACCTCGACGCGCGCGGCGAACTGGAGCGGCGCGACGGCGCAGTCTGGTTCAAAGCCAGCAACTACCCCGGCTGCGACAAGGACGAGGTCGTGGTGCGCTCTACAGGCAGCCCCACCTACCTCGCGGGCGACATTGCCTACCACTACGACAAATTCGTGCGCCGCGGCTTCGACAGCGTCGTCAACGTCTGGGCCGTAGACCACCAGGGACACGTGGCGCGCATGGCGGCCGTGATGCGCGCTCTGGGCATGGACCCGGCGCGCCTAATCATTTTGCTGTACGATTTGGTCAAGCTGGTGCGCGACGGACAGGAAGTCAAACTCAGCAAGCGCAAGGGCAACCTTGTTACTATCAGTGATGTCGTCGACGAGGTCGGCTCGGACGCGATGCACTTCAACCTGCTCTCGCGCGGGCCGGAGAGCGTTATCGAATTTGACCTTGATCTGGCCGTAGCGCAGAACAACGAGAACCCGGTCTTCTACGTGCAGTACAGCCACGCGCGCATCTGCTCGATCTTCGAGAAAGCGGCTGCCGAAGGCATTGCCATCGACGAGCCTGCGGATTGCGGGCTGCTCATGCACCCGTCCGAACTGGCGCTGTTGCGCAAGATTCTAGAGTTGGAGGAGCAGATCGATTACGCCGTCGACCGCCTCTCTCCCCACAATCTCACGCACTATGCAATGGAGCTTGCGCGCAGCGTCAACGCCTTCTATCGCGATTGCCGCGTGGTGGACGCCGAAAATGTCGCACTCAGCGCTGCCCGCATCGAACTCTGCCGCGCGGCGCAAACTGCCCTGGTGCGCGTGCTCACCCTGCTGGGCATCAGCGCGCCGACGACGATGTAAATGCCTGTCGCTATACGAATTTTCCGTGTTCGGATCAGGGGGCGTTGTCGACCTGCTATGGTTCCACCCGTGCAGCAAACCAGAAGTGACACAAATGGGGCAACGGGGCCCCAATCAGCACGCTTCCGCGTACTTGTCAGCGATCCCATCTCCGAGACGGGGCTCGCGCCGCTGCGCGCCGACCCCAGCATTGCCATCGACCTGCGCACCGACCTGACGCCGGCTGCCCTGCTGGATGTGATCGGCGACTATGACGCACTGCTTGTGCGCAGCGGAACACAGGTGACGGCCGCACTGCTGCGCGCGGGCACAGCGCTGCGCGTGGTGGCGCGCGCCGGTGTGGGCGTCGACAACATCGATGTCCCCGCGGCGACCGCGCTGGGCATCATCGTGGTCAATGCGCCTACGGGCAACGTGGTGGCCGCCGCTGAGCACACCATCGCGCTGCTCATGTCGTTGGCGCGTCTTGTGCCGCAGGCCGACGCGCACGTGCGCTCCGGCCAGTGGAAGCGCAGCCAGTTCATGGGTGTGGAAGTGCGCAACAAGGTGCTTGGCACAGTCGGGCTGGGCAAGGTGGCGCAGGAGGTCGTGCGCCGCGCGCAGGCCATGGGCATGCGTGTGCTCGCCTATGACCCCTATGTGACGCCCGACTACGCAGCCCAGCGCGATGTGCAACTGGCGAGCCTGGACGAACTCTATGCCGCCGCCGACTTCATCACCGTGCATGTGCCGATGACGGAGACGACGCGCAATCTCATCAACGCCGAAGCCTTTGCCAGGATGAAGCCGGGCGTTCGCATCCTCAACGTGGCACGCGGCGGCGTCATCAATGAATTGGCGCTTGTCGAGGCCATCGAGGCAGGAAAGGTGGCTGGGGCGGCGATTGATGTCTTTGAGGCCGAGCCGCTGCCCGCCGAAAGCCCGCTGCGCCGCACCGACCGCATCATCCTTACGCCCCACCTCGGCGGCAGCACTGTGGAGGCGCAGGAGCAGGTCGCCGAGGATGTAGCGGTGCAGGTGGTGGATGTGCTCAACGACCGCCCTGCCCGCTATGCCGTCAACGCACCCATCATCCCGCCCAAGGATCTTGAGATGCTCGTGCCCTACATCGACCTGGCCGAGCGCATGGGGCGCTTCCTCCAGCAGATGGACGCAGCGGGCGTCAGCGACGTGGAGATTACCGCCAACGGCAGCCTGGCCGACTTTGACCTTACCTACATTCGGGCGGCCTTCATCAAAGGGATGCTCGCAGGAATTACCGACGAGCGCGTCAATCTGGTCAACGCCACGCTCATGGCCGAGCGGCGCGGCATGAAATTGATGGAGCGGCGCACGCGCGAGCATGATGCGCCCTACGACAACATCCTCACACTGCGCGGTACGCTGGGGGCGCAGCGCTGGTCGGTCAGCGGCGCAATCATCCAGCGCCAGCCCTACATCGTCTCCATCAACGAACTGTGGGTTGATTTTCCCGCCGAGGGCAACATCCTGCTTACCTCGCACCAGGACAGGCCGGGAATTGTGGGGCGCGTGGGCACGCTGCTGGGCATCAATGATGTCAACATCAGCTTCATGCACGTGGGCCGGCGCGGCCCGCGCACCGAAGCAATCATGGCGCTTGGCACCGATGAACTTGTGACGCCCGAGATTCTTGCGCAGATTGATGCGTGGGATGACATCAACTGGTTGCGCGCAATTGCGCTTTAGGCCGGCCATTCTGCACCCACCTTCTGACTATGCCACCCACAACCCCCGCAAGTGAAGAGAGCGCAGCCGCATTGCCCAGTCTACGCAAGACCGGGCAGGCGCGCATGCCGTTGGGCTGGCAGGCGCGCGTCCTGCTCGCCTTTGCGGTGATCTGGCTTGCGCCTACGCTCGCGTGTGGCAGCTTTGCACCGCGGCCAACGCCCACACCCTCACCGCCGGCGACGCCTTTCCTGCCGCCCGTCGCAGGTACAACCGGCGACGCCGCGACACCGGCATCCACGCCCCTGATCGTGAAGGACCCGGCAACGCCGACACCACTCCTCCCCATCGTGCAAGCCACGCCTGCCGACGCGGCGGCACCGACGCCCGCCCCCGCACCCCTCGCCGGCACAGTGCTGGCTGCGGGTCAGCCGGCGCGTGTGACTGCCCCCAATGGCCTCAACATGCGCAGCGCACCGACTGCAGCGGGCACGCTGGTAGTCCAGTTGGCCACAGGCGCAAGGGTCACCGTGCTGGAAGGCCCAACAGACGCCGAGGGCTTCACCTGGTGGAAGGTGGATGGTGGCAATGGTCAGTCGGGCTGGGTGGCGCAAGGCGACGCCGAAACAGTCTGGTTGAGCGCACAGGTGGGCGAGCCGCAGGCCGTGAACCGCTCACCGCGCGTGGGCGAGCGCGTTATCATCTCGGCCGACCTGAGCGTGCGCACAACGCCCGGCTCCGACGCAACTCTCTTGACGCGGATTGGCCCCAACACGCAAATGACGGTGCTCGCCGGCCCGCAAAGTGCGAGCGGCCTCAACTGGTACCAGGTGCGCTCGGACGACGGCACGGTGGAGGGCTGGGTGGCGGAAGGGGACGGCGAAACGCGTTGGGTAAGCCCCATGGAGTAGGGCAGATCATTGAAGATAGACGATTATGATTGCCGATTTGCAGACATGCTGCGAGGCTTCCGAGTATGGATGCTTCGCGGCATCCGCATATGGATCAGCCCGCATTGCCCAACAAGAAACCGAGGGCTAGACGCTCCCGGCTGCACGCACCGTACACAATCGTCAATCGTCAATCGTCAATCTGCAATCGTCAATCTGCAATCAACAGTCATCAATCATAATCGCCCGTAGACACAGTGAGGCGCAAGAGCAGGCAACCAACCGCTCTTGCGCCTCATGTCCAGAAGTTACCTTGACCGGACGGAGCCGATTAATCCGGTCATGGAATCTTCAGTATCTGGCCCACAAAGATGAGGTTCCAGTTCGTGATCCCGTTGCAGGCGGCCAGGGCGGCGGTTGTTACGCTATAGCTGCGTGCAATGCCACTGAGCGTGTCTCCTGCACGAACTTTATAGAACTGCGGCTGCCCAATTGGCGGCGTGATCGGTGGCGGATTGATAACGGGCCCACCGCAGTTCGGCACCACGAGTAACGTCTGCCCCACGAAGATGATGTTCGGGTTACGAATCCCGTTCCATGCAACGAGTTGCGCGACGGTGGTGTTATACATGGCTGCAATCCGTGCCAGGGTATCGCCAGGGCGCACAATGTAGCTGCACGCCTGGGGCGGGGTCACTGTGCCGCCGCCGCAGCCCTTGAGACTGATTGCGTCAACGTTGAAGTTCATCTCCTGATTCAGCGCCGGCCACTTCATCCAGCCCCGCAGGAAGAGCACAATGCTCGACGAAGGCGCCACGAAGCGTACTCGATAGGTGCCAATTGGCCCGGGGTTGGTGTTGTCGCCGATGGCGCCGAGGTCCATCCCCTGCCAGTTGCTAACCTTGGTCCAGTCGGTGTCACCAAAGGCATTGAAGCCCCACTGGCCTTCAAAGCGATAGGCGTCGGTGCTGTCGCCCGTGCCGCGCAGCAGGCCGCGTACGGTCAGTTCATAGGTCTGGCCTGGCGTCAGACGGCCGATGTGCTGATAGATGCCGGCGAAGCGGTCGCCATCGGCGGGCGAGACATTTGTGGTGTTGATGGATATCAACTGTGCGCTGGCGCCATCAGCCACAACCGGCGCCCATTGGTCGTTGAAGAAGCCGAAGTTGGCGCGACCGCCGTTTGTGAAGTAGCCCCAGCCCTTGCCCACATTGCCGACACTCACCGGGTTGAAGCCCAGTTCGAAGCTGCCGTTGTAAAGGAACTCGGTGTTGAAGCAGGTGGCCTGACTCGGCTGCACAACAGCCGGCAAAGTCACCGCACTCTGGCCGGCGCCAAGCACGCCACCGCCAATGGGAGTGGTCGTCACAGGGCCACCCGTGCCGGGCAGCACAACCGCGGAGCCAGGGGCCAGACCGGTGAGCGAAATCGCGTCGAGGTTGACGTTCAGCTCTTGGTCGGGAATGCCCCACTTTTGCCACACCCGCACATAAAGCGTGATGTAGTCGTATTCGGCGCGAATGTTGGTGGAAAACTCGCTCAGGTTGCCGGGATTCTCGCGCTCGTGGTAGGTGTACCAGCCTGTATCCTGCCAGTTGGTGACGGCGGCCCAGTTGGGCTGCGGACCCAGCGTCCAACCCACCTGGACGACATAGCGATACGGGTCGCCGTCGACCTTGGTGCTGCGGATCATGCCGCGCAGGTTGAGCGTGTAGTCGGCGCCATTGACGGCGCGCACCGTCTGGTAGATACCGGCGTAGCGGTCATTCGCGGGTTCGCTGATGCCGTTAGTGTCCATCGCGATTAACTGGGCGTGGCTGCCGTCCGCCAGAACCGGCGCCCACTGGTCGTCGTGGAAGCCATAGTTGACGTCCCCGCCATTTGTGAAGCAGTTCCACTGATTACCCACCATGCCGCAGCCGTCGCGGCTGCTGAAGCCGCTCTCGAAGTTGCCATTGGCGAGTACATTGGTGTTCGCGGCGTATGTTGCCTGCGGAATGGCGCTGACTGCGATGGCGGCCACCACCACCGCAAAGATCATGATTGCACTAATGATCTGGCGTCCGCTCGGCTGAAGACGCTGCGCCTGTGAGTTCCACAGGTCGGCTCGCAGCATTTTCCGCACAGTGCGTTGTACTGGTTGCATGATGTCCTCCGATTGGCGATGAATTGCGCTGCGAGAGTGGGGTCAAGCGATGATGATGAGTTCCGCGGTGCTGACACTCGCTTGAACACACTCCAGGTCGCCTCGAGCATAGCACAGCATATTTCCGTGCGCAAGGGGTATCTTTCAGCAAGTCACTTTGCCAAACGATGACTACACGACTATCTGCCACTCAATTCCCTCGAGTGGCGCGACTCACCATTTTGATTATGCGAAAGCGGGCTTTGGCCGAAAGGAGGCTTCCAGAGTAAGGGCAGGGGTTGGCTGGGGAGAAGACCAGTGGTTATGCGAAGAAGGTGGGTGCGGCGGGAGGTCGCTGCAACTCTTGTTGCGCCTATGTGGTCGAAAAACTCGTAAAATCTCGTACCGCATTGGCCGCAATGTGGATGCTTGCGAGGTAGTCTGCGAGGGCCAAATGCTCGTGCGGGGTGTGATCAAGGCTGCTGTCGCCCGGCCCATAGGCCACAATGGGACATTGCCAGCGCGGGGCTACTACATTCATGTCGCTCGTACCCGTTTTGAGGACGAACGCGGGTTTCGCGAAGGGGTCGAAATTTCGGATAGACGTGAGAAAACTGCGCGCGATTGGGGTGGTGCGCTCGCTGCGCCAGGCAGGCTCGAAGCCGTGGAAACGCAAAGTCGCGCGCCGCCTGTCGCCCTCGATCACGGCTGTCAGCGGCCGCGCACCAGGAACGAGTTGGCTGGCCGCTTCGGCAGCAGCAGCGCCCGCCCATTGCTCGCCCCACGCCACAACGCGCTGGGCCAAGGCCGTGGCGTCGAACTCGGGTGGCAGACGGATGCCCACGTGCGCCTCGGCGTGATCCCACATGGCGCCGTCGGTCCACGTGTTCAAGCGGCGAATGCTCGGCTGTAGTTGCTCAAAGAGCTTGCCCCGCCCCGCGTTGAAGGTGGCGGCCTCGGCCTCAATCCAGTTCCAGAGCGCCACCGCGGCCGTACCGATGCCGGCGTCGGGGCCGGCCGTGTGCGCCATGGGCTGGGCGGCGTCGAGTTCCACCAGCAGCCGCCCCTTGTAGCCCAGTGTCACGCGCGACCATCCGCTTGGCTCGCCAATGATGCAGGCCGCGGGGATCGGCTCGCGTATCCCATCAAAGCGGTCGCGGACAAAACGCGCGCCCTTGCTCGTGGCCGCCTCCTCCTCCACCGCGCCCACCACCACAACGCGCACCCCCTGCTGCATGGCCCAGTCGTTGCCCAGCTGCGCGCCTGCGGCGACAAAGGTTGCCAGCGGCCCCTTGGCATCCACGCTGCCACGCCCGAAGAGCACGGGGCCGTCGTCAGTTGGCTCAATACGCACGGGAATCTGGCCGGGCACGGTATCGATGTGGCCGAGGAGCACCACCACGCGCGCCGCGTCGGCCGGGCCAATTTCGCCCACAGCATTCCCGGCGTCGTCTGCATACGCGCGCGCATAACCCATGGCGCCCATCTGCGCCACCAGCCAGTCGACCGCCGCCTCCTCATGATGTGAGAGGGACTCAATCGCCACCAGCCCGCGCAACAGTTCAATGGCCTGGTTGTCGTCCATGTGCAAATGCAGCCCTCAAGTCTATGTCGGCAACACTGCGCCAATCGCGTCCAGTGCAGTGTGCGCTTCATCCATATTCAGGATCAACGGCGGCAGCAGGCGCAGGACGTTGGCGCCGCCCGGCAGCGCGATGACACCGTGGTCAACCATCAGCGCCTTAAGATAGGGCGCCACCTTCTCACGCAGTTCAACCGCAATCATCATGCCCAGGCCTCGCACCTCGCGCACAATCGTGCGGCCGGTCAGGCGGCTGCGCAATTCAGCCAGCAGGAGTTCGCCCATGGCAGCGCCCTGCGCAATCACATCCGTTTCGGTGTAGACGCGCAGTGCGGCCAGCCCGGCGGCGCAGGCAAGCGGGTTGCCGCCAAAGGTGCTGCCGTGCGCGCCCGTGTAGAGCGCTGCGCGCACGCGCGCCCCATAGGCCACCACACCCATGGGGAAGCCGCCGCCGATGCCCTTGGCCAGCGTCAGCAGGTCGGGCTCGAGCCCAACATGCTCAAGCGCAAACATCCGCCCCGTGCGACCAAAACCTGTCTGGATTTCATCGACGAGCAAAAGCGCACCCCGTTCGCGACAAATCCGCAGCGCGGCGCGAAGGAAGTCGGTCTCGCCCAGGTTAACGCCCCCCTCGCCCTGGACAACCTCGACCACGACCGCCGCAGTCTGGTCGGTGACAGCGGCTTCGAGTCGGGCAATGTTGTTGTAGGGCACGTGCTCTGCATCAAGCAGGGGCAGAAAGGGCTTGCGGTAATTTGGCTCCCACGTGACCGAGAGCGCGCCCACCGTGCGCCCATGAAAGCCCTTGTTGAAGGCCACGTACGCCGTGCGGCCCGTGACGAGGCGCGCGAATTTCAGCGCCGCGTCCATGGCCTCGGCCCCGCTGTTGGCAAGGAACGCGTGGGGTAAGCCGGGCGGCAGCACGGCGCGCAGCGCCGCGGCAAAGTGCGCGCGCGTCTCGTTGTACAGAAAACCCGGGCAGGAGATGAGGCTCTGCGCCTGCTGTGCAATCGCGGCGGCGATGGCCGGGTGGGCGTGGCCGAGCATTGCCACCCCCTGCGCCGACGTCATGTCGAGGTAGCGCCTGCCCTCCGTGTCGATGAGCCAGCAGCCTTCGCCGCGCGCAATCACCACCTCGCCGCGTCGCGCCACGAGGCCACCCAGCACCTGCTCCTCGACCTCAAAAAGTGATTCCATCTGGGCCTCCCGCCGGATATGCACTACGACGCAAAGTCGCAAAATCATAAAGATATGCAGGAGCAAGTAAAGCAGGTCTTGTTCTTGCTTCTCTTTGCGTTCCTTTGCATCTTCGCGACTTTGCGTCAAAGCAGTCAGCTGATTTGCGTGCCGCCGCCTGCAAGCGCCGCGCGGATTGGCTGTTCAATGCGACCGTCGGCGAAGATCACCTTCTGCACCCCCTCGGCGATGGCCTCCACGGCCCCCATCACCTTCTTCTTCATGCGACCTTCGGCAAATTGCATGAAGTCGTCGGCCCTGGCGCGCGGAATTTCGCGGATCAGCGTCGCCTCGTCGGGAAAGGCGCGCAGCAGACCGGGCACGTTGGAGAGAATCACCAGTGCCTCGGCGCCAAAGGCCGCCGCCACCATGGCTGCGGCGCGATCGCCGTCCACGTTGATTGCCTCGCCCGCATCGGAAGCACCGGGGGGCGTGAGCACGGGCAGGTAATCGGCATCGAGCAGGAGACGCAGCAGCCCGGTGTTGATGCGCTCGACGGTGCCCGTCCAGTCGTCGCGCAGCACCATGCGCTTGCCATCGATGCGCACGCGTAGCGTATCCTTGCGCGTGCCTTCAAAGATGCGCCCGTCGAGGCCGCTCAGCCCCACGGCGTTGACGCCCGCGCGCTGCAGCTTCTCCACCCACATCTTGTTGACCTGGCCGCAGTAAACCATTTCAAAGATTTCGAGTGTGCGCCGGTCGGTGCGGCGGCTCACATAACCGCTCTCGCTAGTCACAAAGGTGGCTGGATGGCCCAGCGCCTCAGCCACCTCATTCGTGGTTTCCGCGCCGCCATGCACCAGCAGCAGCGGTTGCCCGTCTGCACGCAGCGCGGCAATATCCGCCACTACGGCATCGATATTTAAGTCCTTGCCGCCGCCGACTTTGACTACAATCATGTGGGGCCCTTCCAGGAAATCAGTGGACTGGGTGGACTGGATGGACTGGTGGAGTGGTTGACTGGTTGACTGGTTGACTGGTGGACAGGTACGGAGCAGGCAGTCGGCCGACCATTCCACCAGTCAACCAGTCAACCAGTCAACCAGTCAACCAGTCATCCAGTCATCCAGTCAACCAGTCATCCAGTTAACTCATTCGCAGACGTGCACGTCAAACCGGATGCAGCCCCGCAAAACCCAGCCCCGTCGCCTCATCCCAGCCATACATCAGGTTCATGCACTGTACAGCGGTGCCCGCCGCGCCCTTCATGAGGTTGTCGATAGCAGCAATCGCCACGATTCTGCCGCTGCGCTCGTCAAACTCAAAGCCCACGTCGGCATAGTTGCTGCCGCTCAGGATCTTGGGCTCGGGGTAGCGATAGATGCCGGTCTTCTCCTTGACGAGGCGCACAAAGGGCTCGTCGCGGTAGACCTGGCGGTACGCCTTCCAGAGATCCTTCTCGCCCACGCCCGCTTTGGCAAAGAGGTGCGCCGTGGCGAGCACGCCGCGCACGTTGTCCACCGCCGTGGCGCTCAGGTGCACTTCGGTCATTACCTCGGCCAGGGCAAGGTTCTGCACAATCTCGGCGGTGTGGCGGTGGCCCGTGGGCGCAAAGGAGCGCATGACCCCCGCCCGCTCCGGGTGGTGGGTGGCGTCGCTCGACTTGTTGCCCCCCTCGCTGCTCCCCACCTTAACCTCGCAGATGACGCCTCGCTGCACATCCACCAGCCCCGCCTTGAAGAGAGGCCAAATCGCCAGCGTAGTGGCTGTGGCGTTGCAGCCGACGCCGCTCACATAGTGCGCGCCCGCAATCTGCGCACGATGCAGTTCGGGCAGGCCGTAGACAAACTTCTCCAGCCACGCCGGGCTGGCATGGGGCTTGCCGTACCACGTAATATAGTCAGCCGGGTCGCGCAGGCGGAAGTCCGCGCTCAGGTCAACGATGCGCTCGGCCAGCGCGGCATAGTTGTCGATGCGCTCCATCGCGCCGCCGTGGGGCAGCCCCAGGAAGAGCAGGTCGCAAGGCTCGAGGTCGGCCGCACTGACGAATTGCAGCCTGGTGCGGCCGCGCAGGTTGGGGTGCGTAAAATGCACATAGGCGCCTGCATTGCGCTCGGAGGTGACCTGCTGGACGGTGACATGCGGGTGCGCCAGCAGCAGGCGCAGCAGTTCCCCGCCTGTATATCCCGATGCGCCGACGATTGAAACGCGAAGATCGTTCATAGATGGAAGGGTACGTGATGATTGAAGATTGAAGATTGAAGATTGAAGATTGATGATTCGTGCGTGCAGACGTTGAGCGTGCACCAATCATCAGTCATCAATCTTCAATCATCGATAATAGTTGTTACGCCGTCAACGACACACGCGCAATCTCCGGCCCGCCGTTCGTCCAGCCATTGGCCGCGACCCAGCCATCCTCTGCCACGCGCAGGCAGAAATCCACCATGCGCCCCGGTATGTTGACCCCCGTCGGCTCGATGCTGTTGCGAAATTCCATTGTGTAGTTGACCTCGTTGATGGTGAAGCCGCGCTCGGGGTCTTCGAAAACGTCAATCGCCACCACGCCGCCTCCCACCGCTTTCGCCGCCGCGGCGCAGATGGCATCCAGTTCCGGTGTCACTGGGCAATTGCTCGACTTGCCGCCGCGCGCCGTGTTCGTAATCCAGTGCTCCGAGTCGCGATAGATGGCGCAGATAGTCTCGTCCCCAACCACAAACGCGCGAATGTCGCGGCCGGGCTTGCGCACATATTCCTGTATGTAGAAGATGCTGTGGTGATAGGAACCGAGCGTTTCCTTGTGCTCAAGGATTGCCTCGGCGGCGTCGCGGTCGTTGATCTTGCTCAGCAACCGTCCCCACGAACCGACAGCAGGCTTGAGCACAACGGGATAGCCCATCTGCTCAATCGCGTCGAGTGCGCTTTCGGGTGTAAAGGCCACCAGCGCGCGTGGCTGCGCCACGCCCGCGGCGGTGAGCGCACTGGTCGTCTGCAATTTGTTGCCGCAGGTATCGGCCACCTGCGCCGTGTTCACGGTGCGCACGCCACGGTCGTTGAGCAGCCGCAGCGCATACAGGGCGCGGCTGTGGTTGATGCAGCGCTCCACTACACAATCGTAGTGGTCATACTGCGCTGCGGTGGGGCCGCCCGAAATGTCGAAAATCATCTTCTGATCATCGAGGAGGTCAAAATCAATGCCACGCCGCTCGAACTCCGTAAAGAGAAGCTTCTCTTCAACGCGCACGCGGCTGTAGAGCAGCCCGAACTTCTTGCCCTGTGCCATCTATTCGCCCCAATCCTCTTCTTCTTCAGGCGCCAGTGCCAGCGCAAGAGGCGCGAGGCTGACCACCTCGAGGTCGGCCCCGCATTCGGAGCATTGCACAATCTCGTTCTGCATTACGTCCTTTAATTCAACTTCGGCGAAGCATTCGGGGCACTCGGTGGCGCCGCTGGCAGTTTGCATGGCCATGGGTTGTTCCTCCCTGCAATGGTGGGCTGATAGTGCGTGCGGCGGATCAAGCCGTCGCTATGCGAGATTGTCGATGACTGCACTCGTGAATGCTAAGGTGGAGGCGCTGCCGCCGAGGTCGTGCGTCAGGATGTTGGCGCGCAGCGTGGCGTCAACGGCCTTGCGAATGCGCGCCGCGCCGCGGACGAGGCCCACCGAATCGAGCAGCAACGCCGCGGCGAGAATCGTGGCCGTGGGGTTGGCAATGCCCTTGCCCGCAATGTCGGGCGCACTGCCATGGACCGGCTCAGCCAGCACAAAATCATCACCCATGTTGGCCGAGGGCGCAAGCCCCAGCCCGCCCACAAGCGCGGCGGCGGCATCGCTCAGGATGTCGCCGTAGAGATTCGGCGCCACCACCACGTCGTAGCGTTCGGGTTCGAGGATCAGCCGGTAGGCCATCGAATCGACCAGTTGCTCCTCCACCTCGATGTCGGCGAACTCTGCGGCCACATCGAAGCAGGCGCTGCGAAAGAGGCCGTCGGTCACGCTCAGGATGTTGGCCTTGTGTACGATGGTTACGCGCGGCGGCGTGCGCTGCGTGCGGCCGCGCGCCGCAGCGAAGGCAACGCGCGCGATGCGCTCGCTGGCGCCCCGCGTAATGATGCGCTGCGCCACCGCGGTCGCGCCACCGTCCTCAAGCCACTCCTGCTTGACGTACAGGCACTCGGTGTTTTCGCGCACCAGCAGCATGTTGATATTGGGGCGACTGGCCGCCACCGGCGCCGAGATGATGGGGCGAAGATTGGCGTAAAGGTCTAGCTCCTTGCGCAGCGCAACCACGGGGCTGCTGTAGCCCTCGACCTGGTGGCTTGGCGAGTTGACCGCGCCCAGCAGCGCGCCGTCACAGGTGCGCAGTGCGACAAGCGTCGCTTCGGGCAGCGCCGCACCCGTGCGAATGAAACACTGCCAGCCTGCCTCAAGCGTCACGTACTCAAGTGGCGCGCCCACGGCCTCGAGCACACGCCGCGCCGCGGGCACAACCTCTTTGCCAACACCGTCGCCTTCAATCAGTGCAATCCGTTTCACGGTTCCGTCCCTGTCAGAGAGCGCTTGCGCGCCGCTCACTTCGTAGGTCACGTCTCCGACGTGACGCCGTTATTTGCCGGACCGTTCATGACGGCACATATTCCACCCGGCAATGTCCGCCGCTCAGTTCCGCACGGATGAAAACAGCGCGTAAACGGCAAATGCCACGATAAGCAGCCCCGCACCGCGATTGACCCACGTCAGCACGTGTGGCGTGACTCTGCGTCGGGCAAGCGAAACTGCCGTGGCCAGTGTAATCCACCAGAGCGCCGAGCCTAGAAAGACACCGAGCACCAGCAACACTGCGCCCAGCGCGCCTCCCTCCGCCGCCAGCCCTGCCCCGGCGAATATGCCAACAAACGCCAAGATCGTCATTGGGTTGGTGAGCGTCAGCAGGAAGGTCGACCCCCACGCTCGCCACAGGTTGCTCCGCGCACCATCCATTTCCGCAACTGTTTGCGCGGGCGGCTGCGAGGCGGGTGGCGTCAGCAACGTGCGCACGCCCAGGTAGAGCAGAAACAGGCCGCCGCCCAGGCCAAGCCACAGGCGCTGCTCAACCAGAAAAGCCGTCACCAGCGTAAGGCCAAACGCCGCCACAACGCCGTAGAGCGCATCGGCGCTTGCCGCCCCCAGTCCGGAGACGAGCCCGACACGCCGGCCCTCATTCAGCGTGCGCTGGATGCAGAGTAGGCCAATCGGGCCGACCGGGGCCGCGATGCCAATGCCCACAATCACGCCACGCAGCAGAATCGGCGCTTCGATCGCGCACCTACCAGACTTTGTTGAGGCCGCGCTTGCCGGCCTGGTACTCCCACACGCGCACCTGGAGGGTGCCGGACTCCGATACGGGCAGCGCACTCAACGCAAAGAGCGCGCGGGCTTCAATTTCCCAGCGGTCGCTCGGCTCTGCCAGCCGCCACGACTCACTCACGAAGAGTGCGACGTGGTCGCTCTTGCCCGCCTGAAAGTTGGTATAGATGCCCATCAGATAGGGCTCATCGAGTATGACCGCCCCAACTTCTTCGCGTGCCTCACGCAGTACTGCTGCGCGCAGCGATTCGCCGCGCTTCACGCCGCCGCCTGGAAAGGTCCAGTCATTCTGGTAGCTGTGGCAAATCAGCAGCACGCAGCCATCCTGCACGAGCATCAAACGCACACCCAATGTGATCGGGCGCAGCAGCCGCCACTTGAGCCCATAGAGCGCGTACGCGACCCTGAGCAGGCGCCGCCTCACGCGCCCCCCGCCAATGTGCGTTTGACATATTCCACAATGCCGCCCGCCGCCACAATCCCCAGCACGCTCGCGCTGAAAGGCGGGAAACCATAGACGCCCGCGGCGCAGACGACCTCGTTGCGTTCGAGGTCGATGGTGATGCGTTCTCCCGGCGCAATCGCAGCCACGGCCTCGGGACAGACAATCGCGAGCAGCCCGTTGTTGAGTGCGTTGCGGTAGAAGATGCGGCTGAACGAGGCAGCAACGACTGCCCCCACGCCGTTGTACACAAGGCACGTGGCCGCCTGCTCACGGCTCGACCCGCAGCCCCAGTTGCGCCCGGCTACGATCACATCGCCGGGCTGCACCTGCGCG
Source organism: uncultured Caldilineaceae bacterium (assembly GCA_964427845.1). GTDB lineage: Bacteria > Chloroflexota > Anaerolineae > Caldilineales > Caldilineaceae > UBA5069. The sequence continues at coordinate 21,656 of CAYRVP010000039.1, forward strand.
GCAAAGGTGGGGTCCAGATCCTCCAGCGCAACGCGCGCAATATCAGCGCGCTCGGTCAGTGTATACGTGTATTTGCCCGGGAAGATGACGTCAGTGTTGACGTTGTCGCCATAGGTCCAGGCGCGGCCGGAGATGAGCATGGGTAATTGGGAGTTGGTAATTGGCTGACTGGGTGACTGGTTGACTGGTTGCCTGGTTGACTCGAGTTGCTTCTGCTTGCGCTTCTCTGCCCTGCGCCATTACGTTAAGTCGCGCGGGTCGATGATGTAGCCCGCGATGGCCGAAGCGGCGACGACGGCCGGATTGGCCAGGTAGATGTCGGCATCGCGTGTGCCCATACGCCCGCGAAAGTTGCGGTTGGCGCTCGAGATCGTCACCTCGTTGGGCGCAGGGATGCCCATGTGGTTGCCCATGCACGGGCCGCAACCGGGCACGCCGATGAGCGCGCCCGCATCGACAAAATCGGCGATGTAGCCCAGGCGCAGCGCGTCGGCCAGCACCTCGCTCGAAGCCGGAATGACCAGCAGGCGCGTGCCCGAGGCAACGTGGCGGCCGCGCACGATGGCCGCGGCCTCCGCCAAATCCTCCAGGCGCCCATTGGTGCAGGTGCCCAGGAAAGCCTGTTGCACGCGCGTGCCGGCGACCTGCGAGAGGGGCGCCACCGCATCCACCGCGTGCGGGCAGGCCACGACCGGCTCCATCGCGGACGCGTCGTAGCGATGAACAGCTGTATAGGCTGCCCCGGCGTCCGGGAAGAGCGCACCGGCTTCGATTTGCGCGCGGGCATCGTCCTCGCTGAGGGTCTTGCCCTGACGCAGCAACCGGCGCGCCAGGCGACTGGCGAGGTAATCGAAGACGGCGCCATCAGGCGCAACATAGGCGTTCTTGACGCCGAATTCCGCCATCATGTTGGGAAGCACCATGCGCGAGGCAAGGCTCATCGCCTCGATGCCGCTGCCGCTGAACTCAACCGACGCGTAGAGGCCGCCATCGGCGCCCAGGTCGCCAATCACGCGCAGCGCAAAATCCTTGGCGCTGACGCCGGTCGGCAGTGCACCGTCGAGCACAATCTGCATGGACTCGGGCACGCGCAACCAAAGCTCGCCCGTGGCCCAGAGCACTGCCACCTCGCTGCGGCCGATGCCCGCGCCAAACGCACCCATCCAGCCAAAGTGCGAGGTGTGCGAGTCGGCCCCCAGTATCACCTGGCCGGGGAGCACGACGGCCTCCTCACTCAGCACCTGGTGGCAGATGCCGCGTCCTGCCTCGAAGAAGTTGGCAATCCCCTGCTCGACCACAAAGGCGCGAATTTCGGCGTGGTTCTGCGCGTGCTTGGTTGTGGGCGCAGGCACGGCGTGGTCCAGCGTCATCGCCAACCTCTCGGGGATGACAACCCGCTGCTGGCCAAACGCGAGCCAGATGCGACGAATCGCCGCGCTGTTGTCGTGGCTCAGCACCACGTGCGGGCGCGCATCCACCACCGCACCCACCTGAACAGATGGCAAGTCGGCGCTGCGCGCAAGCACCTTTTGGGCAAATGTTTGAGCCATCATGCCAGCCACCCATTCAGCAGCAGATAGGCCACGGCGGCTACGACGACGCGATCCTTGATCTCGCCGCCGCGCACCGCCTCGCGCAGCCACGCCGGTGAGACCCAGTGCAGCGTTACAAACTCGGCGGGGTCGCGACGCACGTCGGTAATCGCCTCCAGCCCCCACGCAACATAGATGTGGCTGGCGGCGAGGCCGAAAGCGGGGTTGTCCCACACAACACCCAGATAGCGCACGCTTTCCGCCGTGACAGTCGCAGGCTGAAAGCCCGTCTCCTCGCGCAACTCGCGCAGCCCGGCCGCCTGCAGGTCCTCGCCGCCTTCGGCCAGCCCGCCGGGAATCTGCCAAACGACCTCGCCCACGCCGTGACGGTATTCACGCTCAAGCAGAATGCGCCCCTGTGCGTCGAACCCGATCACGCCCACGCCAATCCCCGCCGGCTCCAGGCGCGTGTACTTGTAGGGCTTGCCGCTGGGCAGCACCACATCATCCACCACCACCGTAAGCCAGCGGTTGGCATAGTGCGTGCGGCTATCAAGCAGTTGCCAGGCGGACGGGTCGAGGTTCATGGCGTTCGTTCGCATTTAATCGTCAATCATCAATCATCGATCTTGACTGATAATTGATGATTGACGATTGATGACTTGTTTGCTAACTCTGCGTTTCCATCGCCTCAATCGCGTCTCCATCCACCACGCTGCTGTGATAGGCGCGCAGCAGATAATCCACATCGTCGAGGGTGAGCCGCTTCTGGTCAGCCATCGATTTGATCTGCGCCGTCACCTTCTTCACGGCGTCATCGCTCATCTCAAGCTGCAATTGCTCAGCGCGCTCCTTGATGGCGTTCCAGCCGGTCAGCCGGTGCGCCACGTGGATATAGCGCGTGAGTCCAAAGTCCGCCGGGTCCAGAATCTCGTAGGTGCTGGGGTTGTTGAGGATGGCCTTGGCGTGGATGCCCGCCTTGTGCGTGAAGGCGGTGTAGCCGGTGATGTAGTTGTTGAAGGGGACGTCCACCTCAACCAGCCCGGCCACGAAATTCTCCACCTCGCGCAGCAATGGGAGATTGTACTTGCTGCGCACGCCATCCTTGTCAAACACATACATGCGCGCCACCAGGCCGCCCAGCGAGGTGATACCGTTGCGCTCGCCAATGCCCAGCACGGAGGTATCGACGTGGGTCGCGCCCGCCTCAAGCGCACAGTAGGCGTTGGCCACGGCGCAGCCCGTGTCGTTGTGGCCGTGGAACTCGATATCGCACGAGACAATGCCGCGCAGCGTCTTCACAAGGTCATAGACCTGGCGCGGGTTGGCCACGCCCACTGTGTCGGCAATGCCCACGCGGTTGACACCGATCTTGTCCACGCCACGGTAGATCGTCAGCAGGTCCACCAGGTCGCTGCGGAAGGAGTCTTCGCTGGAGAAGCGCACCTCGAGCCCCTGGCTCTTGACGAACTCGATCACTTCGATGGCGCTCTCGATAATATAGGGGATGTCCTTGCCGTGAGAAAACTCGCGCAGGTACGACGAGGTGCCGAAGACGACATCGATGCCGTCCACGCCCGTGTCGATGGCGATCCTGGCGTCGTCCATATGGCAGCGAACATGGGTGAGAATCTTCGTCTTGAGGCCCAGAGCGGTAATGTGCTTGATGTCGTCGCGCGATTGGGGGCTGGCGGCGGGCGACGTCAGCTCGATATACTCGACGCCGAAGGCATCCAGCAACCGTGCGATCTCGATCTTCTGATCGCTCGTGAAGAAGGCGTTGGCGAACTGTTCGCCCTCACGCAAGGTGGACTCGATAATCGCGAAGTTTTCAAGACTCATGGTACGGCTCCTCAACGCCTGGAACTAGGGAAGGGCAGACGGGCTTGCGACGGTTGCGACAGGCAATGATACTCGTCACTGCTCTTGCCCGATGCTGCGTCACTGCAGGAGCCGTCATTGGCTGGCATCGGTTTGCGAAAACACGAAATGGGTGCAGAAAGTGGGCAAATAAAAACCGGCCCATCCGTCTGGATGGCCGGTAGCTATGTCTCGTCAGTGAGCAAGCGCCGATTACCAGACAGTCTGTCCGGGGGTGTGCTTCTTGCTCTTCTTGTTTGCGCCGCTGAGCAGAGTGATCATCTATTTGGCCTGTGAGAAATGCGTTGGGTGGATGATAGCAAGTGCGCGGGCACATGTCAAATCGGCTTCGCGTGCGCGAGGCAAGCCGAACGGCCTACCGACGCGCCGCCATGCGCACTTGTACGCCACCTTGCAGATGCCGCGTCGCTCTTCAAGTAGTCTCCTTGCACACGACACAACCGATTTCGGTACGGCAGGTGCATTCAGCCTCTGCCCAACTGGGGCGCGGTTCTGGAGGCATCATCAAATGGTTCGCAGACTCATTTACGTGACGGCAGCGCTGCTGGTGCTCGCGGCCTTGGGCGGCTGCACGCCCGCGCAGTTGAGCGCCTTCGCGATCCGGCCGGAGGCGGGCAGCGCGAACGTTATGCCGGCGCAGCCCGGCAACAGGCTGCTTGTGCAGGGGCGCGACGGCAACATCTTTACGATCGCGCCCGACGGCGCACGCCGCCTCAACCTGACGCGCGACGCCGGCGACACGCGCCGCTACAGCCAGCCCGTCTGGAGCCCGGACGCACGCACCATCGCCTTTGCACGCACAGACATCTCGACTGCGGGCGCGCGCGGTGCGCTGGTGACAATTGGCTACGACGGCACGGCACGCAGCGAATTGCTTCTCACCTTCCCGCCCTTCTATATTTCGTGGAGCCCTACGGGGGCGCGAATTGCCTACATCAGCAACTGGCAAGGGCTCGAAGGCCCCTCCATGGCGGTGCGCATCTTTGATGTGGCGTCAAACAGCGCCGCCACGCTGGCCGAAGGGTCACCCTACTACTTTTCGTGGTCACCCGCGGGTGATGCGCTGCTGGCGCACATTGGCAGCAACCGCATGGAGTTGCAGCAGCTTTCGGGCGCGCGCACCACGCTGACGCAAACGCCCGCCGATTTTGGCGCGCCCCAGTGGCTGGCCGACGGCGCGCGCCTGGCCTACGCCGTGGGCGACGCCGCCGGGCAAGCCCTGGTTGTAACCGACCTGGCGGGGCTGCCGCTGCAACAGATTACCGACTTTGACGACCGCATCGGCTTCACACTCAGCCCAGGCGGCGAGCGCGTGGCGTTTGTGCTTACGCCTGCGGACGCACCGTCGAACACATACGGACCACTCTATGTTGCAGAACTGGATACGCTGCGAACCATCGTGCTGCCTGCACCCACCGTGCTGGCAACATTCTGGAGCCCGGACGGCAGCAACCTGGCCTATCTTGCGCGCGACATGGCAGAGCCGGGGCGCACATGGCTGCGCTGGCATGTTTGGGACGGGATGACAACCACGCAATACGAGCGCTTTGCGCCCAGCATTACCTTCGTGCAGAGCTACCTGGCGTTTGCGGACCAGTATGCGCAGAACCTGCGCGTCTGGTCGCCCGACGGCACAGCAATCACCTATGCAGGGGTCTCCGAGGCAGGCGAGAGCGGTGTCTTCGTGCAGGCATTGGGCGCAGCGCAGGCAAGACGTGTAGCCGACGGTGTGCTGTCCACGTGGTCACCCCGCTAACCGGAGACCGGCGCCAATAAGCAAAACGCATCGTTGCGCGGAAAGAACGGACAGTGCATAGCCAGTCGTCGAGCACTGGCTCCTTCCGTTGCTATCCGTGTAACGATGCGTTGTTTGAGTTGTCGCGGGAGCGTGCGTGCCGTGGCGTTGCGCTGCGCCATCAAGTCGCGCCGCGCACCAGCACTTCCGGCGTCACGTCAGTTCACCACATCTTCGGGAGAGGGACCCTGTACGGAGGGCGACTCACGCGGCGGCCTGTCGGCAAATGCATCGTCCCCGTTGGCCGTTGCGTCACTTTGTGCGGGCGCTTCGGTCTGCGCCTCGCCTGCCAACTCGGGGTGCGACTCTGCTTCGGCAGCCGGCTCGGCCGCGCTTTGCTGCGCGGACTCAGGCGCCTCAACTGCGGCCTGCGGCTCCGGCTCACCTTCGGCCTGCTCGACGTCCTCCACTCCCTCGGCCTCTGGTTCGGGCCGGTGCTCAACGGCATCCATCTCGTCGGTCTCGTCGTCGCGCCGAATGGCCGAAGCAGTCTCCGCCTCCACATAGTTGCGCGGCGACGTCCACTCGACATTTGTGGTGACATCAACCGTCACCAGTGCCTCATCGATCTCCCCGGCAACACCATTCTCGCTCTCCACCACCTGCAGCGGCCAGTGGCTGCGCACGGTGGCCAGCAGCGGCAGATCATCCAGCTCGCCCACCGGCTCGTCGTCAATGCTCTCATCCGAAAGGGTGATCTCGTTGGTTGGCAAGACCATCGGCTCGGGCAGCAACTCGACCGCCGGCGATTCCGGCAGCGCCTTCAATTGCGTATAGAGGGCCGCCAGCAGGGGCGCAGCGTCCTCGGGCGTCAACGCACGCCGCAGGGGCGTCTCCGAGCTATCCCACAATTGGCGCAGCGCCACATAATCCCACTCGGCCGTGACGACGCCCTCGCTCTGCATGCTGCCCATCTCGACGAGCACCCCGTTATACTTGGGCGTCAACTCCTGCGGCGCGAGAATGGCTGAACGCCCCATGTAGGGTTCTGCGCCCTTGCGCAGGGGGTTGGCCCCCACCACAAAGCTGGCCGCGGCATAGAGCTGGTTGTCCTGCATGCGCGCCAGAATACCGGCGCGCAGTTTGTGGTAGCTCGCCGCGCTTGCGCACGCACCCTGCAGCAGCAGCATCTCCGCATTCTGATAGGCAAGAACGCGACCCACCTCTGGATAGAGGACGTCACTCCCCAGCATCAGCCCCACTCGCCCCACTTCGGTTGGGATGACGCGCCAGCCGACGCCCTTGGCCACACGCGCCTCATCCTCGCCTGCGCCCAGCACCTTGGCTTGCGTCCCCAGCACTTCGCCGCTCGGGCCGAAGATGGCGCTCAGATTGCGCAGCACGCGTCCCTCATCAGACGCACCCGCTGGATCAGGCAGCCACGCGCTGGGGGCCACAATCGTGACGCCCTGCGTGCGTGCAAGGCCGCCGAAGATTTCCACATATGTGTCCCACAAGCGCTGCGGCTCAACGTCGAGCAGGCCTGCGGTGGCTGCGCCCAGGTCGGCCTTGAGTGCCTGCGCAAGCCAGCCGGCCGCCTTGCCACTCACCTTATCCCACGCGCGCGCGTTGCGTTTGCGACCCACTTCGGCGCGCCGCAGCAGGTTCGTGCGTGCATCGCCCAGCAGCAGCGGCGCGAGCATCAACCCCGCTATTTCGGGGAAGAGCACGAGGCGTGCGCGCTTGGTATTGGCGGCGCGCAAGTAGCGGCGCAGGTCATCACGATAATCATCCAGCGAGGCGTGCATGCGCATCTTCATCTGCACGCAAGCAATTGTGAACTTGTCCATAGAATGCTTGTCACCTTGTGCGAGGGACGCAAGCGATGGCAAAACGAGGGCGTCCACTCCGTCGCGAAGTCTACCATAGGCGCGCGGCACGGAGCGAACGCGCGCCCAATGCATCGGCTGCGCTGTGCCTGCAGCGCCCAAGCTGCCTGCGCAAATTCATGCCCATCGCAGGCGGACGAATGGGCCATCCGCCGCGGCCTTGTGTTACCCTATGAGTAGCTGCGTGCCCGGGAAAGGACCGAGTCGGTCACGCGCACTCTCGCCAACAGGTTGATGCCGTGAAGACAACAGCCGGCGTCTGCGCAATGCCTTGAGAGCACTGCGGCTCGCAAGGAAGAGCCACTTCCAGTAAACCATTGGCGCGCGCTCGGCCCGCTGTGCCACGCGTTGCAGTGCGGCAGTTTTGCCTTGCAGTCGCAGTAATCGTTACGTTGTTGCATCATGTTTCGCCCAAAATCCAAGTGGTGCATCCGGCAAGTACGTCGCTGATTCGTAGCGGCGGCTTCAGGCGCCGTTCGTCTTTGTCACAGTGCGATTGGTTAGTACGGCAGCTAAAGCAGCCGCTACGAAAGACCGTCTCACTTGCCGGATGCACCACCAAGAAATTGTGAGTATTTGCATGCGTCTCCTGGCACGTGTCGGTTCCCTCGCCATCCTTGTCGGTTTGTTGAGTAGCTGCTCCATCGCCCCAATTACCGAAGTCGATCCCCCAGGTCAATCTGCTGTTGCCATTGTCGATGCCGCGGTCGCGCAGCCCTGTGCTGACCATGCAGCCGCCGCCTCTGACGACGCACCGGTGGCGGTGTGGCTGCGCACTGCGCTGGCCTCCACGCTGGCATCACGCAGCAGCGCCAAGCTCGACTGGTTCGCGCACCAACTCGACATGGCGCAGGTGCAATTGTCGCGTGACGATGAACTCCTCACGTGTCTGCAAACGGTCACCAATCGCGCCCTCGACGCGCGCGACGGCTGGCGCTATTTGGATGCCGACGACACGCCGGCGTGGACCCTCGTGGATATGCAGGGCCGCCTGCCCGTCAATCCTCTGGAATTTGTCGTGGCCGAGCAGAACTTCTATCTCATTGATGGTGGCTCGATCTACCGGGGCGAACTCCCCACGGCAGCCACGGCAGGCGGGGTGATCACCGTCACCGCCATCCTCACCAGCGCCGCCGCGGTTGACGGGCTTTCCATTCAGGAGCCAATCGCGTTGGACGTCATACCCGGCACGCAGGACTTGATTGTGCTCGACAGGGCCAACGACCTCTATCGCTTCGCTGCGCTAGCAGGCGAGTGGCGTAGAGAGGCCAACAAGCCCGTGAGCGCAGAGGGATTCACTCCGCAGTATGTTGACCTTGCAGTCGACGAGACGGGCATTCAGTACCTGGACGTTGCAGGCAACCGCATCGTGCGCCGCACGTGGGACGGCGCCGAGTGGAACGTGATGAACAGCGGGCTCACGTGGATGGCTCGGTCTCTGGGCCATGGCGTTGCCATGGCTGCGGGCGCGAGCATGACGTTCGCCCTGCTGCAAAATGGTGAAGTCATGGCCTCAAGCGGCGGCGGACATCGTACGCTTGCCCTGCCATCAGACTTCAGCGGTACACACCTGCTGGCGCTCAAGAATGCGCCCGCCGTGCCCGTGGCGCTTGCGGTGGATGATACGGGCGGCGCGCTCTATGTGGCAGATGAGGGCTCGCGCAGGATCGTCGCGCTATCCATTCCGGACGGTTCTGTGCTCGAACAGATTGCGGCTCCAGCCATTACCGCATTTGGTCATTTGCAGGGCGTGCAGGTCGGCGACGGTGCGCTCTGGGTGATGGCTGGAGGCCGCCTCTTCCGCACCGCATTGGCGGTCGGCGACGGTTCCGTGCAGGGGGTAATGCCCACCTTCCACCCGATGCCCATCGGCACATCGGGCCACGCGGCGATGCCGACGGCGGCCGGCTTCACCGCCTGCCACACGTCGACGTAGGGGTGGCCGGCCACGAGCACGTGCTCGGAGCTCACCGCCGACGCGGCCCGCGCCTCCTTGGTGCCGCTCACGAGGTGGTCGAGCAGCACGCCGATGCGGCGGGTGGGCCCGGG